>SLLM01000271.1 GCA_007134055.1 Ectothiorhodospiraceae bacterium | reverse complement strand
GCACCGGCCACGCTCGTGCCAGGCACATCAACGGGCCCGACATTCTGCCATGAACGAGCAAACTGCACAGACCAATTTCACCGGCGACACGGCCCGGCGCGGCTTTCTTCCGGACAACCTCCACGGCCGGGATTTCCTGGTGGGAGACCTGCACGGCTGTTACGAGCCTCTGTATCAGGCCCTCAACGCCGTGCATTTCGATCCGCAGCAGGACCGCCTGATATCGGTGGGCGACCTGGTGGACCGTGGCCCCGACAGTATCCGCTGCCTGGGCCTGCTCGAGGAATCCTGGTTCCACGCCGTGCTGGGCAATCACGAGGCAGCGATGCTGGCCCACGCCGGCGAAGACCTCGCCGGCGGCACGCCGGAGGCAGCTCAGTGGCATCTGGCGGTGGGCGGTGCCTGGCTGGATGACTGCTGGCCCTGGGAGGAGCATCCCCGCCTCCTGGCCCTGCTCCGCCTCGCTGGGAACCTCCCCCACGTGCTGCACATCGGTGAGGGTGCGAACCGCTACCATGTGGTCCACGCACAGCTGCCGGTGAACGCCCTGGGGCGGACCTGGACGGACCAGCGCCTGGAAAGCGACTGGAGTGATCTCGACCCGGCAGTGCTGGTGTGGTCGCGACGACTGTTCACGACCTCTCCTCCGTTCCAGCGTGAGTGGCACCGGGGACTCTCGCCGGTATTCTGCGGGCACATCGCTGGCGACGGGGTGCGCGTGCGCCTGTCCCACGTGTGCCTGGATACCGGGGTGGTCTACGGCTGGCGCGGGGACTGGGAGAGCGCCGCCATCACGCTTGCCGAACCCCGCGAAGGAGAGATCGCCTGTCATCGATTCCTGGTCCAGCGGGGAACCTTCCTGGGGCCCGCTGAATCGAACCCGACGATCCTTCGCTAGTCCCCCAGGGGAACTTCGATGAGACGGATACTTCTGGCGACGGCGTTTGTCACCGCGACCACCGGCGCCTCGGGAGTGGAATGCGACCCCGACGACGGCGGCCTGAGCCTCCCGGAAGGCTTCTGCGCCCTGGTGATCGCCGACGATCTCGGTCCCGCCCGGCACATGGCGGTGACTGCGGAGGGCGATCTCTATGTGGCCCTCCGCGACCTGGGTGACGAGGTCGGCGGGATCGCAGCCCTCCGGGACACGGATGGCGACGGGCGCATGGATGAACAGATGCGCTTCGGCGAGAACGCCGGAACCGGGATTCGGGTCCATTCCGGCTACCTCTACTTCGGCGAGGACCGCCGGGTCATGCGATACCCCCTGCACGAGCAGTACCTGGGACCGGCCGATGGCGACCCGGAAGTGATCGCTGCCGGCTTTCCGGTAGCGGGGCTGGAAGCCGGCAAGACCCTGGCCTTCGACGGCCGGGAACGCCTCTACGTCAGCGCCGCGCACACCGACGGCTGTGCGGGCGATACCGCCGCCAGGGAGAGCTTCCCGCACGGTGGGTGCGTGCAGGCTCCCCCGGCAGGCGGCATTTGGCGTTTCGATGCCCACATGCCCGGACAGGATCGCCAGGAAGATGGCGAACCCTACGCCACCGGCCTGCGCCATGCCCTGGCCATTGCATGGAACCCGGTGGCCGAGTCTCTCTACGCAATCCAGCAGGGAGACCATGAGCCAGCCACGGGAGAAACGATCAGCGGCGCAACCGATATCATGACCGCGGCCGAACTGCTGCGTATCACTGCCGGCAGCGACTTCGGCTGGCCCCATTGCTACCAGGACGGCGCCTGGCAGGTTCCACGGACGCCATCCCTGCAGGACGACGATAATGCCCGTTGCCCCCTCGAACGGCCGCCGCCCGAACTCACCTTCCACCGGACCCGGGATCCGGCGGACATGCTGTTCTATGGCAACGGTAACTTTCCCGGGCACTATCACGGTGGTGCCTTCATCACGTTCGGCAGCACACAGGGAGGCAGCCACCAGGGCGGTGTCATCGTATTCGTCGCATTCACCGACGACGCCCGCCCCACCCCGTACATCGCCACGTTCGCTTCCGGCCCCTCTCCGCACGAGGCCAGCGGGGTGGATGGAGACAGGCAGTTTCAACCCATGGGCCTTGCCGCCGGTCCCGACGGCAGCCTGTACGTCACCGACTCCCGGTACGGACGTGTGTGGCGGATCATGTACCTGGGCGAGTAGCCGGAGGCCCAGCGGCGCGGGACGCATGTCCGCAGACGCGGGGGCCTGGATCGGTGTGGGGGCATGGCCATCGCTCCACGCCGCTGAAGCGCGCCAGGAGCCGATCTCCGCGCGGGCCGGGCACGAAACAAGACGCCTGACAGCGTTTCAGGGCGCCTGTTTGAGCTCCTGCAAGGTCGCCGTATAGGTCTCCCGGTCCACCCGTTCGTGGCGCACGATGATGGGCATGTATTCCAGCTCCAGGGCAAACCACATGGTGGTTATCCGCCGCCGCGAACCGCCCCGCCGTTCCACCTTGACCGCTTCGAACTCGCCCGCCGGCGTCGAGACGGTCTCCGTTCCCACCACGGCAAAGCGGTAGCGATCGAGCTCGCCATCGCTGTCCACCACGGAGAACTCCATGCGGGTTTCCCCCGCCCGTACTGCCAGCATGAGTCGCAACTGGGACAGGAGCTCATCCATGGCTTCACCTTCCACCTCCCGTTCCCAACGGTCATCGCCGCGACTGCTGACCTGCCCGGTCCCGGGGTTGAAGAACAACCGCACGTACTCGTTGTTCCCGCCCCGTGCACGCTGGCGATAGTAGTACTCCCGCGGCTGCAGTCCGCGCTCACCATCCAGCCGGAAACTGGTCCACTCGGTGATCCGGCCCCGCAGGACCAGATCGATGATCCCCACGGTCTGACCTTCGGACTCGAACCTGCATTCGTCCGCCTCACAACTCAGCCGGCGGGTCAGGTGCGCGGCCCGTGTGTTGTTGCGGCGGAGTTCGTAGACCGCCTCGAACTCCGGGATATCGCGCACCACCTGCGTTTCCCCTCCCGCGATGGCAGGGGCGGCGATCAGAGGCAGGGCGAAGGCAGGCAGGAGGACGGTCAGGACACGCCGGCATCGGTTCCACATGACAACCTCCGCATGGTTGCGAGCGGCCCGCGTGGCGCGAAACACTCACGGCTCGGCCAGGAAGGTGAGCAACTCGTCGCGAAGCAGCCGTTCCAGACCACCGGCCAGGGTCTGGTCCACGTACGCCGCATTCTCCCCGGCTCCCGGCCGGCCACTGACCGTGTCGCTGCGGCTGTGCCGGTTCCGCCCGGTGAGCCGCCGCTCGCCATTGCGGGCCTCGAAGGAGAGCTCTACCTGGGTACGCACCTGCCTGGGCACAGCGCTGGATACATGGTGTTCCAGCCTCTCCACCACCACTTCGAGCTGGCGCTGGCCACCATCCGGCCCCTGGACGTTCGCCTCGAATCCACCGGCCCGCAGCATATCGGCAACGGCCAGCGCAACAAGTTCACCCAGGTCCTGCTCCGTCGTGAGCTCCGCGTCCTCGCTACGGCGATTCTCCAGGACACCGAGCGCGGCCTCCGGCCTCGCGTCGGCGCCCGAAACGGCAACCACAAGCCCGTTCCCCGGCGATGCGGCGGGGTAGTCCGGCCGCGGGTCCAGATGCAGCTGCTGGGAAGTCTGGGCGCATCCGGCGAGCAGAACCGTTCCGCACAGGATGCCTAGCAGGAATGCAGTGCGCATTGCCACCTCCTTGACAGCCGGCACACGACGTCCGGCGATGGTAGTCGGCGTGTGCCGGGATTGCCGCCGGCCACACTCTTGGGCAAACTCCCTGCCTGCACCCTCCGATCCGCGCCGCTCATCCGGACCGCCAGGGGTTACAGCCACGAAGCAGCCAGTCAGGAGTGCCAGTGTACCGCAGGGGATCGTCCGCGGATGCCCGCTGACCCGCAGCGACAGCCGGAATCCGGCACGGCTCTGCCGCCGACCCGGCATCCGGTACTGATCGGCATGCCAGGCTGCGGCAAGTCGACGCTGGGTCGCCGCCTCGCCCGGCGGCTGGGACGACGCTTCATCGACACGGATGCCTGCATGGAGGCGGCCATGGGCATGAGCCTGCAGGCCTACATGGACCACCACGGCGACGCTGCCTTCGCCGCACTGGAGGCGACGACCGCCAGGAAGCTCGCGCCAGCACAGCCGAGTGTAATCGCAACCGGTGGCTCCATGGTCTACAGCAGGGAGGCCATGACGCACCTGGCCTCCCTGGGCCCGGTCCTGTTCCTGGACGTGCCACTCGCGGTACTCGAACGGAGGGTGGGAAGCGGCAGCGGCCGCGGCCTGCTGCAGCGCCGATCCGGCGGCCTGGCGGCACTCTACCAGGAACGGCATCCGCTGTATCAGCGCCATGCAAGCCGTGTCGTTCCGCTGGCGGACGGCGACGAGGAGGAACAGGCGGCTTACCTGCAAGCCCTGTTGACAAGCGGCCAGGCTGACCGATCCTGACGCGGCCTCCAGCGCGCCGGCAACCGCTTCAGCGTCGCACCTCGGCCCGGTAGCGCAACTCCACCTCCTCACCCGCCGGCACCTCGAGGCTCCACACCGCCCGTCCCGGTTCGGCAATCCGCGGCTCGGCGCTGGACTCCAGCAGGGTCCAGTCTCCCGGCATCCGTTCGACGATGGTCACCGTGCTGTCCTCTTCCCGGGTGCTGCGTATGCGGATCTGCCAGCCCTGTTCCTCGCTGCGCTCGTCCAGCCGCCGATAGCGTGTCTGGTGCCTGGTTGCGCTGAGGTCGAACGCGGTCCCCAGGAAAAGCTCGACGTGCCCGCCCGCGGCCGTCGCGGGGATACGGTCTTCTCCCAGGAACAGCACACCCTGGCTGGCATCGGCCTGATAGACCCGGGCAATGCCTGCTGGCAGGGACCGATCCGCACCGGCCGGACCGGCGTCCAGGTGCAGATGTACCCCTACCGCCTGTCGCTGCTCTCCCCCGCGCTGCTGCCCCCAGGCGTTTCCGGTAACACGGTATTCGCGTTCAAGCGGCAGGTCGTCGACCCGGAACAGGGGCAACTGGGTGCGCCCTTCCCGCTCCAGAGACACCGCCTGATCCAGTGTATAGAGCCGGAAGTCCGCGGCCGGCTCCTCGGCAACAGCCTGATCCTGCTCCATCAGAGAGCGCGCCATGGGCATGGCCGCCCGACCCGTATCGCCGGCGACCAGCCGGACAGAGGCACCGGAAAAGGTCTGGCCGGTACGGTTCTCGATACTGGCGATGGCCTCCAGAGACAGCCGTCCGTCGTTGCCCAGGAGGATGTAATCCGTCTTCCAGGCCAGGCCCTCGGTCAGATACCAGAGATGGGCATCCCTCCGTCCCGCAGTCTCGGCGTCAAGCTCCACACGCACCGAAGCCCGGGGAAGCAGGTCTTCCGGGAGCGCATCCACCTGCAGCCGCCAGCCGCTTGCCGGCGGCAGCACCTCGACGGCATCATCACCCCGAACGATCAGGGTTTCCCCGTCCCTCCCCAGCAACCGCACCCGCCGTTCGCGGCTTGCGTCGTCGCTGCCCTCCCGCACCAGGGTGACATCCTGGCCGATGTGACGATCCGTGAGCGCGGCGACGTCCAGCCCCGCCGGCCGGAAGCGGTGCGCCAGAACCCGGACGCCCTCGGCAACCTCAAGCCGCAGGCTCTCGGGTACCAGTGCCGCGCTGATTCCCTCCAGGAGCAAGGAGCTCTCACCATCCGGCAGACCGACCCGGCGCTGTTCCGCGACCAGGGAGAGATCTCCCTGGTAGATGGTAAGGACCAGATCCTCACGGTCCCGGGCGTCACTGCGAGCCACCTGGGGAGTAGGTTCCAGGGGTTCCTCGCGCACCTCGGGAAAACGCTCCGCCGGGGCCGGCATGGCGGTATCGGCGGCTGCGGAGGAAATGGTGGCGGAGAGGAGAACGGCAAGGCCAAGGGGGATCCACGGCATCGTTGGTACTCTTGCTTGCGAATGGACGGGGGCGCGCCCGGCGGGACGAACCGCACTCACTGCCGCACAGGATGACCCCGCTGCCTTGCGGGCACAAGACAACCCCGGCCGGGTCGGCCTGCCACCGGGACCCCGGATCCATCGCCGGGCGGCCGGGAGCATCCCGACCGCCGTGACCAATCAGCCTTCTTCCGCGGCCAACAGCTCCAGCGCCCGCTCCAGCGCCTCCATGGAACGGTCGTGATCACCGGCCTCGTGATACGCTTCTCCATCCTCGCGCAGCTGCATGACCTCGGTCAGTATATCGGCCTCCAGGTGACTCTCCACCTGGTCGCCCTCGAGGATCTCGTCGATCTGGGCCATCAGGGCGGGGCAGGCGTGGGCCATCGCAGACCCGGCAAACATCATCAGGAATACGGCAAGCAGGAATCGCTTCATCGTCAGACCTCCGGTAAATGGTCGCATCGCGTGACACGGGGGCCGGAACGCGACCCGGGCTACGGCCCGCCGTCCGCGACCGGACAGCCGGCCATGCGCG
This sequence comes from Ectothiorhodospiraceae bacterium, assembly GCA_007134055.1. GTDB lineage: Bacteria > Pseudomonadota > Gammaproteobacteria > Nitrococcales > Aquisalimonadaceae > Natronocella. The sequence goes on along the minus strand of SLLM01000271.1, from coordinate 17,555 downwards.
CCGGCACTCCGCGCCTGATGCAAGTGTAGCCGATTCCGTGATCGCCGCCCGCAGCCCATCCGGCTTGCGGGGAACAGTCAGGCGCGGCCGAGGACATGCTCCACCCACTGCCCCGTAAGCCGGTCCGCAAGGCGGTTCTGCTGCTGCCGGGCGGCCAGGTTGTCCAGATCAATCCAGGCCAACGGCTGATCCTGCTCGGCACAGGAGAACACCGCCCGGGTGCGCTTGCCGGTCTCCGGGTCACGCTGCCACTGCAGGCATTGCGAGCACACGCCCTTGAGCATGCACTGCATCGGGCTGCCCACCGTGCCGATGGCCCGCACGCCGGCAGGGAAGTAGCTGCCCAGTTCCCCCTCCAGCGCCTGCTGGATTCCGCGCAGCAGGCCGGTCCCCCCCATGACCAGGATACGATCCACCTCGGCCAGCGACACGCGGCTCCCGGTGGTACCCAGGTCGCCGTCGCCGTAACCGCGCAACAGCGCCACCATATCCGTCGCGCTGACACTCAGATCCTGCGGCCGCCGGGCCGGCACCAGCGGGCCTTCGGCGGTGGCCCAGATGATCTGGTCGGCCCCGGCCTCCAGCTCATCCTGGTGATCCACGTCCGCCGCACGACCGAACGCCGCCACATACAGGACGCGATTGCCCCGCTGTCGCAGCTCGGTCCCGATATCATGCATCACCGCCGCGCCCCAGCGACCGGCGATCGCCAGCACGGTTTCACCGGAAGGCATTTCGGTCGGCGCCCCGGTGGGCCCCATCAGGACCAGCGCATCCCCCGGCTGCAGACGCCCGGCCATCCGCGGCGCCGCTCCCCACTGCAACACCATGAGGCGGATCTGATCGCCACGGATACCGGTGCCACTGACGGTCATGAGCGGGACCTGGAGGCGGGTTCCCTCGACGATGCCGGAGGTTGACTCGTACGTCTGCAGGCGGAAGAACTGGCCCGGCTGGAACTTGCGTGCCGCCATCGGGGCGCGTACCCACATCTCCACCACGGCCGGGTTGGATCTGTCCACCTCCACAACGGTGGCGGAGAAAAGGTCTTGCATATGCGCCCGGAATTCCCGGCAGGCGGCCTCGGAGGAATCCCCTGCCGGCAAGCGGCCGAGCGCCCGCATCACCTCCGGGTAGCCGCGCTGGGCGGATGCGATCGCCTTGACCACACTGCCGTGGAAGACCGGATGCGTATCCCCCAGGAAGGTGACCGTACGGCCGTCGTGCTGGTATGAAGTGAACGGGCCGATTTCCTCCTCCTTGACGTGCTCCGCCGGCTCAATGGGTTGCAAGCCGTCCGGATGGGCAACATGGGTACGGTAGTGGGTCCCTTCCATGTCGATACTGCGGGGGTATTCGTGCTCATAGATGGTGTTGGGTACCGTGCCAGCCGCGACCAGCACGGCCCGTGCGGGCAGCACGGCCTCGCGGCTGGTCGCGAACCAGCGCCCCTCGCGGCGCTCCATCTGCCGGAAAATCACTTCGCGCACGTGGCCATGCTCGTCCAGCACGGCGTGGATGGGATCCAGACCCTCGGCATAATAGAGGCCTTCCTCGGTGGCCTTGATCAGTTCCTCGTGATTCCGGATGTAGGCCGGGGAGGCATTCATGCCCTTGCGGTACGCCACGGTCACTCCGCCCCATGACTGCAGCAGCGGAATGAAATCCGGGGCTCGGCCCTCGGCGGCGGCGCGCTCGCGCTCGGCCCGCACTGCCCGACCGTGTGCCAGGAACTCGTCGAGAATGCCGGCATCCTCTGCTGCCAGCCCATTACGCACCGAGTCCTCACCCTGCACCTCCGCCAGGCGCTCGTAGCGGCGCAGCGTCTTTTCCACCTGCTTGATGTAGTACGCCTGTACCTCGGTGGCTGTATCCACGCCGGTCAGGCCGCCGCCGATCACCACCGCCGGCAGGCGGATCTGCAGGCTGGCGATGGACGAGTCCTTGCCCGCACCGGTGAGTTGCAGCGCCATGAGGAAATCGTTGGCCTGCCTCATGCCGCGGGCAAGGCTGTTGCCCATGGGTATGACCCGGGGATAGCCGGCACCCGTTGCGATGCAGACGTGATCGAAACCGAGTTCCCAGGCGTCCTCAAGGGTCACCGTGCCTCCCAGGCGCACACCATCGGCGATATGGAAGGTCGGCCGCCGCAGGAGGGCAAGGTAGATCAGCTTGAGGAAGTTCTTGTCCCAGCGCACGGTAATGCCGTACTCGGCCACACCCCCGAACCCGAGCAGGATGCGCTCGTCCAGGGATTCCTCCAGGTCGCTCCAGTTGCGGACGGGGTGACGCAGGAGCTCCTCGGGGAGCGGTTCCACCTTGAGCCCCTCGATCCCCACCACGGCGCAGCCTTCCAGGGTGAGATGGTGGGCCATGGTGAACCCCGCCGGCCCCATGCCCGCCACCAGCACACGACGACCGTTGTGACGTTGCATGGTGTGCTGGCGGGGACGCAGCGGATTCCAGCGTGTCAGCAGATCATAGATCTCGACCCCCCAGGGCAGGGAGAGAACATCGGAGAGTACCCCGGTTTCGATTTCGGGGACGTTCACCGGATCCTGCTTCTGGTAGATGCAGCCCTTCATGCAATCGTTGCAGATCCGGTGGCCGGTGGCGGGGATCATCGGGTTGTCCACCATGGCAACGGCCAGGGCGGCGATCACCCGTCCGTCGCGCTTGAGCACGTGCATCTCGGAGATCTTCTCCTCCAACGGACATCCGGTCAGACGCACCCCCAGCGGATCGAGCTTGAACCCGAGCTCCGGTTGCTTCTTCTTCTCCGGGAACCCCCTGGAGCAGAAATCGCCGTCGTGCTCGTGGCAGTAGATGCAGTAGTCCACCTCCGCCTGCACGGCACGGCGGGTCATCCTTGCGTCGGTCAGGCGGAATCCGTCCCGGGGCCGCCAGCGCACCGGGTCCGCGCGCAAGCGCTCCACTCCGGCGCCGTCGTCACGCTCCATGGGCACGAGATCGGCGTGGTCCACCTTTCCGGGGAGGCGGAAGCTGCTCCACCCCGAAACGGCGCGGCGGCCGACCTCATCGCTGAGCGCAAGCCGGCACCAGTGGAGCAGTCGTCGTCCCGGGTCGCCTTCCGCCTCCCCCGAAACCTCCAGCTGGCGGGCATACTCGGCCACCGCCCGCTCCCGGTCGGAGATATCCACACCCGCGGCCCGCATCGCGTCCTGCAACCACCCGTCGAGGGTGATGAAGTCCTCCTGCGGTGGCTCGCGCAGCTTGCGAAGGCGCTTTTGCACCCAGTCCCGCCGGAAGGCGAACACGGGATCGCTGCTCACGGTGTCCTGCCGCAACGCCTCCACCTCGCCGGCGATGTCAAACATCCTGTGGGCAAGGAACTCTTCCAGCACGGGGGCGATCGCCAGCAACAACTCGCTTACAGCGCGCGGCTGGCCCTCGAGATCGCCGTTGCGATAGCGTCGCAGACGCTCCGCCAGGTCGGAACCGCTCGCCTCGAGACGGTCCACAAAGGCCCGGTCCAGACGGGCGAGACCATCGGCGGTGGTCAGATCGGCAAAGGCCATCCCGTCCAGGGGCGGCACCGTGGTCATGTTCATCGCAAACCTTCCGTCATCGGGCCGCACGCGGCGCGGGGCGGCCTGCGGCTGGGTGTCAAGGCGTGACGCATTCGGCGCATTTCGTACGGGCAGGATGCCATGCTGGCGGAAGGGTAAAAACACAGACCTCGCAAGGGTAAAGCCTGTTCCCGACGGTGTCCGCATGGGGTAACGTTGCCGAAGGCGCGATATTGCACGGCACCATGGAACCTGAGGGTGGCTGGATCACGTGCCATGGCCGGAAACAAGCTGGTACCGCTGATTGTCGGATTGCTGATCCTGATGCTGGTTGCAGGCATCGTCCAGACACTGGACTCAAGCGTCCGTGAGCAGCGCCAGCAGGAGCTGGAGGCGCGGACGCTGGAGGAAATGGCGCGGTTACGCGCGCAGCTCGAGAGCGAGCTCAACACCACCATTTTCCTCACCCACGGCCTTGCGGCCTACGTGGCCGCGAACCCGGAGCTGCAGGACGACGCCGTCGAACGCATGGCGAGGAATCTGCTTCGCCGCAGCGTCCACGTTCGCCACGTTGCTCTCGCCCCGGACAACGTCGTCAGCCATATCTACCCGCTGGAGGGCAACGAGGCGGCCCTCGGGCTGGATTACCTGCAGCAACCTGCCCAGCGGGTCGCCGTGGAGCGCGCCATGGAGCAGCGGCAGCTGGTGGTGGCCGGTCCCGTCGATCTGGTACAGGGGGGGCGGGCCCTGGCCACGCGGGAACCGATCTACCTGGACACCGAGGGCAACGCTGAGTACTGGGGGCTGGTCACATCCATCATCCGGATGGGATCCCTGATGGAGGCTGCCGGCTTCCATGAGCACGGGGAGGTTCCCGCAGCTCTGCGCGACCGGGACAGCGGCACCATCATCCATGGCGATCCCGCCCTGTTTCGCGACGGCGTGCTCCGGTTGCCGGTTCGACTGCCGGGGGCCGACTGGGAACTGGCCGGGCTTCCCGCGGACTCGGCCAGTGTCCCGCTGCAGGCACCATGGACGGCGCTCGGCTATCTCTTCGCGCTGCTGGCCGGCGGCATGGCCTGGCGGATATCCCATCAGGGTCTGCGCATCCGGGCCTCGGAGCGCCAGTACCGTACATTGATCGAAAACCTCCCCGACGGCGTCTGCATCACCCGGGGGGGGCGTTTTCAGCTGATCAATCCCCGCCTCGCGGCGATGACCGGCTACCAGCCGGCGGAGCTGCGCGGCCGCCCGATCACCGACCTGGTCCACCCGGAGGACCGCGACACGATCCAGGCACAGAGCCGACGCGCCCTTCGGGGTACACACCCGGCCTCAGAGTTCGATACCCGCGTGCTGCGTGCCGACGGCACCATACTCCATACCCGTCTGAACACCAGCCTCATCACCTGGGACACCGGCAGCGCAGCACTGACCACCGTTACCGACATCACGGAACGCAAGAAGCTGCAGGCTGCCCTGGAGGAAAGTCGCGACCGCCTCGCGGCAATGATCGAGGCCCTGCCGGACGTGGCGTATCTCCTGAACGCCGACGGCATCTGCCTGGACGTGTTCGGCGGTCGTGACAGCCGCCTCGCGGATGCATCCCGGGACCTGGTCGGCCGCAACCTGGGTGACGTCCTGCCAGCGGATGCCGCGCAACGTTGCCAGGATGTCATTCACCAGGCCATTGCCAGCGGCCGTCTGCAGATCCTGATCTACTCCCAGCCGTCCACCGAGGCGGACGCGAACTGCACACAATGGTTCGAGGCACGTGCCGTGCCGTTGCGGCGCGCGCCGCGTGAGCAGCCCGCCGTGCTCTGGCTGGCCTTCGACATTACCTCCCACAAGGAGATCGAGCTGCAGTTGCGGCGCCGCGAGACGTCCTTTCAGGCGCTGGTGGAGAACTCCCCGGACGTCATCTCGCGCATGGATCGGGAGCTCCGCTACCTCTACATCAGCCCATCGGTGGAGCACTACTCCGGCATCCCACCGGAGGCCCACATTGGCCGCACGTCCTGGGAAGTCGGCGTACCCGCGGAACTCGCCGAACGCTGGGAAGCGCAGTTCCGCCGTGTCTTCGCCGGCGAGGGACCACAGACCCTGGAGTTCAGCCTGAGGGCACCTGACGGGCAGATGCTCTACTTCGAAAGCCGCGCAATGCCCGAACCCGGCCCGGACGGCACGATCGATACCATCCTGGTGATCGATCGCGAGATCACGGCGCAAAAGCGCAACGAGAGCCAGCTCCGGCTCGCGGCCAGTGTCTTCCACAACACGAGCGAGGCCATGCTGGTATCCGATGCAGAACATCGGGTAGTGCGCTGTAATCCAGCCTTCGCCCGACTGACCGGGTTCCGGCAACAGGATCTGATCGGCCGCACCCCGGAATATCTCCGTGCACAGTCAGCCAACGGCCTGCTGCCGGATGACTGCTGGGAGCTGGTTGCGAGCAGCGGCCACTGGGAAGGGGAAGTGGCCGCCCACCGACACGACGGCGAGGCGTTCGCCGCATGGCTGACCATCAGCGCGATACGGGACGTGCAGCAGGAGATCACCCATTACCTTCTGGTGGTGGACGACATTTCCCTGCGCAAGCGCTGGGAACAGCGGATGCGCCACGAGGCGACCCACGACCCCCTCACCTCCCTGCCCAATCGCACCCTGCTGCTCGATCGACTGCAGGTCACGCTGGCCCAGGCCCGTCGCAACGGCCAGCCCCTGGCGCTGCTGTTCATCGACCTGGACAACTTCAAGCCGATCAATGACGATCTCGGCCACCGTGTGGGCGACCGGGTGCTGCGAGTCCTTGCCGGGCGCATGCGCGAGGGAATCCGCCAAACCGATACCGTGGCGCGGCTGGGAGGCGACGAATTCGTGGTGGTGCTCATGCCGCCGACCCCGTTTCCGGTCGTCGAGAACATCGCCCGGGATCTGCTGTCGAAGATTCCCGAACCGATCGAGCTGCACGGCGACCGCCACATGGTGACCGCCAGCATCGGGATTGCCCGTTACCCGGAAGACGGGGACACGCCGGAGGCACTGATCAACGCCGCCGACGCGGCCATGTACGAGGCCAAGTCCAGCGGACGCGCACGGTATCAGTTCCGCACGCCGGCCACGGCGCCGAATGACGAGGGACCGCGGGACTAGGGAGACAGGACAGCAACCGGAAGGATGAAGGGATGAACATCGTGCGAGCGATCCTGCTGCTGATCGTGCTGACGTCGACCGCAGCCACCCAGGCGAACGACTCGCGGGAACTGCACATACTGGGCTGGCTGGAGGAGGTCTCCCTGGATGGCGGCAGCCTGAAACTGGAGGCCAAGCTGGATACCGGCGCCGATACCACCTCGCTGCACGCCACGGAGACGGAAACCTTCGAGCGCGACGGCGCCCAGTGGGTCCGCTTCCAGGCCGGCGACGGCGACGGCAACGTCCAGGAATTCGAGAAGCCTGTCGCCCGCACGGTCCGCATTCGCAGCGCGACAGGGCGATCCGAGCGCTATGTCGTGAAAATGGACCTGTGCCTGGGCGGTATCCGCGCCACCACGGAAGTCAACCTGGCGGACCGCGACGGACTCAGCAACCCGATGCTGGTCGGGCGCAGCTTCATGGCGGACACGATTCTGGTGGACTCCGGCCGCGAGCACCTCGCCAGCACAGACAACTGCGACTAGTGTCGTGAATCACGACACCGGCGTGCCAGGCGCGTCCCCGGATCCTGGCGATAGAAGGCCGTCAGTTGCCGATACACCTGAGGGTAGGCGCAAGCCAGGATCCCGGGCAATTCGAAGAACGCCTCACTCACCACCGAGAAGAACTCCGCCGGCGACTCCGCCGCGTATGCATCCAGCGGCAGCTCCCCGTCCCCCCGCTGCACCCGCTCGGAAAGGTCGCGGTAGGCTGCCGAGAACGCCTCGGCCCACTCCGACGGGCTCATGCCACGGTGCAATGGCGGGAACCCGTTGGGCTCGCCGTTGAGCATGTCCAGCTTATGGGCGAATTCGTGGATGACCACGTTGAACCCATCCAGCTGCCCGGACTCGGCAACATCCGCCCACGACAGGACCACCGGCCCCTGCTCCCAGGCCTCACCGGCCATGGCGGCCTGCTCCTCATGCTCCACTCCTGACTCGTCCCGATACTGATGGCGGGCGAGGAAATCCCCCGGGTAGACAACGATCGTCCGCCAGCCACGGTACCAGTCCATGCCCAGATCGAGTATGGGCAGACAGGCCTGCAGGGCGAGATGCAGTGCCATCGGGCGGTCCAGCTCCAGGTCCGCCGCCGTCATCAGCTCCTTTTCGTGCAGGAACAGCACGACCAGCTCGCGCAACTGCGTGAGCTGGTCGGCCGACAGGCCCGCAAGCAGGGGCAGACGACGTACCGCCTCCTGCCATTGCGGCTCCGGGATTGCCTCCCGCTCGAGGATCCGCTGTATCCGCCATCGCCGTATCTGTCGCAACATCGATCGGGAGCTCCGCAGAGTCAGCCATGCCCGCAGCAGTGTCGCCCCTCGCCACGTTGCAGACAAGCGCAAGCTGCTTGGTGCGCGCCCCCCGTTCGTGGATAATCGGGCGCTTCCAGCCAGCGCGAAGGCGAGGCGTCATGACCGAGACCACCGCCGGAGAGGGGCCCCGCGCCCTGATCCGGGACGAAGACTCCGCATACACCCTGCTCGGAACTGCGCATGTCTCCCGGGCGAGCGCCGACGAGGTGCGGGGTCTGATCCGTTCCGGCGACTTCGATGCCGTCGCCATCGAGCTGTGCCCGACCCGGCATCAGAGCCTGATGCATCCCAACGCCATGGCCAGTCTTGACCTGTTTCAGGTCATTCGCCAGGGAAAAGCGGGCATGGTGGCTGCGAGCCTGGCACTCAGCGCCTTTCAGCAACGGGTAGCGGAGCAGTCCGGGATCGAACCGGGAGCCGAGATGCGCGTAGCCATCGACGAGGCGCGCAAGGCGGGGTTGCCGTTGCTGCTGGTGGACAGGGAAGTGGGCGTTACCCTCCGCCGGGTCTACCGCAACGTACCCTGGTGGCAACGCTTCACCCTGGTTTCCGGTCTGCTGGCGAGCGTGATCTCCCGGCAGACGATCAGCGCGGAGGAGATAGAACGCCTCAAGCAGGGGGACGTGCTGGAATCCACCTTCAGCGAGTTCGCCGAACAGTCGCAACGGCTGTATCAGCCGCTGATCGCGGAACGGGACGCCTACATGGCGTTGCGGCTGCGGGAGGAGAACGCAGCGGGCCATTACCGGCACGTGCTCGTGGTCATCGGCGCCGGTCACCTCAAGGGCTTGAGCCAGCAACTGAGCGAGCCACCGCCGTCGGATCCGCAGGCGGCGCGGCAACAGCTGGAGTTCGTGCCACGGGGCAGTCGCTGGCTGCGCTACGTGCCCTGGGTGATCGTGGCGCTGGTCCTGTCGGGTTTCGTCATTGGATTCAGCCGCAACGCGGAACTCGGCATGCAGCTGGTCGGAGAATGGTTCCTGATCAACGGCGCCCTTTCGGCCCTCGGTGCAGCCATTGCCCTGGCGCATCCGGTAACCATCGTCGCCACCTTCCTCGCCGCCCCGTTCACCTCCCTCAACCCGACGATTGGCGCCGGGTTCGTGGCCGCCGGGGTCGAACTGGCGCTGCGCCGGCCGACAGTCGGCCATTTCGCCACCCTGCGCCATGACGTCTCGACGCCCCGGGGCTGGTGGGGCAACCGGGTGTCCCGCACCCTGCTGGTGTTCCTGCTGGCCACCCTGGGTTCCGCGATCGGCACCTACGTCGCCGGTTTCCGCATCTTCGAACGGCTGATCGGAGCCTGAGGGCAGCTCCCGCCCGTCGTCTCAAAGTTCCCGGGTCGCGTGGAAGGCGATGTCCGGCCAGCGCTCCCGGGTAAGCTCCAGGTTCACCCGGTTGGGAGCCAGGTAGGTCAGGTTGCCGGCAACATCGGTTGCCAGGTTCTCCGCCGCCCGGCGGCGGAATTCCGCGAGCTTGGCCGCGTCGTCGCCGTATACCCAGCGCGCGGTGGCCACGTTCACGGGTTCGAACCGCGCATCAACGCCGTACTCGTGCTTCAGGCGATGCGCAACCACGTCGAACTGCAACACCCCCACGGCGCCCACGATCAGGTCGTTGCTGTTCAACGGCCGGAAGAGCTGGGAGGCACCTTCCTCGCAGAGCTGCACGATACCCTTCTGCAGCTGCTTCATCCGCAGTGGATCCCGCAGCACGACCCGGCGAAACAGCTCCGGGGCGAAGTTGGGTATGCCGGTGAACTTGAGCGTCTCGCCCTGGGTGAACGTGTCCCCCACCTGGATGGTGCCGTGGTTGTGCAGGCCGATGATGTCCCCGGGCCAGGCATCCTCCGCTGCATCCCGGCCCGCGGCCATGAAGGTGATGGCGTTGGCGATTCGGACATCCTTGCCGACCCGCACGTGGCGGAGTTTCATGCCGCGCTCGAAGTGGCCGGAACACACCCGCATGAAGGCGACCCGATCCCGATGATTGGGATCCATGTTTGCCTGGATCTTGAACACGAATCCACTGAGGGATTCTTCCTCGGGGGAGACCTGGCGCTGTTCGGTCGCACGTGGTTGCGGCGGCGGCGCGTGCTCGACGAAATCCTCCAGCAACTCGCGAATGCCGAAATTGTTGATCGCAGACCCGAAAAAGACCGGGGTCAGCTCGCCACGCAGGTAGGCGGCGGGATCAAACGGATTGCTGGCACCACGAATGAGTTCGATCTCCTCGCGCAGCTCCTGCGCCAGTTCACCCAGCACCTCGTCGAGCCGGGGGTTGTCGAGGCCCTGGATCACTTCCCCCTCGGCCACCCGGTTGCCCTGGCTGGGGCTGAACAGGCGCACCGATCCATGGTACAGGTGGTAGACTCCCTTGAAACGTCCACCCATGCCGATGGGCCAGGTCACCGGGGCACAGCGGATCCCGAGCACCTCTTCCACTTCGTCCATCAGCTCCACGGGCTCACGCCCTTCGCGGTCGAGCTTGTTGATGAACGTCATGATGGGGGTATCGCGCAGGCGGCAGACCTCCATCAGCTTGATGGTCCGCTCCTCCACGCCCTTTGCCGCATCGATCACCATGAGGGCGGAGTCCACCGCGGTCAGGACCCGGTAGGTATCCTCGGAGAAGTCGGCGTGGCCAGGCGTGTCGAGCAGGTTGATGACGTGCTCCCGATAGGGGAACTGCATAACCGAGGAAGTGACGGAAATGCCCCGCTCCTTTTCCATCTCCATCCAGTCGGAAGTGGCGTGCGCGGTGGCCTTGCGCCCTTTCACCGTCCCGGCGACCTGGATCGCCCCGCCGAACAGCAGCAGTTTCTCCGTCACGGTGGTCTTGCCCGCATCCGGGTGGGAGATGATGGCAAATGTACGCCGGCGTTCGACCTGGCGGGAGAGACTGTTCATGGGATACACCGAATTGCCGTGGAACCGGAACCGCCCGGATTATACAGATACGGGCCGCTGCGTGAACGTCGCCCGCGTGCCGGTCGGCCGGCGCCCCGGCCATCGAAGGCCAACGACCGCCTTCCGCCCACACCACTGCGGCGGTATGGTAGGGGCGTATACATCGAAGGCGAACCCGAGCCGATGAAGAAACACCAGCCGCCCTTCTGGGAAACCAAGACGCTGGACGAGATGACCCACGCGGAATGGGAAGCCCTCTGCGACGGTTGCGGCCGCTGCTGCGTGCACAAGCTGGAAGACGTCGACAGCGGCGAGATCGCGTATACCGATGTCATCTGCTTTCTGTTCGACAGCGACAGCGGCCGCTGCGGCGACTACGCCAATCGTAGCCGCCGGGTGCCCGACTGCCTGCGGTTGACGCCGCAGCTGGTGCGCAGCCTGCCGTGGTTGCCACGCAGCTGCGCCTATCGCCGCATCGAGGAAGGCCGCGGGCTGGCCTGGTGGCACCCGCTGGTTTCCGGTAACCCGGAGACGGTACACCAGGCCGGCGCCTCGGTTCAGGGCCGGGTAGTCTCCGAGCAGCACGTGCATCCCGACCTGATCGAGGAACGGATCCTGCCATGGCCCGGGGAGGACGTGCCGGAATGAGCGGATATCCCGGAAAACCCTGGGCCGAGGCCTGCGAGCGCAACCGGGAGCCCATCCTGGCCGCGCTCCGAGAGGTGTTCGACCGCCCCGGCACCGTACTGGAAATCGGTAGCGGCACCGGTCAGCACGCGGTCCATTTCGCGGCGGCCCTGCCCCACCTGGCGTGGCAACCCTCGGATCTGGAAGAGAATCTCACCGGGATCCAGCAGTGGGTCGAGGAAGCCGCGCTGCCCAACGTGCTTGCTCCCGTGGCCCTGGACGTCACCCGGCACCCCTGGCCGGTAGACAGGGCGGGCTGGATCTTCTCCGCCAATACGGCGCACATCATGTCCTGGAATGGAGTGGAGGCCATGTTTGCCGGTGCGGCGCGGCTGCTTCCGGAAGGCGGCTGCTTTTGCCTGTATGGACCGTTTCACCAGGGCGGGCGCGCCACCAGCGACAGCAATGCCCGCTTCGACGCCATGCTGCGCCAGCGGGATCCGCAAAGCGGCGTGCGCGACCGGGATGACCTGGAACGGCTGGCGGGGCACGTGCACATGCACCTGCGTGATGCCAGGCTCATGCCGGCGAACAATCAGTTGCTGGTGTGGGAGCGCCGCGCAACCCGATGAAATCCGGCCGTTCCTGCCGAAGGCTCAGTACTGGGTGGCCAGTTCGTCCTGATCGAGCTTGCGGTAGAGGGTCCGCCTGCTGACATCCAGCATGGCGGCGGCGCGGCGCTTGTTGCCTCCCACCTGATCCAGCACGTAGCGGATGTACCGCTGCTCGAGTTCCGCCAGGGTTGGCAGCACCGGACCATCCGACACCTGACGCAGCACCTGGTCAACGGCTTCCGCGGGGATGCCGCGCCGTTCACCACCACGAATGCGCATGGGCAGATGCTCCAGCTCGATGGTACTTCCCTGGCAGAACGTCACCGCCCGCTCCACCGCGTTCTGTAACTCGCGGACGTTTCCGGGAAAGGCGTACTGCTTGAAGGCGGCAAGCGCCTCGCTCGAGAAGCCCTCGATCTCGCGGCCCATCTGCATGGAGTAGCGGGTGAGAAACAGCGCTGCCAGGAGCTCCAGGTCGTCGCCCCGCTCCCGCAACGGCGGCACCCGGAGCGTGAAGGTCTCGAGCCGGTAGAACAGGTCCTCCCGGAAATCACCGGATTCGATCCGGTCCTCCAGCTTGCGGTTGGTGGCGGCGACGATGCGCACGTCCACCGTATGCTCCCGACTGCCGCCCACGGGCCGGATGACGCCATCCTGCAGGACACGCAGCAGCTTGGCCTGCAATGCCAGCGGCATCTCGCCGATCTCGTCCAGGAACAGGGTGCCGCCGTGGGCCTGGTCGAACAGCCCCCGATGGGACTTGACCGCACCGGTGAAAGCGCCCGCCTCGTGACCGAAGAACTCGCTCTCCAGCAACTCCGCCGGCACGCCGGCGCAGTTGACCGCCTGGAATGGCCCACCGGCACGGGTGGACTCGTCGTGTATGGCCCGTGCCACCAGTTCCTTCCCGGTCCCGCTTTCCCCCACCACCAGCACCGGTCCGCTGGCCTTGCCCAGTTGCTGGATCTGCTGGAACAGGTTCCGCATGCTGCGGCTCTGGCCGACCAGCCCGTAGAAGGCGTCGTGATCCACCAGGCCCCGGTAGCGCTGCACCTCGCCACGCAGGCGCCGTGTCTCCAGCAGCCGATTGACGCAGAGCATGAAGTGTTCCAGGTCCAGCGGCTTGGTCAGGAACTCATCGGCGCCCTGCTTCAGCGCCTCCACCGCCTGGGAAATCGTGCCGAAGGCGGTGATGATCAGGAACGCCGGCGGTTGCTGCAGTCCCCTGACCTCCTGCAGCAGATCAAGACCATCCCGCCCGGGCAGGCGCAGATCGCTGATCACCAGTTGCGGGTGGAATCGGTCCAGCTGGTCCAGTGCCGCCTCGGCACTGTCCACCTCGACGGCACGGATGCCGGCCTCGGTGAGTTCCTCCGCCAGCAACTCCCGCAGGCCGCGATCGTCCTCCACCAGAAGGACCTGATCCGGCCCGTTACGTCCGGCTTTGCTCTTCATAGGACTCCTCTTCCGTTGTACCCGACCCGGTCAGCGGCAGGGTGATCTGAAAGCACGCGCCACCAAGCACACTGGTAGTGACCTCCACGTCACCGCCGTGCTCCTTGACGATGCCATGCACCACTGCAAGTCCCAGGCCAGTTCCCTCACCCACGGACTTGGTGGTGAAGAACGGCTCGAACAGCCGCGGCCGATCCCCCTCGGGGACGCCGGCACCATCGTCGTGCACACGCAGCATGACCGCGTCCGCGTCGTTGCTCCACTCCACCAGCAGCTCGTGGGCCCCAGCCTGGATGGCATTGCGCAACAGGTTCACCAGAACCTGTTCGAGCCGGACGGGGTCTGCGCGGAACTCCGGATCCGGGGATGGAGCGTCCACCTTCAGCGCGACCCCCTTTTCCCGGAACAAGGGTTCCAGGGCCGTGGCGGCGGCTGACACCAGTACCCCGAGGCGGGCCTCCCGCAGGTTGCGATTGCGGGCCCTGCCGAACTCCAGGAGCTGGCGAACGATATGCTCCATCCGGGAAACCTCGCCGCGGATCTGGGTCAGTGTCTCCGTCGCCAGGCCACCGGATTCCGTCCTGCGCAGCGCCCGCTGGGCCTTGCCGTCAATCACGCTGAGAGGCGTGCCCAGTTCGTGGGCGACACCCGAGGCCAGCCTGCCGATGGCGGCGAGCTTTTCCGTCTGGCGCAACTCTTCCTCCAGGGACCGCTGCGCCTCACGGCGTGCGGCAACCTCCTGCTCCGCCCTGTTCACCCCGTCGAGCATGGTATTGAGCGCGCCGGTCAGCCGCTGGATCTCCCGCGGGCCACTCTCCGGCGCCCGGTGTTCGCGCTCCCCCGCCTCCACCCGGGCCATGCTGTCGACAAGCTGGTCGAAATACCGCCCGATCGCCCGGCGGTGCCCCACCAGCACCAGCAGGCTCATGACACCGCCGGCCACGGCGATGACCACAGCGGCCTGCCAGCGCAGGGCGGTAACCAGCTGCTGGAAATCACTGCCCCTCCGGGTGACCTGCAGCAGCCCGGAGATGCGTCCCCCGCTATCGGAAAGCGGCACGAAATAGGAATAGACCTCCTGCCCCTGGATGTGCTCGTAGGCACCCTGACGCTCTCCCTCGGCCGCCATGCGCGCCACGTCCCGCGTTCTCGGCGTCGGGTTCACCGCCCCGACCGCAGCGACCAGTTCACCCTCTACGTCGTACACGTAGGCGCCATACACCCGGCCGATCCGGAATACCGATTCCAGCGCCTGGCGCACGTCGTTCCGCTGGCCCCGCTCCAGGCTGTCACTGATGGGCAGGCGCACGGCGCGGGCCACCAGCTCCACATCCTCCTGCAGCCTCTTTTCCAGGGCGGACTCCAGCGTATGCAGACCGATGGCGGTGAATATCAGCATCGCCGCAAGCAGGGGCGCGAGAACCTGGCCTATCAGCACCCAGCGCAGGCTCAATCGATTGGTCAATGGCGGTATCCTCATGTGGCCCCGTGTCTCATGTGTCATTCTGGCACACGGCTCGAGTCCTCAATAGCGGTCCACCCCCGGTTGGCCGTGGTACCGCTGCCAACCGCGCTCGCGCTTGCCAGATCCCGTCATGCTCGCATCTCGGCCGCGCATCCGCATTGTACCCCTCAACCACCGCAGCAAGTGGCATGCCTTCTGCATACTCAGTCACTGAAGCCGAAACGAATCCGTCTCACCAAGCGAGGTAGCATCCATGCGCAAGTTCATCACAGTTGCCGCGACCGTCCCCCTGCTGTCCGGCCTCCTGCTGGGACCGATGGCGTTTGCCCAGAGTGCCGACGAGGGCATGCAGGATTCCGAGGACGCCCTCATGGAAGAGCGGACCGATGATTTCGACGGCCAGCAGCTTGAGCAGTTCGCTGATGCCTACGTGGAGGTCGGGGAGATTCACAACGAATACTCGCAGCTTCTGCAGGAAGTGGACTCTACCGAGCAGGCCCAGGAACTGCAGCAGGAAGCCAATGACGAGATGGTACAGGCCATCCAGGACAGCGGGCTTGAAGTGCAGGAATACTCGGCGATCGCCGCGGCGCTGGAGCGCGACCCGGAGATGCGCCAGGAGGTCGTGACCATGATCGAGGCGCGACAGTAGCTTCATCGTTCCTCCGTTTGCCCTCCAGGAGGTACCTTGCCCCACCCGTGCGGTGGGGCTTTTTTTATGACGAAAGGAAGCAAGGTGCGAACGGACCGGGACCCCGGAAACGGCTCGAACGGCCCATGGCGCTCCCGGAACGCCGGCTTTCAATCCCGCTGCGATCTGTCTTGGCTCGATCCGGGACGACGGATCCCGTACACTTCCCCCTCGTGACCACATGCCGAGCGTTGCCACGGATGGAACACGCTCGCTCATGTGCCGGGGCCACCCCGGGAGACGATCCGGATCGAGGAGACCGATGGGAAGCAACCCTCACTACTGCATGAATCACGGCAGCTTCAGCTACAACGACCTGATCGCCTGCGCGGAGGGTCGGCTGTTCGGCCCGGGTAATCCGCAGCTGCCAAAGCCCAACATGCTCATGCTCGACCGCGTCACCCGTATCAGTGATGACGGCGGCGACCACGGCAAGGGGGAGGTGATCGCGGAGCTGGATATCCGGCCGGATCTTTGGTTCTTCCAGTGCCATTTCGAAAACGATCCGGTCATGCCCGGCTGCCTCGGCCTGGACGCGATGTGGCAGCTGGTGGGTTTCTTCCTGGGCTGGAAGGGCGGCCAGGGCCGCGGCAGGGCACTGGGCGCCGGGGAGGTGAAGTTCTCCGGACAGGTCCTTCCAAGCGCCAGACTGGTTACCTACAGGATCGACATGAAGCGTGTCATCATGCGCAGGCTGGTCATGGGAATCGCCGATGCCGAGCTGGACGTGGACGGCAAGGTCATCTATCGGGCCGCCGACCTGAGGGTCGGCCTGTTCCATTCCCCCGAGGCAATGCAGGGCTGACACGGAAGTAGCGACACCGGCGAGCCAGGCGACCAGCCGCCGCGGCGGGATATCGGCCCATGGCGGATTCGCGAACCCAGAGTGTGGTTTGAATAGCCGGGAGTGATCGGACTATGAAACGGGTAGTGATAACGGGCCTCGGAATCGTGTCCTGTCTCGGTACGGACCGTGCCGCCGTTGTTGAGAGCCTCCGGGAGGGACGCTCCGGGATTCGCTACAAGCAGGAGTATGCGGAGCTCGGTCTGCGCAGCCAGATTGCAGGGCAGGTGGACCTGGATATCGACGCTCGCATCGACCGCAGGCCGCGACGTTTCATGGGCAACGCCGCCGCCTATTCCTACGTGGCGATGGAGGACGCCATTGCCGACGCCGGACTCAAGCCGGACCATGTATCCAGCACGCGCACCGGCCTGATTGCCGGTTCCGGCGGCGCCTCCACCGAGAACCTTCTGCACTCTGCCGATACCCTGCGTCAGCGCGGCGTTCGACGCATCGGGCCGTACCAGGTGCCGAGGGTGATGAGCAGCACCGTCTCCGCCTGCCTGGCGACGCCGTTCCGGATCAAGGGCATCAACTATTCCATCAGTTCCGCCTGCGCCACCAGTGCGCACTGCATCGGCAATGCGATGGAACAGATTCAGCTGGGCAAGCAGGACATCGTCTTCGCGGGCGGGGGCGAGGAGGAGCACTGGACACTGACGATGCTGTTCGACGCCATGGGGGCGCTTTCCACCCGCCGCAACGACACCCCGGAACAGGCATCGCGGGCCTATGATGCGGACCGGGACGGCTTCGTGATCGCCGGCGGCGGCGGGATCGTCGTCGTCGAGGAGTTGGAACACGCGCTGGCACGCGGCGCACGGATCATCGCCGAGATCACCGGCTACGGCGCGACCTCCGACGGACACGATATGGTAGCGCCCTCCGGAGAAGGTGCCGTCCGGTG
>SLLM01000165.1 GCA_007134055.1 Ectothiorhodospiraceae bacterium | reverse complement strand
GATGCCCGCCCGGACCTGGCCACCCGGATCATCAACGTCCTGTTCGGCTGGTTCTTCCGGCCTTTCAACCACCTGTTCCGGCGCGGTTCGGAGCGCTACCAGGCGAGCGTCTCCCACAGCCTGCGCCGCAGGGGCCTGGTGTTCGCGGTGTACGCGATGCTGCTGGCGGCAACGGGAGTGATGTTCCAGCTGGTTCCAGGCGGCTTCGTCCCGACCCAGGACAAGCTCTACCTGATCGGCGGCGTCAAGTTGCCGGAAGGGGCTTCCCTGGACCGCACGGAAACCATGGTCAGGCGCCTTGGTGATGCGGCGCTGGAAACCGAGGGCGTGATCAGCGCGGTGGCTTTCCCGGGCCTGAACCCGCTGCAGTTCACCAACACCCCGAATACGGGGACGGTGTTCTTGGGTCTCGAGGACTTCGCCGGCCGGGAGCGCAGCGCCAGCGCGATCACTGCGGAACTCAACGCTCGTTTCTCCGCAATGCAGGAGGGTTTCGCCTTCGCCATCATGCCACCGGCAATCCTCGGCATCGGGACCGGTTCCGGCTATTCCCTGTACATCCAGGACCGGGCCGGGCTGGGTTACGGCGCACTCCATGATGCGGTCACCGGACTGTCCGGCGCGATCGGTCAGGTGCCGGGGATGGGCTTTCCCATCACCTCCTACCAGGCCAATGTACCCCAGCTCGACGCCCACGTGGACCGGGCCAAGGCAAAGGTCCAGGGCGTTGCCATCACCGATGTATTCGAGACCCTGCAGGTGTATCTGGGTTCAACGTACATTAACGATTTCAATCGCTTCGGGCGCACCTACCAGGTCATCGCCCAGGCCGATGCCCCATTCCGCAACCGGGTGGAGGACATCGCCCGCCTGCGCACCCGCAACGAGCACGGCGACATGGTCCCCATCGGCAGCGTCATGCACATCGAGGAGACGTTCGGACCGGACCCGGTCATGCGCTACAACGGCTATCCCGCCGCCGACCTGATGGGGGAAGCGGATCCGGCAACGCTCTCCTCCAGTCAGGCGCTCGCGGTGGTGGAAGGGCTGGCGTCGCAAGTGCTTCCCAACGGCATGCAGATCGAATGGACCGACCTCAGCCTCCAGCAGATCAACGAAGGACGTGCCAACCTGGTGGTGTTCCCGCTGGCAGTCCTGCTGGTTTTCCTGGTGCTGGCGGCACTGTATGAAAGCTGGGCCCTGCCGCTGGCGGTGATCCTGATCGTGCCCTTGTGCATCCTCTCGGCGCTGTTCGGGGTCTGGCTGACGGGGGGCGACAACAACCTCTTCGTGCAGATCGGGCTGGTGGTTCTGATGGGCCTGGCATGCAAGAACGCCATCCTGATCGTGGAGTTCGCCCGGGATCTGGAGCGCCAGGGCAAGGGAGTCATGGAGGCGGCCCTCGAGGCCTGCCGGCTGCGGCTGCGGCCCATCCTCATGACCTCCATCACCTTCACCGCCGCCGTGATACCTTTGGTTCTCGCCACGGGCGCCGCCAGCGAAGTGCGTCATGCCCTCGGGGTAGCGGTGTTCGCCGGGATGATCGGGGTCACCCTGTTCGGTCTGTTCCTGACCCCGGTATTCTACGTGGGACTTCGCCGCCTGGCGTCCGGACCACGGCGGAACCGGGCCGGGACCAACGCCGGCCACGCGACTGGAGAGACCACCTGAGCCGGTAGATGCAAATCCCGGGAGCGGGATACGGCAGCGCGCTGTGGCCGCCTTTCCCGGAGAATGATCCGCTTCGGCCCCGGATCACGGGGCATCAGGGGAGGAAGCCTTGGTTGTACTGTTCGGCCTGTTGACGGCTGCAAGCTTTGGTATCGGCGATTTTCTCGCCGGGCTGGTGGCACGCCGCACCGGCGCGCTGACCGTGGTCATCCACTCCCAGATAGTCGGCGCCGTCGGGACCACCGGCGCCGCCCTGCTGCTTGCGGGCGCGCCGGTTCTTGCGGATGCGCTCTGGGGCGCCGCCGCCGGAGTGATGCTGGGGCTGGGATTCATCATCTACTACCGGGCGCTGGTGGCGGGACGGATGGGCATCGTCGCCACCATCACCGCCGTGTGGACCGCCATCGTGCCCCTGGCGGTGGGCCTGGCCATGGGTGAGCGCCCCTCGGTCGTGGCGATCGCCGGCATCGCGCTGGTCATCGTCGCCATCGCCCTGGTCGCGCACGGCGGCGGGAAATCAGACAGTCCGGATTCCGGCAGGCAGCGACGCTCGTTGTTCCAGGGTGGCTTCCTCACCCTGCGCCACGGTGTCGCCGAGGCAACCCTGGCCGGGGTCGGGTTCGGCCTGTTCATCGTGTTCCTCGACCGCGCCGAAGCGGACAATCCGCTGTGGCCGGCGGCCTGGGCCATGATCGCCTCGGTGGTCGTGGTGATCGGGCTGGTTCCGGTGCTGCGGCCGGTCCTGCGCGTACCCTGGCGGGCCATGGGGATCATCGCCCTGGTGGGCCTGGCGCAGGCCCTCGGGACCCTGACGCTGCTGCTGGGGGTGCGCGAGGGTCTGCTGTCCATCGTTGCCGTGGCGGCGGCGCTGTCGCCGGTACCCACCGCCTGCTGCGCGCTCCTGTTCCTGGGGGAGCGGCTCAGCAGGCAGCAGCTGGTCGGTTTCTGCATGGCGCTGACCGGCGTGGTACTGATGATCTCCGGCTGACCCCGCAGATCGGCGTCAGCCGGCGTTGCGCACGGAATTCTCAAGTGTGCCCAGGGCCGATATCTCCATGCGGATGCGGTCCCCCGCCACCAGGTAGCGCGGCGGCCTGAAGCCGATGCCTACCCCCGCCGGGGTTCCGGTGGCGATGACATCCCCGGGATAGAGCGTCACCCCGGCGGAGATGGTCTCGATGATGGCAGGCACATCGAAGATGAGATCCCGGGTGTTGGCATCCTGGCGCAGCTCGTCGTTGATCCAGGCACGCACCCGGGTATCGGACAGGTCCACCTCGTCGGCCGTTACCGCCCAGGGCCCCATGGGACAGAACGTGTCGAAGGACTTGCCCACATGCCACTGTTTCAGCCGCTGCTGCACGTCGCGGGCGGTCACGTCATTGACAATGGTGTATCCCCAGACATGGTCCAGGGCGCGCTCGCGCGTGATGCCCCTTCCCTGCCTGCCGATGATGACGGCCAGCTCCGCCTCGTAATCGATGGCGGCGGACACCGCCGGGTCGAACACGATGTCGTCCCCGGGGCCGATGACCGATTCCGGCACCTTGGAGAAGATGATCGGTGCGTCCGGCACGGCACCGCTGGCAGCACTGGAATCGAAGCCCGAGGAGCTGAACTCGTGGGCATGCTCGTAGTAGTTCTTGCCAACGCAGAAGACATTGCGCCGCGGCCGCGGGATCGGCGCCAGCAGACGCCCTGCAGGGATATCGTCCCGGTGCAGGTTCTCAAGGGGTGAGGCACCTTCGGCTGCGGCCCGCACCACGTCATCCACGGAGGTGTAGCGTTCCGCCAGCAGAGCCGTCGGATGACCGTCCTCGATCACGGCGACGCGTCGGGCGTCGCCGTGCACTATGGTTGCCAGTTTCATGTTGCCGTTTCCGTCTTGTATGGAAATGAGACCTACGGTTCCTTGCTCAGTACCGCTTCGCCGGTTTCCTCGTTGAAGTGCAGGACACCATCCAGGAACGTCTTCTGCCGTTCGTACCACATGCGCTTGCGCGGTGGCACCGGCGTACGGTCCACTTCCTTGCCACCCTGGAAGATGTAATCGAAGCGGCTCTTGCGCTGCAGCACGGTGATGTCTTCGGTGGGATCGCCGTCGATCACCAGGATGTCCGCAAGGCGTCCGGCCTCCAGCTTGCCCACCTGGTCGCCGAAGCGCTTCAGGACGCGCGTCTGTCCCAAGGTCGCGGCGTGGATCGCCTCGAGGGGCGACATTCCCAGGAGATTGACGAAAATCTCCAGTTCCCGCGCGTGCCATTCGCCGTAGGGGACCGCGGACCAGCCGCTTTCACTGCCGGTGAGGATCGGCACACCGGCCTTGTGGGCGCGGCCGAGGTTCTCCGTGGCGGCATCGATCTCGCGCTGGAAGGCACTGATTCCGGACGCGCCGGCCTGCTCCTGGCTGGCGTCCACCAGGTTGGTCAGCAGGGTCAGTGTGGGGTTGATGATGCAGCCGTTCTTGAGGCAGTGCTCGATGCCCTCGTCGTCAATGTAGGAGGCATGGAAGATGATGTCGAATCCGGCCTTCGCCGAATCCCGGGCGGATCCGCGGGAGCGGGCGTGGACCGCACAGATCCGCTCCAGCCGATGGGTTTCATCGGCGATGATGCGGAACTCCTCTTCGGTGAACGCGGAGGCCTCGAGGGCATCCGGCGCCAGCAGGTTGTCGTTGGAGCCGGAGACCTTGATCGCGTCCACCTCGTCCTTGACCTGGTAGCGCACCTGCTCGACCAGGTCATCCTTGGTCTTCACCAGCACGGCGCACTGTCCCACCGGAAACGGCATGTTGTTCGGGAACGAATCCTCCAGGCCCTGGTGGTTGGTGATCTGCTTGCCGGAGACCGCGAATCGCGGCCCCTCGAACATGCCGGTATCGATGGCGTCGCGCACGGCCTGGGCGACGCAATAGGTGGTGGCCGCGTCGAAGGCGCTGGTGACGCCCGCCTGCAGCACCTTCTTCGCGTTCCAGATGGCCCGCAGGGAACGGAACTCCGCCGGAGCGTACAGGGCGTTCTCCTCCTCGGAACGCGATTCACCGAAGGAAATGTGGGTGTGGCCGTCGATCAGCCCCGGCATGACGGTGCGCCCCGGCAGCTTGATGTCCTCGTACCCGTCAAGCTTGTACTTCTCGGGCAGGTTGGCGGCTTCGCCGACCCAGGCGATGCGCTCGCCCTCCGTCACCACCACGCCGTTGTCCGTCGGCGGGTTCAGGCTTCCGTCGACCACCTTTCCCCAGATCCGATAGCTCTTTGCCTGCATTGCGACACCTCCATGGGTTCTCCGACGGCGGACATACGGACGCCGCCGGATCAATCGATTCGTTGTATCCGGCCGTCCAGCCGGTTCCGGCGGACGGAGCGTGGCTCAGGAGAGCGCGGCCCGTCGCCGGAAGCGGTCCAGGATCACCGCCATGATGATGACGATGCCCACGGCCAGCGTCTGGTAGTAGTCCGAGACGCCGATCATGTTGAGGGCATTGGAAAGCATGCCCAGGATGATCACGCCATAGATCACGTGAATGATGCGCCCGCTGCCGCCGGTGAGGGCGACACCTCCGAGCACCACCGCGGCAATGGCCTCCAGCGCCAGGGTGGGCGCCGCCACGGGCTGCGCCGCCCCGATCCACGCGGTGAGGACAATGGCACCGACCCCCGCGGTGAGGCCGCTGACGGCATAGGCACCCACCTGTACCCAGGGCACGCGGATCCCTGTCTTCAGCGCGGCGGACGGATTGGAGCCGACGGCATAGACATAGCGGCCGAACACGGTCCTGCTGAGCAGGACCCATCCCGCCAGGGTGGTCGCCACGGCGATAATGACGATGACGGGAACGCCGAGCACCCGGGTGTAGCCCACCAGTTCCACGTAGGCTTCCGGGACGGAGTAGATGGGCACGCCCCCGGAGAAGATCAGCGCCAGCGCCTGGGCGATGGACATCATGCCCAGGGTCACGATCAGCGGGCTGGTCTGGAAGAAACCGATGATCACGCCGCTGAAGGCACCGGTGACCAGACCAATGATCAGCATCACCGCGATGCCCGGCATGACGCCGTGGGTCTGCATGACCAGGACACCGGCCACGCCGGCGAGAGACAGCACGGAGGCCATGGACAGATCCAGGCCGCGGCTGATGATGGCGAAGGCCTGTCCCACGGCAAGAATCATCAGCGGCGACATCTGCCGCAACAGGTTCATGATGTTGCTCTGGGAGAAGAACTTCGGTTCGATGAACCCGGCGACGGCCGCCATCAGGACGATGAAGATCGGCAGCGTGAACTCGGACAGCCGTAGCCGCCTCCAGGGACGACGTCCGGTCTTGTCGTTGATGGCGGTATCTGGTGTCGACATGCGGTCGCGCTCCGAACTCGTTCGATTGAATGCTGTTTTCAGGCGTGCTGGCGCCGCTCACCGAGGATGTCGGCGAGTATGCGATCGTAAAAGTCGTCTGCCGGGGCCCGGTATTCGTCGACGACGCCGCCCTCGAAGAAGGTGTAGATCCGGTCACACAGACTCAGCGTTTCCCGTATCTCGCTGGAAACCAGCAGTACCGCAAGCCCCTCGGTCCTGGCCTTGTGGCGGATCAGTTCATGGATCTCGTCCTTGGCGCCGACGTCGATGCCGGCCGTGGGCTCTTCCAGCACGACGATCCGGTGGGCATAGCTCAGCACCCGCCCCACCAGGACCTTCTGCTGGTTGCCACCGCTGAGGGTGAGTATGCCGTCCTCCGGGGATCCGTACTTGACCCCGATGCGGCCCAGAAGCTCCATGGCCTCCCGCTTCTCGCGGCCGCCACTCACCAACCCGGCGCGGCGCAGGCGTTCGAGCTGCTTGAGCATGAGGTTCTCGGTGATCGACAGGGTCGCGAAAATGCCGTTGTCGCTGCGACCCGCCGGCAGATAGGCGACACCGCTGCGTGCGGCGTCCGCAGGCGTGCGCGGGCGATAGGGGAGGTCTCCCAGCTCCAGCACGATAGCGGGCGAGTGTTCCAGACCCACGATGGCCCGGGCGACCAGCTCGCGGCCGCAACCCGGGATTCCGTACAGGCCGACCACTTCACCGCGGCAGAGCTGGAGGGCCATGGAACGCCCGTCCCCGGCGCCGCGGTCACGGATGCGCAGCACACAGTCGGCCTCGGCATCCACACGCGTTGCAGCCGCTTGCGAGCGGCCGGACCGGCGACGGCCGGAGAGACGCTCCACCAGCGCATCCGCGTCCAGCGTGCCGTCCAGGTCAAAGGTGTCGATATGGGCACCGTCGCGCATGATGCTGACCCGGTCCCCGAACTCCAGCACCTCGTCCATGTGGTGGGTAATGAAGATGAATGTGCGGCCCGCGTCCTTGAGGCGCCTGACCACCCTGAAAAGCTTGGTCTTCTCTTCGGCCCCGAGCATCGACGTGGGCTCATCGAGCACCAGGAGGTCCGGCGCCCGGTAGAGGGCCTTGGCGATCTCCACCAGCTGCTTGTCGGCGCTATTCAGGTTGCCTACCGGCATATCCAGCGGGATGTCGAGCTGCATCTCCCTGAGCAGGTCGGCGCAGGAGCCGCACTCCTGTCTGTGTCGCAGAAGGCGGAAGGGCATGCGCCCGGCCTCGCGACCAAGGCAGATGTTCTCCAGCACCGTCAGGTCATTGGCCAGTGACAGCTCCTGGAACACCATGCCGATGCCGTGGCGGCGGGCGTCGTCTATGTCCCGGAACTCCACCGGCTGCCCCCGGACCAGGATCTCGCCGTCATCGGGGCGGACCAGGCCCACCAGGACCTTCCCCAGGGTGGACTTGCCGGCCCCGTTCTCGCCGAGCAGGCAGTGCACCTCGCCCGGACGTACGCCGATCGAGACCTGGTCAAGCGCCCGGGTAGCACCGTAGCGCTTGTCCAGGCGGCGAGTCTCCACGATGTACTGGGGAGACGGGACGGCGGCAGTGCCGCCGTCCCGTTCCGATT
>SLLM01000269.1 GCA_007134055.1 Ectothiorhodospiraceae bacterium | reverse complement strand
GAACTGCAGGTGGTGGTGGGTTTTGTCGAGCAGTTGGGCCCGGGCGAATATGCGAATGCGCTTGCCATCCTGCATCGTGGGGAGGTGATCGCCATACATCGCAAGCTGTACCTGCCCACCTATGGCGGACTGGAAGAAGGGAAGTGGTTCACGCCGGGCCAGGCACTGACCCGCACAACCATCCGATCCGGCTGGTCGGCCAGCCATCTGATCTGCGCTGATCTGTGGAACCCGGGCCTGGTCCATGCGACGGCGTTGCAACGACCGGATATCCTCTGTGCGCCAATCAACTCGGCCTCGGGAATTGTCAGTGCCCAGTTCTCCAATGAGCATAACTGGGGTATCAATGTCCAGTTCTATGCCATGACCTATGGGCTGCCGATTGTTCTGGCCAATCGCTACGGATCGGAGGGTGAACAGCATTTCTGGGGTGGTTCACGCATTCTGGGACCGCGTGGTGAGCTGCTGGCACGGGCAGAAGATAGGGAAATGCTCATTACGGCCTCCCTGTCACGGGTCGCCATTGCCCGTGCCAGACTTGACTGCCCGACTCTGCGTGACGCCAATACCCCGCTGGTCCGCCGGTTTCTGGCCTGAAACCGCGTCAGCCGTTGTTCGGCCTGGCTGCGGCAGAGTTGTATCTCGCGCCGGGAGACATGCGGGAGGAAACATGAGCGTGCAGAAGCGACAGGTGAGCAGGTTCTACGAGGTGCTCTGGAATGCGCAGGATATGAGCGGGATCGATTCCGTGCTCCATGAGGACTTCACCTTCCGTGGCTCCCTCGGGCAGGAGACACGGGGGCATCAAGGGTTCATTGAATACGTGCAAATGGTCCATCAGGCGTTCGGCGCCTATCAGTGCCTGATCGAGGATCTTGTCGCCGAAGGGGCCAAGGTTTTCGCCAGAATGACATTCACCGGCATTCATCAGGGAAAACTGATGGGGCATGCCCCGACCATGAAGCGGGTGCGCTGGGCGGGATGCGCTCTCTTCCGGTTTGATGGAGAAAGGATAGCGGATGTGTGGGTGCTTGGTGATCTGAAGGAACTGGAGGCGCAACTGACCGGGAATTCAACCTGAAGCCGTGCTCCACGCCGGCTTGACGTGGACTCACCACGCCCGCGGCCGCGTGCCGTGTCGACGAGCCGCACAATGGCGCTGAGACATGACAATGGTGCCGGAATGGTTCGTAACCGGTCCTAGACATCCCCTCGCGCCAGGATGCCTTTCTCCTGGACGGCCACGGCGAACAGCGCCGGATCGGGCACGTCGATTCCGAAGGATTGGTGCAGCGCATCTGCCATCGCATCCACGGTGTGCAGCGTTGCCTTCTCCACCGCACCGCCCGTGTGGTAGGTCGTCAGACTATTGTTGGAGAGCATGAGTCTGCGGTCCGGGAGGGCGCGCGCGGCCACCAGCTCCGTGACGAAGTGTGAAGTCGGGTGGGTGGACAGGAAGAAATTGGCTGCCACGTAGTCGACATCAAACTGTTCGGACAGATCGAAACGGTACAACACGCGCCACGTTCCCTCGATCTCCGCCTCCAGGCGGAAACCGTTCCCGGCCTCCATCATCCGGAAGCGCTCGTGCGGCGTCTCCTGTGCCACGCCGGTCTCGAATCGAAGTGGCGCCGTCGGCGTCAACCCACCGAAACCGACGTCGGCCACGTATGCGCTCCCTTCGGCCTCCACGCACAGCAGCATGTGGCTGCGCGGTGTTACGGCATCCTCCGGCTCGTTCCAGAGCACGCGGGCCGCGAGCCCTCTCACGCGGAAGCCGAGTGCCCGGAGCGCATGCATGAAAAGCAGGTTGTGCTCGAAGCAGTAGCCGCCGCGGCCGCCCTGAACCAGCTTCTTCCGGACCGCGTCCGGTTCCAGCCGAACCGGACGCCCGAGGAACGGGTCCAGATTCTCGAAGGGAATGGCCTGGGGGTGCAGCCAGTGGAGCGTCCGGAGAGTATCGGCCGACGCCGTATGGGCCTGTGCGAAACCAATACGATCGAAGTATCCGTCCAGGTCAATCCGCATTGCTTTTCTCCTTGTCGGGTCCGTCCGGGTGGCTGGGTGGGATTCTGCAGCCTAAAGTGCAATCGAGGTCAACAACGGTGTGGTCGATCAACATGTATGGCGTTCGCAGGCAAGGAACGGCATGAACATCAGGGTTCGTCTCCTGACGCCGGATCGTTGGCCGGATCTCGAGGCCGTATTCGAGTCAAGGGGATGTTCGATGGCTCGTGGTTGCTGGTGCATGTATTACCGCGAAAGCGGACGGCAGGGCCTTGGAAAAGACGTGAAGCCCGGAGACCTGCGCAAGGCCCGCATGAGGGAGGTCGTGTCGGCGGGGTCGCCACCTGGGCTGATTGCATACCGGGAGAACCGGCCGGTTGGCTGGGTGGCTGTGGCTCCGAGGGCGGAGTATCCGAAGCTTCGCCGTTCTCCTGTCGCGAAGCCGGTGGATGAGCAACCGGTCTGGTCGGTCGTGTGCTTTGTCGTGCCCTCCGCATGGCGTGGCCGGGGTGTTGCCTCTGCTCTGTTGCGCAATGCAATAGACCACGCACGATCCCGGGGTGCTCCGTTCCTGGAGGGGTATCCGGTGGACACGCCACACCGTGCCGTCGACAGCTGGCTGTGGAACGGCACCAAAGCCATGTTCGACAAGGCAGGCTTCACTGCAGTGACACGGCGCCGGCCACAGCGGCCGGTAGTCCGGCTGGCGCTCCACAGGTGAGCGGGATGCTTGCCCTGCGGCGCTGTTACGCTAAGGTTCTGGCCAGGATGCCCGGCTGGCCCGCAGGGTGCCCGACGCAGGTGCCCGTTGCCAATGCGCGGGCCGGGAGGAAGACGGTGAGAGAGGGCAGAGAACCGCGTTCATTCCGGCGACACGGTAATCGTGGCGCGGGCATGCCGGGTTTCGTCCGCAATGCCGTGGGGCTGGTCGCCGCGCTGGCCCTGTTGCTCGCCGCCTGCTCCGAGTCGAGTGAATGGCGGACCCGGCCCCTGGGCGCCGATTTTCCCGAACTCTCCTTCGAGCTGACGACCGACCGGTCCGACGCGTTCACTGAGGCGGACCTGCGCGGCAATCTGACGCTGCTCGTCTTCGGTTACACCTCCTGCCCCGATGCCTGTCCGGCGACCATGGCCCGGCTGCGTGCGGTGCTGGACGAACTGCCGGACGAGCAGCGCGCGCACGTCCGGGTGCTGTTCGTGAGCGTCGATCCCGACCGGGATACGCCCCGGCACCTGGCGGCCTACGCAAGCCATTACGGGCCCGAATTCATCGGCGCCACTGCGGATCGCGTCCGGATCACCGAACTGGTCCAGCGCTACGGGTCGAGTTTCCGCCACGAAACCGGGCCCCGGGGCGACGATATCATTACCCACGGCAGCCACGTGTTCGCTTTCGACGGGGACGGTCGTGCCCGCCTCCTGATCCAGTTCTCCGACAGCGTTGAAGCCATCCTCCATGACCTCCGCAACCTCCTCGCATCGTGAGCCGCGATCGGCCATCGGCGGTCGCCCGTCCATGGCCACACTCTGCAAGCGCGGTGCCCTTGCCGTTGTGCTGCTTGCCGCGTTCGCCCTGGCCCATGGCGGCACGGTCGTGCTGCTGATGCACCAGGCCGCTTTCCTCACCGCGCCGGGTGACCGGCTGATGATCGTCTTCCCCCGCGAGACCTCTACCGCCACCGCGCTGGAGACGCTCGGGGCGGCCGGGACAATCTACATGGGCAGTTCCCGCTGGATACACCAGGCCGAGGTGATCGACGCGTCCGCTGCGGAACGGCTCGCCCGTTATGCCTGGGTCATGCGCTTTCCCGGCCGGCCCGCGCTGGAAGGGTGTTTCGGCGTCGCGCGGGGGGAGGGGTGATGTCCGGAGTCGCTGCCATGGCCGGTCAGCCGCTTACCCTGCGCCGCGAGATCGCCGGCGGCATGGCACTTGCCGGCATGGCGTTGGGGTTGATCGCGCTCGGGCTCGGCAGCCTCTGGACTGGTCTCACCGGCCTGCTGCTGATGGGCCTGGCGCTCGGTTTCACGGGAGGCCTCCGGGCGCGACTGCTGGTCGCGGCCCTCATCTGGGCAACCACCACTGCCCTTACCGCCGTGGGGGCTGCTTTCGGTCCCATCGGTTTCGAACTTACCGCCCCGGTGGTGGCGAGCCTGCTCTTCGTCGCGCTGGGGCAGGTTGCCGGGCTTGTTGCCGGTGTCCTTGTGCGGAGCAACGGAGCCGGTCACCAGGAGGGAGCAGGAGGCTGAAAGGGGACAGAAACGGTCCACCCCGGCACCTGGCCGGCGTCGAAGACAGTGGCGGGCGAAGGCGGCCACCGGGCCGCAGGATCAGCTCCGTGCGGCAGTAGCAATCAATGCTGACATTTCGTTGCCCACCTGCGTGATACATGCGCTATCCCTCTCGCTGCGGGCCATGATCAGGACGCCCTCGAGGCTGGCAACAATCATCCGTGAAAGCGAGGTCGCGCGTTCTGGTACCAGCCCGGCAGCCATCAGTGCGTCGCGATACAGTGCCATCCACTCTTCGAACGCCGCCTGGCAGGCGGTCGCAAGCTTCGAATCGATACCAGGAGCGTCCAGGATGACGGGCGCGACCGGGCAGCCGAAGGCGTAGCCCGATTCGACCATTTCGTTGGCCGCCGCCTGGAAGAACAATCGAACGCCCTCGCCCGGGTTGGCGGCGTTGTCCAGGCATTCCCTCAGTACCCGGGTTGCCTCGTCGGCTCCGGACCGCATCGCCGCCAGCACCAGTTCACTCTTCCCACCCGGAAAATGAAAGTAGAGCGACCCGCGAGGTGCGCCGCTCTCCTTGAGAATGTCGCTCAGGCTGACGCCGTGCAGGCCACGTTCCTGCACCAGTCGCGTGGTGGTCGCAATCATCCGGTTACGGGTGTCGGCTGCCATGCTGGTCTTCTATCATCATTGACAGAGTATGTCGATCGGTCTATATAGTATGACGAGCGGTCTACATATTTTCTTGTGTGCTGGATGCGAGGAATCACGGCACGCCGCGAAGCTCCTCAGCCCGTGTCCGGCAAGCATATGTGCGGCAAGTGATCGCGGAGGCAGCCATGAGTCATCAGCCAGACCAGTTCAGCCACCAGCGCCAGCCCGCCATCAAGGCCTACCACGAGGAGGCCGCCCAGGCCTGGGATTGCGGCGGGCGTGACTACGACAACATCAGTTTCGGGGTTTCGGATGCCCTGGCTCATGCCGCCCAGCGTCTCAATCCCCGGCCCGGTCAGCAGATCCTTGATGTAGCCACGGGGACGGGCTGGACGGCCCGCAATGCCGCCCGCGCTGATGCCCATGTCACAGGTATCGATATCGCATCCGAGCTGCTGCGGGTGGCGGCGGAACTCTCCGCCCACATCCAGCCCGGCATCACGTTTCAGCGGGCCGACGCCGAGGATCTGCCCTTCGAAGATGCGAGCTTCGACGGCGTGATCTCCACCTTCGGCGTCATGTTCGCCGCGCATCAGGAGCAGGCGGCGCGCGAGTTGGGCCGTGTCTGTCGCAAGGGTGGCAGACTGTCACTGGCTGTCTGGGACGCCGGGGGTACGGTGCGGGAGTTCCTGGGCATCATCGGCGCGCACAGTGGCGCGCCTGCCCCGGATCCGTCCCCGCTTGCCTGGGGTGATCCCGATCACGTCCGCTCCCTGCTCGGCGACGACTTCGAGCTGTGGTTCGAGCCCGGTATCAACAACCACTACTTCGATACCGTCGAGGATGCCTGGGAATGGTATGTCCGCGGATTCGGACCCATGAGGCAGGTCATTGGCAATCTCACCCCGGATGGTCAGGCCGCATTCCGCAAGGATATCGACCGGTATCACGGCAAGTTTGCATCGGATGTCGGTCTCCACATCCGGCGGGAGTACCTCGTGATTCTCGGCCGACGGAAAGGGTAGTGACCAGGCCACTTCACTCCCGCGCCGATGCCATCTTCGAATGCGGCAGTGTCAGGCGCTTTGCGTCGGTGTCCCCGGGGTGGGAAAGCAGTTCTTCTGCGCCCCTTGAACGTCGGCTCCGGAATCGGAGTTCGTGCAGAAGAATGCGGATCGCGAATGGGTTCGATCACAATACGCCGCTGATTGCCTCATCGGCAGATACCGGTTTCAGTCTGCGATGGTGACGGAGTGTTGCTGCCGACTCCGGGGCCTGTCATGACCAAGTGGGCTGACCCGCGCCGACACGAGCGATGTTGAACCTGTGTCATGGCGATCGTCCGCTTCCCCTTGCCTTCCCGGCGGGTCCGAAACACCATGTGTCGTCATTCGTCATCCCCCGAAGGGAGATCCGCCATGCACGCTATCGTCGTCGATGGGAATCAATTGTCCTGGGAACGCGTTCCTGATCCGGAACCGCCCGCCGTCGGAGAGGTGACGATCAACATTGCCTGCGCAGGGGTGAATCGGGCAGACCTCATGCAGAAGGCCGGGCAGTACCCGCCACCGCCCGGTGCCAGCGACATACTCGGCCTGGAGGCCAGCGGCGTGATTGCCGCCGTTGGCGAGGGCGTTACCCATTTGCGCCCGGGGGACGCGGTCTGCGCGTTGCTGGAAGGTGGAGGTTACGCCGAGCAGGTCAAGGTTGATGCCAGGCAAGTGCTGCCGTTGCCCCGAGGGCTCGATCTACGTCGCGGAGCGGCTCTGATGGAAGCCTTTGCCACGGCCTGGCTCAATCTTTTCATGGAGGGGCGGCTGGCTGCCGGGGAGCGTGCGCTGATCCATGCTGGTGCCAGTGGCGTGGGCACCACCGCGATCCAGCTCTGCCGGGTGTTCCGGCATCCGTGTTTTGTCACGGTGGGGAGCGAGGAGAAGCTGACGCTGTGCCAACGTCTGGGTGCGGATACCGGTGTCAACCGACATGACGGGAGTTTCGTGGAGGCGGTGAAGGCATGGGGTGGAGCCGACCTGATCCTGGATCCTGTCGGCGCCAGCTACCTGGCGGATAATCAGCGCGTCCTGAATACCGACGGACGCCTGGTGCTGATCGGGGTGATGGGAGGACGAAAGGCGGAGCTCGACATGGCGCGCATGCTCATAAAGCGCCAGCGCCTGATCGGTTCCACTCTTAGGACCAAAACACCGGCAGAGAAGGGCAGGATCCTGGCCGCATTGGCGGAGCACGTATGGCCGCTGCTGGAGAGCGGGGAGATCGAGCCGCTGATCGACCGGGTCTATCCCATTGCCGAAGTCGGGGCAGCGCATCAGCGCATGGCCGACAATGCATCCAGTGGCAAGCTGCTACTGGAAGTCGGCTCTTTTTCCTGAGAAGGGTGGTAGCCGGGTCAGCGTGCGAGGAGCACTTGCGCGGTGCTCCAGAGGTGCGCTACGAGTTCATCCGCCCGGCCGGGCCTGGCCATGGCAGCCGATTGCCCCGCCCATGCCTGCATGCGGTGGATGTCGCCAGCAGCGGCTCCGGCCTTTTTCATCGGTCCGGTCACGCCGCGTTGAGGCGGATAGGGCAGGGGCGGAGGCGCGCCTGGGCTGTGCATGGCGGTGACGAAATCCGTTGCAATGGCGCGTGCCGCCCGCCCGGTGAATGCGCGGGTGAGCAGGGTATCTTCCGGTTCGAGATCGGCCAGGGTGTCAGCCCAGGCTGCATGTGTCTCCGCTTCCGGGCAGCG
>SLLM01000335.1 GCA_007134055.1 Ectothiorhodospiraceae bacterium | reverse complement strand
GTCGGCGAACATCTCGCCCAGCACAGAAGTCAGCGGCGGCGTGGTGCCTGCCTCAGGGATGTCCGCTGGAGACAGTGGTGGCTCCTCCTGCACAAGGGGACCGAATTCCAACTCCACTACGACGGCCTCCGTCCCAGCAGACTCGACGGACGTCTCGGCGACGACCTCTTCGATCGGCGGCTCGATAACGGCAATCCGGCCACCGGCATCGCCGATTCCCGCGTCGGGGACCATCTCGCCCTGCACAGAAGTCAGCCGCGGCATGGTGCCTGCCTCAGGGATGTCCGTCGGAGACAGTGGTGGTTCCTCCGGCGGCGGGCTACCGAATCCCGACTCCACGGCGGCGGCCTCCATGGCGAGAGAGACAGTGGTCTCGGCAGAGGGCTGGAGCACGGTCTCCGGAGGGGTGGCGATCGCCGCAGCCGCGGTGTCTACCGGCGTAGCCTCTCCGGCTTCCTGACTTACCACATCACTTGGGGCCGTCAAGGCTGCCTCGCGCGCAGTCAATGGCTCTGCCATCTGCGGGACAACAGGAGAATCGGCGGCTTCGGCGGCTGGCGTGTCGACCTGTGGTCCTCCGGCCAATTGGACGCTATCGCTCTCCAGTGGAGACAGGTTGGGCACCAGATCAACCCGAGCTGGCGACATAGTCCGTGCGGGGGCCAGCAGTGCGGCCTCAGCCGACTCCGGAGAGACAGGTGGCGCAGCATGCGTCCGGTCCGGGGTTGAATCCCCCGGCCATAGCAGGGCTTTCACAGGTGCCGGTACGGCAGCCACATCGACCCGCGGATCCTTGCCGGTAACAGACTGGGCTGGTGGGGATCGGGAGGTGACACTCTCCATTGGCGGATGACCCACCTTGGTTTCCGGCGAGGCAAGCAACAGGCCAATCGCCGGGGTCAACAAATCCCGTTCGCCATCGATTGTATCCGGGAATCGGTGCATCCATTGCGTGACAAGCAGAAGCACCGCATGAGCGACAATTGCCAGCGCCAGGGCTGTCAACCAGTGCCGGACACGAAACTCCATCATGCCGACCGCACGGCCATCCGGCTGCACACGCGCCACTTCCGTAGCAGACGCCGCCTGGGTCATGCCCGTTCTCCAGGCCGGATGCAGTCGCCACACTTCACTTCCGATACATGCAGGTCCGGGCCGGTGCGTTCCCCACGCTGGTCGGCAGGCCCTTGTTCAACGGAGAAGCAAGGATAGTGGACCCCAGAGGCATGCAACAGAGAAATCGATCACGCCACCATACGCACTGGCATCCTGCCACGCCCAGGCAACCCCCAAGGAACCACCGTGACAACAGGCACCCGCTCCGGAGGCATGATCACCGACAGTCCCGGCAACTGCTTCATGATTCACGCTCCACAGGTCAGTATAGGTGTCGTAACCGACCGTTCCAGCTTCAACCATTGCGCGACTGCGGTGCACAACGGCGCCAGGTACGGTTGGCTGCGGCTGAAACGCTCCACTTGCAGCAACGCATACCGAGGCATCATGCACCAGAATTGCAGGCGCTCGGCAATGGAGCACCGCCTCCAGCTGCCGTCGCAGCCTTTTCATGTGCCACGGCTGTGCTATGTATTCATGGATGAACGGGCGAGTGCTGCGCGGATTTTGCCCAGGGGGTAGCCATGAAAGTCTCACTCAAAACTGCTTTGCTTTGCTCCGCTTTTTCTTGCGTCCTTGCTTCGCCTGCCGTTCTGGCCGACCGCATAGTCAGTTACGACGAGCTGGATTCAGAGGCCTTGATCGAAGCCCTGTCACCGCCAGACAGCGGTGCGGGCATTCAGTATCGTGGGGTTCCCGAGCAAACGTACCGTGGCCTGGCCATCGAACCCTCCGAACCGGATTCACCCTCCGCGGAAGAACCTGATCACGCTACAGAACTACCGACCGTAGCCTTGAACATCCAGTTCGCCTTTGATTCTGCAGACCTGACGGAATCGGCACGGGCGTTGCTGGACGAAGTTGCCGAAGCAATCACTTCAACCACACTTTCGCCATATTACTTCCTCCTTGAGGGGCACACCGACAGCGTCGGCGCAGCTGAGTACAACCAGCGGCTGTCCGAACGGCGGGCACTTTCTGTCCGCCGGTATCTCATGCAGGAACACGGCATTCAGTCAGAAAGACTTGAATTTCGCGGACATGGCCAGAGGTTTCCGCTGGTCCCGGACGATCCCACCGATGGGGTAAACCGCCGGGTAGAAATCACCAACGTCGGCAGAATGTGATTTCAGTCGTCCCAGATTACGGGTGATCCGGCCCTGAATAACTGGCGTAACTCGTCAAGGCGGCCTTCAGGAAGACCGAGCATGCGGTCATTGATTATTCTGTCACTGGGAGTGAACATGATATATGCTTGCATTTCATCCACAACCAGATCGATGTTTTTTGTCTCGTAATGCAGGCGATAAAGAAATTTTTCAAATAGTTCCCGCTCCTCATGTGTCAGGACTTCTTCCCAGAACCTGCGGGAGTAAGCTGCGTATTCGGCGTCGGTCGCGAACAAGGCATGTCCAAGCTCATGAAGAAAGGTGGCACGGCGCAAGTCGATGGATGATCCGAGAGCACCCACGTACTCTTGGTTGATTCCTGCAATCGATATCATGTACTCGAAGCCCGCGCCCTTCTGCAGCACACCGTCAGGCTTCTCCCGCAGCACTCCACTCCTCTCGAGGAGGTGCTTCAATGCCACCTCCTCCCGGCGCAGCTCGACATCCTGACTGCGAGCGATATTGTAGAATCGGACGATATCCCTGACGTCGTAGTTGTGGCCAAAGTAGAACGTCTCAGCCCTGGCACCGACCATACGCATGTACTCGTTCAACCTGGCGTCCGAAACAATCCGGTCTCTGGGCAACCCCCTCTTTTCCACCAAAGCCGCAAATCTGTTCAAGGCCGCGCCCTGCCATCTGAGATCGGGAAAATCCACGACGATGACTGTCGGAATCTCAGGCAACGTGAAAATTTCAACAACGCCCGAACGGTTGTCGAGAATTTCATCGAAATTACGCTCTTCTATTTCTACCTGATTCCGATCAAGAAAAAAAAGTAACAGCAGATAAATGGATACTCCAGAAAGGAGCGCAGCAACCGAAAACAGGAGAGACTTGCCACTTGGTCTATTCATTGGGACCGCTTCACCGACAATTCACACCCTACGGTTCCGTCCGAAAGAACACTGAGCTGATACGCGGAGAAGCCCCCTGTTCTGCAAGGGTCCCCAGTTGCTGACTGAGCTCGGGAAGGAATGTGTCGATTGTCTCCACTTCTTCGCGCAAATCATCAAACAACGGTTGATCAACCAGAATTGCGGCGATCATGTTGTCACCGAACGGGGCGACTGCGCGATATATGCGGTGTTCACCATCCGGGCGCTCCGCACCGAGTATCAGCTCCTCGTCCGGCCGCATCAAGTTGTCCGTGACTACGGGGTTGGGAGCGAAATGAATAAGCGTTCCTTCGCGATCCATATACACGACGTAAACATACTTATCCCCGCTTCCCCCATGAATCACCCGCAGGCTCAACTGATCGTTTTCCCGATACATGCCATCATCACGATTCAGCTCAAGCGCCGGTACGCCCTGGCTGACGCCATAGGAAGCGAGCACCGAGGACAGGGCACAGAACGGGGGGGCATGGACGTCAACGTCCAGTTCCACCCCCGCGACACCTTCCACCTGTCGTAGCGTGCGGGACAGGTCGTCGAGCACGGTCGTGTCCGGCGCAACACCCCGCAACACGACGGTATAGCCGGATTCAGCGGTACGCACCGTCTGGGATTCCAGGTACGAGCAATCGGGGCTGTCAATGACATCGCGCACTTCGTCGGCCACGGCTGACAGCGGACGGACAGGGGACTCTCCGGTGTCGATGAGCACCACGCCTCCGGCGATTCCAAGCAGGACGAATGTCGCCCCCCCGAGGAAGGCCAACCTCGGTAATCCAGCTCGGGGCCTGCGGGTGGTCCGAGCCGGATCCGTGCGCGCTTCAGCCCGCACCGCGCCGGACAGCGCCCGGAAAGTCTCCGGCCTGTCCCGCGGGTCCGGTTGGAGCATCCACGCAAGGCGGGCACGCCACACCTCGGGGAACGCATCAAGGACCGGAACACGGGTGCGCGCCGCGATCGCCGCCGCGGGGTTGTCTCCCATGGGCAATCGAGACCCCAGCGCGGCAGCGAGAACCAGACCCATGCTGTAGATGTCCGAGCGCGGCCCGACCGGTTCCCCCACCATGCCGAGCTGCTCCGGAGAGGCATAGGCCAGCCGACCTGCGAACTGTGAACCCACAAGTGTGGGCGCCACGGGATCAAGATCCCTGGCGATACCGAAATCAATCAGCTTCGCACGCGATGGATCGCCATCGCAGAGGATGATGTTGTCTGGCGACAGATCACGGTGCACCACACCTCGTTCATGAGCCGCATCGAGCCCGTCTCCGACGCACTGCAGCAGCTGCTCGGCCGCTTTCCCGCCTACGCCGCCCTCGCCCAGGAAACGCGCAAGCGTCGGTCCCGGGACATATTCCATGACAAGAAAGAGCCGACCGGCTTCGTCGCGGATCACTGCCTCGTAACCGACTACTGCGTCGTGCCTGACGCGCCGCAGAGTCTCCGCCTCGCGTCGGAAAAGAGCCAGAGCCTGTTCCTGCAGCGCAAACGCGGGCGAGATCACCTTGATGGCATGCAGGGTTCCGAGTTCCACGTGCCGGGCACGGAAAACCGTTCCCATTCCGCCGCTGCCGATCACCGCTTCGAATCTGTAGGTATGACTGAGCACGAATCCGGGCTGCAAAGAATCCTCCGGCGCGGGACCGGAACCAGAACCCCGGTTCTGGAAAGCTGCAAGTCGCGTGGAATCACCATCAAGGGAGTCCAAGATCTCCCCCGCCTTCGCTCTCTCCAGCAACTGAAGCAGGGATTGCTCGTATACCGCCGCGGCATCGACCGTCCGGATTCCTGCCACTAGAGCGCCGACAAGCTGAAGCGGGCGCAAGCCAACCACCTCCGTCAGCCACGCGGCAGCGGACTCAGGATCCGGAAAGCGCGCCAGCGCCAGGAGTGCCGCGGGTGGCTGCGGCTCTCCTCCCCACCCCCGCGCACGATCCTCGGCCAAGGCGGAAAATGCCTGCTGCTGCCCGTCCCCGGCATCGATCGCCCTGATGCCGGCCCAGTACCCACCACCTGGATGACTCTGCATACGGCCCTACCCGTCCTGTTCCATAACACGCTCTGTTTCAGGCATAACCCATCCCACCGTTCATCTTCGCGAAATTTCTTCGATCCATTCGCAATGAACTGGAAATTCTCATTCTTTTTGTTTGACCCATGGAGCCGGGTTGCCGACCCACAATGCGTGAACTATTCTCGAATTATCAACAACAATGATAGCCCTTGAGCCAAAGAATTGGCGCCAGGAAGATAAAGGGGGGGATGATGGACGGACCCCGCAGGCACTACCCCATTGTGTCGGTTCTCCTGGGCTTGGCGACAATGCTGCTGCCCTGCCAGGCAAGTTCGGACGAGCTGCGCCTCAGTGTAGATCCGCGTCTGGGTTTCAAGGTTGTAACGGTTCCGGAGGACAGCCCCGTACCCGACGTACAGGTGCAGGGCATCACCGAGCTGCGAGGCATGGAATACGGCTTGTCGATGACCGCACGCGGCGGACCGCTTGGCGATACGGACTACATTGTCACCGCCCTGTACTCACCCAACCAGACCGGCGCCTTTGATTCAATCGCCAACGTGGACGGCACTGCGCTGCCGTTCTCCGGGGATGTCACTGCGGAACGGCTGGACATCGAGCTGGTACTCCGGCGCCAGATACGGGACACGGGTCTTTTCTGGTTCGTGGGCCTGCAGTACACAACGACCGATCTGGAGCTGGAATCATCGACTCCGGAAGGAGAACCCTTTGACGCCGAGCGCGAAAGTGACACCTACATCATCAAGGCGGGCGTCAGTGTCGTGCAGAGCATTACCGGCGATGGCAGGCATCGCCTGTTCGCCAGTTACATACCCGGCGTCGGCCGCCACAGTTCCGACATCCGGACGCGGGACGGACAAAGGTTTACCGATGACGGACTGGTGCTGGCAAACGACATCAATTTCGGCTATCAGCACATCTTTTCCGCCGTAACCTCGTTGACGGTGCGGTACCGTGCCCAGATAGCCTATCTGACCTTCGATCAGCATGATGATGCGGTATTCCTGCAGCAGGGCTTCGAGCTCGGCCTTGGGTATACCTTTTAGCGATTGGGTGGATCGTGATGCAGGTTCGGATACGCATTGCACCGATCATCGTGCTTGCCGCCGGGATGGTTCTGATGTTGTGCAATCCCGCCAGCGCCACTCGGCTGGCGCTGGTCGTCGGCAATTCCGATTACGCCCATGCCGGCTATCTGCCCAACCCGACGAACGACGCGCATCTCATCGCTTCCGTCCTTGAAGATGCACAGTTCGACGTCATCCTCGGGATCGACCTCGAGCGACGCGATTTCGAACAGGCCATTCGCGATTTCTCCCGGCGTCTGCCGGACATAGATATCGCATTGTTCTACTTCGCCGGTCACGCTGTACAAGTCGAGGAAGAGAATTACCTGCTGCCCGTTGATGCCGAACTGCGGGACATCACGGACGTGGACTTTGAAAGCGTTTCCTTCAATACCGTGCTCCGCCAGATGCAGCGAACACAGTCCCTGACACGCACCAACCTGGTGTTTCTCGACGCCTGCCGCGACAACCCGTTCATTCGTCGCTTCGCCGACAATACCCGCGGCATTGCCGTGGGCGACGGCCTCGCCCGCAGTCGCGCCAACGTGGGGACCTTGCTCGCGTTTTCCACACAGCCGGGAAACGTCGCGGTGGACGGCCTCGGCGAGAACAGTCCGTTCACCGGAGCGCTGGCCAAGTGGCTGCGAAACCCGGGCCTGGAGATCCGCCAGGTACTGACCCGGGTGCGGGGTGAAGTGGTCACCGAAACCAACGGCCAGCAGGTACCCTGGGACGATTCCTCGCTGCTGGCGGACGTATACCTGTTCGGGGACACCGGCACGGCACCCGCCTCGCCGACGCAGATCGCGCCGTCGACACCAGGTTCCGATGCGCCACAACGGCCGGCGCAGGACCAGGCCGGGGAACGGCAAACGCCGGCCACTACGCCAACGGAAAGTCCGCGCTTCCTGCCGCCGCCACCCTGAGCCGGAAGCACCGCGACAGTCGGGAACTATGCCATGATCAATGCGACGCAGCACCGCCGGCGGCGCCACATCTCCCTCGCCATCCTGTTGTGCGCGGCCCTCGGGCTCTCCGCCTGCTTCGAGAGCAGCAGCCGCGGCGACGGCAGCGGCGGTGGATCAGCCGTGAATGACGAGCCGCCGGGTGCGGGGGAGGAGCCGGCCGATGCGCCCCCGGCATCCCCCGACGAGGCGCCGTCCCTCGACCTTCAGCGCACCAAGGTATTCGCCTTCAGCTGGAATGCGGTGAACGGCGCCACCCACTACCGGCTGTACGAGAACCCGGACGGAATATCCGGGTTCACCCGCATCGGCGACGACATTACCGGTACCAGTCATGAACACGTGGTTCCGCTGCACGCGCGGGTGAACGCGAGCTACGTCCTGCAAGCCTGTAACGATGCGCAATGCAGTAG
>SLLM01000087.1 GCA_007134055.1 Ectothiorhodospiraceae bacterium | reverse complement strand
GCCGGGCGAACGCAACGATGTCCGCTGCGTCGGCCTGGAACACAAACTGGGTATCCATGGCAGCCCCACCTGCACCATGAGTTACGGCGATGGAGGGGGCGCCATCGGCTACCTGGTCGGGGAGAAGTGTCAGGGCCTGGCCCACATGTTTACCATGATGAACGAGGCGAGACACAAGGTCGGCGTGGAAGGCCTGTCCATCAGCGATCGGGCGCTGCAGCAGGCCACCGCCTATGCGCGGGAACGGATCCAGGGACGTCCGGCGGGCTCCCGGGAAGCCGACGCCGTGCCCATCATTGACCATCCGGACGTGCGCCGGATGCTGCTCACCATGCGCGCCGGGGTGGAGGCGATGCGCGGCCTGTGCTACTACACCGCCTGGTGCATGGATTTGGGGCGGGCCGACACGGACTCATCGCGCCGCCAGGCCATGCACGCCCGCGCCGAGCTCCTCACGCCGATCGTCAAGGGCTGGTGCACGGAACTCGGTGTCGAGCTGACGTCCCTGGGTATCCAGGTACACGGCGGCATGGGCTACATGGAAGAAAACGGGGCGGCGCAGCACTTCCGTGATGCCCGGATCACGCCCATTTACGAAGGCACAACCGCCATTCAGGCCAACGATCTCGTCGGCCGCAAGACGCACCGGGACGGCGGTAGCGCCGTGCAGGCACTGGTGGCCGAGATGCGCGAGGATGCAGCGGCCCTGCGTGGCGGTGCTGCCGAACTCGCCACCCTGGGCGGCGCCATGGAAGAGGCTATCGACGGACTGCAGGCGAGCGCCGAGCGGATCGTGGAGCGCCACGGCGAGGACCCCGGAGACACGGCGGCAGTGGCCGTGCCATACCTGCTGCAGAGCGGCTATGTGATTGCCGGCGCCCTGATGGCGCGATCCGCACTCCGGGCCCGCGCGGCCTTGAATGACGGAGCGGGGGAAGCGGCCTTCTACCGGGCACGGATCCTAACCGCACGCTTCTACATGCAGCATCTGTTGCCGCGTGCCGGGGCCTGCCTGACCGCCGTACTGGCCGGGGGGGATATCGCCAACAGCCCGGAGCGCGACGTATTCACCGAACTTCTGAGCGGCTAGACCGGGCGGATGATGACAGGCGGCACCCGCCAATCATCCGCAGGTGCCCGTGGGCTTCCGGCAACCCATTCGAGCGGCGGCGCCGTGAATCCTTCAGCACCTGCTCAAGGGAGACACTGATCCATTCGCATGGGAAGCTAGGAGCCAAGCTTCCGGGTCAGTTCCGGCACCACTTCGAAGAGATCGCCCACCAGGCCGTAGTCGGCGATCTCGAAGATGGGAGCGTCCTCGTCCTTGTTGATCGCCACGATCACTTTCGAGCCCTCCATGCCGGCCAGGTGCTGGATTGCCCCGGAGATGCCCACGGCAATGTAGAGATCCGGCGCCACCACCTTGCCGGTCTGCCCCACCTGGTAGTCGTTGGGCACGTACCCGGCATCCACCGCCGCCCGCGAGGCACCAATAGCCGCACCAAGCACATCCGCCAGCTCCTCGAGCAGCCGGAAGTTCTCCCCGCTGCCCAGCCCCCGTCCACCGGAGACCACGATCGGGGCGGCCGTGAGCTCCGGGCGGTCGGAACTGGTGAGCTGCTGGTCAACAAAGCGGCTGAGACCCGAATCACTCCCCGCATCCACCTGCTCCACCTCGCCCGCACCGCCAGACTCCGCCGCCTTCTCAAAGGCCGTGGGGCGCACCGTGACCACCTTCACCGCATCGCCGGACTGCACCGTGGCAAGCGCATTGCCCGCGTAGATCGGGCGCACGAACGTGTCCGCCGACTCCACCGCCGTGACGTCCGAGATCTGCTGCACGTCCAGCAACGCCGCCACCCGCGGCATCAGGTTCTTGCCAAAGGTGCTCGCCGGCGCCAGCACATGAGCGTAGTCACCGGCAAGCCCCACAACCACCGTCGCCACATTCTCCGCCAGACCGTGCGCCAGATGCCCGCCATCCGCCACGCGCACCCGACGCACCCCCTCCACCGCACACGCCTGCCGCACCACCGCCTCGCAGCCGTCACCCGCCACCAGCACATCCACGGCATCGTCAATGGCGCGCGCCGCTGTCACCGTCGCCAGCGTGGAGGGCGCCAGCACCGACTCCTCGTGCTCCGCAATCACCAGTACCGCCATCTCAGATCACCTTCGCCTCGTTGCGCAACTTCTCCACCAGCTCCTCAACACTCCCCACACGTACCCCACCACTGCGCTTCGGCGGCTCACTCACCTTCAGCGTCTTCAGCCGCGGCTCGACATCCACACCAAGATCCTCTGGACTCACCACGTCCAGCTGCTTCTTCTTCGCCTTCATGATGTTGGGAAGCTTCGCATAGCGCGGCTCGTTGAGACGCAGATCCGTGGTGACCACCGCCGGCAACCGCAAGGCAACCGTCTCCAGCCCCCCATCAACCTCCCGCGTCACCCGCGCCTCGCCCTCGGCAAGCTCCAGCCGCGAGGCAAAGGTCCCCTGAGGCCAGCCCAGAAGCGCCGCAAGCATCTGACCCGTCTGGTTGGCATCATCATCAATCGCCTGCTTGCCCAGTATCACCAGCTCCGGACCCTCGCGCTCCACCAGCTCCTTCAACAGCTTCGCCACCGCCAGGGGCTGCAGCTCCCCGTCGCTCTGCACCAGAATCCCCCGGTCACCACCCATCGCCAGCGCCGTGCGAATCGTCTCCTGGCACTGCTGAACCCCCAGCGAGACGATGATCACCTCCTCCGCAACCCCCGACTCCCGCAGACGCACCGCCTCTTCCACCGCAATCTCGTCAAACGGGTTCATCGACATCTTCACGTTCGACGTCTCAACCCCGGAACCGTCCGACTTCACCCGGACCTTCACGTTGTAATCAATCACCCGCTTCACCGGTACCAGTACCTTCATGTGTCCTCCCGCGCCCCGGAATGATCGGCCGCCAGCCACAGCCCCGGAAGCCTCCTCATCAGTAACCGTTCACCCGCGAAAACAGGACATGCGGGCCATCCGAACCGGTCAGGACAATACGCCACGGCAGCCCGGCGAGGCAAGCATGGGCAGGCCGGAAAACTCTCACGGTGGCGCGATCCGGGAGGCGGGCGACGCCTGCGGACATCCCTGCTGCCGAACCGCAGCTGGGCTACTCCAAGGGAACCGGCAGGCATCGGACATCCGGCTCCTGCTACACTTCCCGTCTTGCCCTGTTACAGCAGCCCCGAATTCCCTGACCATGGCGACCCGTCCACAGAGGCTGGTAGTCCTCTTCAACAAACCCCACGGCGTCCTCTCCCGGTTCACCGACCCCCGCGGACGCCCTTCGCTAGCCGACTACCTGGAGGTGCCGGGATGCTATCCCGCTGGTCGTCTGGACCAGGATAGCGAGGGATTGCTGGTGCTCACCAACGATGGCCGGCTAAACGCCAGGATCACCCACCCGGAACACAAGATGAGCAAGTGCTACCTGGTACAGGTGGAGGGGATTCCCGGGGCCCACGAGCTCGAACGCCTGCGGACCGGGGTCGAGCTCAGGGACGGGCTCACGCGGCCCGCCCGTGTGAAAGCCATCGGGGAACCACCCGCCCTCTGGCCACGTGACCCACCGATTCGCCATCGCGCCAGCATTCCCGACAGCTGGCTGCAGATCACGCTGACGGAAGGCCGCAACCGGCAGGTGCGCCGCATG
This sequence comes from Ectothiorhodospiraceae bacterium, assembly GCA_007134055.1. Classification (GTDB taxonomy): domain Bacteria; phylum Pseudomonadota; class Gammaproteobacteria; order Nitrococcales; family Aquisalimonadaceae; genus Natronocella. The sequence goes on along the minus strand of SLLM01000087.1, from coordinate 3,983 downwards.
ACAGCCGCGGTCGGCCATCCCACCCTGCGCCTCATCCGCTATCGGGTCGGTTCCTGGACCCTGGACGGACTGGAACCCGGGGCGAGCCGGCAGCTGAACCTGGACTGAGCGACCCACGGGGACAGCGCCGGCCGGCACCCGCTCCCTGCCCGGTCAATAGCGCTTCAGGGCAAGATCCTGCCGCAGGTCCCGCATCTCCCGGTGCCAGACCAGCGACAGGCTGGCAACGTAGATCAGGGTCACGACCAGTATCACCAGCATGAGCATCTGGGGTCCGGTGACCGCGCCACTGAAATAGTCGGACGGAGTCACGCCCGGCCGCAGGACCATTGCGGCCATGCCGGTGTAATGCATGCCGCAGACTGCGACAGCAAGCACGGGGGCGCTGGCGGCACGCAACAGACCCTGGGCGTGCCGCAGCAGGAAGAGCGCGGCACAGGAGGCCACCACCGCGATGACGATCGAAATCAGCGTCAACGTGGAGTCGTGGCGTATGACGGCCTCCGAGCGAACAGCCGCCATGCCGGTATAATGCATCGCGGCGATGCCCAGGCCGAGTACCGTCCCTGCCCCCAGCAGCGCGGCTACGGAAGCCGGCCAGCGGTTGGTCACCCAGAGACCCATGGCGAAGAACACCACCGGCAGTGCCAGGGACAGCATCGTGGTTCCGGTGTCGTAGGTCATGGGGATTCCGGGGCGGAACGCAAGCATGCCGACGAAATGCATGGCCCACACCGCGCCACCACCCAGAACCACCGCCGAGAGCGCCAGCCAGCCGTAGTGGCAGCGATTGTCGTCCCCCCGGATCCGGGCCGAGGTAAGCAGTCCGGTGCCCGCTCCGAACAGGCTGACAAGGAACGACACCAGAACCAGCCAGAGATTGTAGTCGGTGAGAGTATTGGTCATCGCTGCGCCGTTCTCCGATTCCCGGATCTGCCGGCAGCTTAACCTACCAAAGTATGAGCGACTGCCGTCGAGGGCGGGAATTCGTGACTGGTATCACAAAGATTCCCGTCAGCATCGGCGGATCGGGAAGATGCGCTATCATGACAGCATGACCACCGGGCCCGCCCCGGCAGGATTGCCGGCGGCATCCCCCATTGACGTGGAGAACAATGCATGGTGACCGCAATTGTGCTGATGTCGGTGAACCGGCGCAGGATCAACGATCTCGCACAGGAGCTGGCTGACCTGGAGGGGGTCTCGGAATGCTACTCCGTCGGCGGCAGCTACGATCTGGTGGCTCTGATCCGCGTACGCCGGACCGAGGATCTGGCGGAGCTGGTTACCGGCCGCATGGCGCAACTTGACGGCATCGAGCGTACGGAGACCCTGATCGCCTTCCAGGCGCATTCCCGGCACGATCTGGAGAACATGTTTTCGGTCGGTCTGTAGCGCGCGGCGGTAAACCGGGTTTCCGCCCGGGTGCCCGACCGCGTCGCGTGGACCACCCGCCCGGCGGCATGACCTACTGCCATGAGCAGACCACCGATGGCAAGGACCCGGAGAAATCCCGCGGGGCGGGGCACGGCACTGGCGCAGGGTCAGGGGAACGGACGGGGGAACGGGCACCACCCAACGCATTGACCGCACAGCACTGCCGGGCCCCGGCAGCCCGGCAACCATGGCTCCACCCTGTTCGGTGCCGCTCCGCGGTCCGCTGGCACGCCCGTGACGACGCCCGGGATTGCCGGCCACCGTATACACCATTTGATCCACATCAACGTACGGAGCACGACATGCACGGATAATCGCCGCGGAAGACCCTGATCCGGGCTGTCCCCCCTCCCCGACGGATGGATACGACTTCATGGAATCTGCCATCAAGTACAACGAAAAAGTAGTACGCCAGTTTGCCATCATGACTGTCGTCTGGGGTGTCGTCGGCATGGGCGTCGGTGTACTGATCGCCGCGCAGCTCATCTGGCCGGCACTCAATTTCGACGTGCCCTGGCTGAGCTACGGCCGCCTGCGGCCGCTGCACACCAATGCCGTGATCTTCGCCTTCGGCGGCAGCGCTCTCTTCGCCACTTCCTACTGGGTGGTGCAGCGCACCTGCCACACACCGCTGTTCCTGCCACGACTGGCGTCGTTCACCTTCTGGGGCTGGCAGACGGTAATTGTCCTGGCAGCGATCACGCTGCCTCTGGGGATTACCCAGAGCAAGGAATACGCCGAGCTGGAATGGCCGATCGCGCTGCTGATCGCGGTGGTCTGGGTGTCCTATGCCGTGGTGTTCTTCGGTACCATCGCCATACGCAAGGTCAAGCACATCTACGTGGCGAACTGGTTCTACGGCGCCTTCATCATCGCCGTTGCGGTCCTGCACATCGTCAACAACCTGGTGATACCCGTCGGCCTGACCAAATCCTACCCCATCTATGCCGGGGCAGTGGACGCAATGGTGCAGTGGTGGTACGGGCACAACGCCGTGGGCTTCTTCCTGACCGCCGGGTTCCTGGGCATGATGTACTACTTCATCCCCAAGCAGGCCAACCGGCCCATCTACTCCTACCGGCTGTCCATCGTCCACTTCTGGGCGCTGATTTCCATCTACATGTGGGCGGGGCCACACCACCTGCATTACACGGCACTGCCGGAATGGGCCCAGTCCCTGGGCATGGTGTTCTCCCTGATCCTGCTGGCGCCGAGCTGGGGCGGGATGATCAACGGCATCATGACCCTCTCCGGAGCCTGGCACAAGCTGCGGACCGATCCGATCCTGAAGTTCCTGATCGTCTCCCTGTCCTTCTACGGCATGGCCACCTTCGAGGGTCCGATGATGTCGATCAAGACGGTGAACGCGCTCTCCCACTACACCGACTGGACCATCGGCCACGTACATGCCGGAGCCCTCGGCTGGGTGGCGTTCATCACCTTCGGCGCAATCTACGCGCTGATCCCGAAGCTCTATGGCCGCCAGGAGATGCACAGTGTCAAGGCGATCGAGCTGCATTTCTGGATCGCCACCGTCGGCGTGGTGCTCTACATCGCCGCCATGTGGATCGCCGGGGTGATGCAGGGGCTCATGTGGAGGGCCGTCAACGAGGACGGCACCCTCACCTACACCTTCATGGAGTCGCTGGTCGCCACGTACCCCTACTACATGGTGCGGCTGCTTGGGGGAATCCTGTTCTTCCTCGGCATGCTCCTGATGGCCTGGAACGTATGGATGACCACACGGCCGGTGAAGGCCGATGCAACCGTAACCGCCGCGGCGCAGGAGGCCTGAGGCATGAACCATTCGGTCGTCGAGAAAAACATCGGACTGATGGCCGTGCTGATCGCCCTCGTGATCAGCGTCGCGGGCCTGGTGCAGATCGTGCCGCTGCTGTTCCTCAGCGAGACCACGGAACCCCTCGAGGGCGTGGAACCCTACGCACCGCTGGAGTTCGCCGGACGCGACATCTACGTTCGGGAAGGCTGCTACAACTGCCATTCACAGATGATCCGGCCGTTCCGGGCCGAAACCGAACGCTACGGGCACTACTCCCTGGCCGGTGAGTTCGTCTATGACCGCCCGTTCCAGTGGGGCTCCAAGCGTACCGGTCCGGACCTGGCCCGGGTCGGCGGCCGCTACACGGACCTCTGGCACGAGATTCACCTGCTCAACCCGCGGGACGTGGTTCCCGAATCCAACATGCCGGCCTATCCCTGGCTGGCGGAACGCACCCTTGACGGCGACGTCGTGGCACGTCGCATGCGCGCCCAGCAGCGCTGGCTGAACGTGCCGTACAGCGACGAGCAGATCGAAAGCGCCGCGGAAGAAGTCGACGGCAGGACGGAGATGGAGGCGATCATCGCCTACCTGCAGTCCCTGGGCACGGCGGTCCAGCGGACGCGCTAGCAGGTTCGCATGGCACCCTTCCCCGGGCTGCGCCGCGCCGGGCAGGAGATGGAACGCGCAGCCGGCCACCGGATTCGGAGAGACATGCATCCATGAATATCAACACGTTCTACGGCCTGATCACGCTGATCCTGAT
>SLLM01000282.1 GCA_007134055.1 Ectothiorhodospiraceae bacterium | reverse complement strand
GACCCGCTTGTAGGTGTCCGGGTCCTGGTAGCGGAAGCAGAGATCCTCCATCTCCCATTTTACCTGCCAGATCCCCAGGCGGTTGGCCAGCGGGGCATAGATATCGCTGGTCTCCCGCGCTATCTCCCTCTGCACGGATTCCGGGCGGTTACGCAGGGTGCGCAGATCGTGCAGGCGTTCGGCCAGCTTGATGAACACCACGCGGATGTCCTCGGCCATGGCCAGCAGCATCTTGCGCAGCGCTTCGGTGCGCTTGCCGTCCTCCTGGGAGGATTCCACCTGGCCGCGCAGTTCCCGCACCACGTCCATGCGCTCCACCCCTTCCACGAGGGCAACGGCGTCCGGATCACATGAGGCCCGCAGGGTCTGCCAGCGCTCTCCGGCCAGCTCCGGGAGATCGTGCAGCATGCCGGCGGCGATGGTGCGGGCATCCAGCTTGAGGCCGGCAAGAATGGTTGCCACTGAAATGGCATGCTCGAAATAGCTTTCCCCCGACGCACGAACGGCTCTGCCACAGACAGAGTGCACCACCTCCCAGGTAGCAGCCAGCAGTCGACCTTCCTCACCCTCGGCCGAAAGCCCCACGCTCTCCAGCCAGGCATCCAGGGTCACGTCGCCTTCGGCGAACAGATCACTGAGATCGTCGGTAACACTGACCATCCCCGGGGGACCTCAATCGTCGGGAAGCAGCGCATTGTACGCAAGGAAAACCGGCAACGCGACTCCGGCCTCCCTTGACCGATCCCCGGGTGGCGGCCGGCCGCCATCCGGGGCATGCATGGCATGGTACTGTATGCTTGACCAGCTCTTTTCCATACTGTACATATATACACATAAACAGAGGGAATCATGCGTACACTCACGCCAAGACAAGCGGAGATCCTGGAGTTCATCAGGAACTTCATTTCCGAATCCGGGTTCCCCCCCACCCGGGCGGAGATCAACCGGGCGCTCGGATTCCGTTCCCCCAACGCAGCAGAGAGCCACCTGCGTGCGCTACAGAAAAAGGGGGCCATCGAATTGCTGCCCGGATCTTCCCGCGGTATCCGGCTGCCATCGACGGCCACGGAGCAGACCACCCAGGAACAGGGATTACCCATCATCGGGCAGGTGGCGGCAGGCAGCCCTGTGCTCGCGGATGAACATATCCAGGGACGCTGCCAGCTGGAATCCTCCCTGTTCAGGCCAAAAGCGGATTACCTGCTGACGGTCCGGGGAATGAGCATGCGGGATGCAGGCATCCTCGATGGCGACCTGCTCGCCGTCCACCGTACCCATGAAGTGCGCAACGGCCAGATCGTGGTTGCCCGTCTGCACGATGAAGTCACCGTGAAGCGGTTCCGCAGACAGGATCACATGGTGTGGCTGCTGCCGGAGAACCCCGAGCACGAACCGATCAAGGTCAACCTGCGGAAGGAACCACTGGTCATCGAAGGGCTGGGTGTCGGCCTGGTGCGAAACGGCTTCCCCCTGTAGACGCCGTTCACGCTGTCCGGGCTGCAGATCCCGGAAAGGCATTGCCAGGCAACATCAGCCCGCCGGCCGGATGCCGGACATCTCATCAAGCAAACGAGGTTTGCCATGAATGATGCATTGCATGAACTGCTTCGGCAGCCCGGCATCTGGCGCACGACCCACGCCACCCCGGAGTTCCCGGTCATTCCCAGCGGATTCGCCGAACTGGACGCCATCCTGCCCGGCGGCGGCTGGCAGGATCGGGCACTGACCGAAGTCCTCCATGACCAGAGCGGCCTGGGAGAACTGCGCCTGCTGATGCCTGCCCTGGCCCGGCTCAGCCACTCGGGCCGCTGGGTGGCAATGGTAGGCCCACCCAACATCCCGTATGCGCCGGCCCTGGCCGCACAGGGACTGGATCTCTCCCGGGTGCTGCTGGTTCATCCGCGGCGGGACAGCGACGCCCTCTGGGCAGTGGAACAGGCGCTTCGCTCAGGCACCTGTGCCGCCGTCCTTGCCTGGCCGGGTCAACTGTCCAACCGTCAGCTGCGAAGGCTGCAGCTGGCAGCCGAAAGCGGGGCCACCTGGGGCATCCTCTTCCGCCCCGGGGCCATGGCCGGGCATGCTTCACCCGCAGCCATACGACTCCGCGTTCAGGGCCACCCGTCCGGCACCACGCTGGAGTTCCTCAAGCTCCGGAACGGAAACGCCGGACAGAAGCTGCAACTGGACGTAAACCATCCCCGCACCCGGGTATTGCCGGTCACCACGGAGAAACCCGCAGGGGGGCCGGGTCTGCGGACGGTTTCATCCATCCCGCACGCTCACCCTGGCCTGGTCCGGGAGCAACCGCCACGGGAACCGGACCGGCCCCAGCTCCCCTTGCCGCTGGAAGAGACGCCGGGACGACGCGGCCATCTCCGCCTGGTGTGACAGAGCCGTACATATTCCAGGCCAGGAAGTTCACCCGCGTGCCGGCCAGACGGCCGGTCCGGACACGGTACACGGCATGCTCTGGCTTGCATTGCATTTCCCGCTCCTGCCACTGGAGAACCCGTCCCGGGGCTGCCCCCGGGATACACCATGCGCAATTGCCGATCGCAGCCGGATACTTTTCTGCAACGATGCAGCCCGCCACCTGGGCGTCAGAAGCGGAATGAAACGAACCGCGGCCGAGGCTCGTTCCCCCGGCATTCAGCTGCTGGAGGCAAATCCGGAGCAGGAAGCACGAGCCCTGCGCGGGCTGGCGGACTGGTCCCTGCAGTTCAGCTCACTGGTCAGCATGGAGCCGCCCGACGGCCTGCTGCTGGAAATCGGCGGCAGTCTGAAGCTATTCGGCGGCCTGCCCCGGCTGCGGCGACGGATCACCCATGGCCTGGACGAACTGGGTTATGGCGTGGCAACGGCAGTCGCCAGCACCCCCCGCGGCGCCTGGCTCCTTGCCCGAGCGGGAGACAGCAGCCCCGTGATCGACCGGGCGGAGCTGCGGCAACGACTGGGCCGCCTGCCGTGGCAGTTGCTGGAACTGACTCCGGAGCAGGAGCAGGCCCTCCAGGGACTGGGGCTGAAGACACTGGCGGACTGCCTGACCCTCCCCCGAGGCGAACTGAACCGGCGTCTGGGCCGTAGCCTGACACGCCAACTGGAGCAGGCCCTGGGCGAACAGCCCGAGCCCCGCCACCCACATCAGGCCCCGCGACGGTACCAGGGCCGGCTCGAGCTACCGGCACCGGCTCCCGACAGCCCCTCCCTTCTGTTCGCCCTGCAGTACCTGTTACGGGAATTGTGCGGCCTGCTGCGGGGCATTGATAGCGGTGTCGAACAGTTCTCCCTGCAACTGGAGCACGAACGGCATCCCCCCACGGTTCTCCGCATGGGGGTACTGGAACCCAGCCGACATCCGCAACGGCTGCTGGCTGTCTGCAGGGAAGGACTTGAACGCCGGCCACTGCCGGCGGAGGTCCATGCACTGGAGCTGCTGGCAGAAAGAATTCTGCCGCTACCCGGTCGATCGGGGACGCTGTTCGACGATCCCTTCGACTCCCCGGCAGAACCATGGCGGGAGCTGGCCGAACGCCTGCTTGCCCGACTGGGCGAGGATTCCGTGCGCAGCCTCGGAACACACGCCGATCACCGTCCGGAGAATGCCTGGAGCAGCCCGCCAGCCGGAAATGCAGTACAGCAGCAGGCCAATCCGTACCGACCATTGTGGCTGCTGCGGACACCCAGGCCGCTGGAGCAATACCAGGGGCGACCATGCTGGAATGGTCCCCTGGCCCTGCACCAGGGACCGGAGAGGCTGGAAAGCGGCTGGTGGGATGGCCATGATCTCGCCCGGGATTACTACACCGCCCGCGCTCCCAACGGCTCCCTGGTGTGGATCTACCGGGAACGCCGTCCTCCCCGCGGTTGGTTCCTGCATGGATTCTTTGCCTAGCAGGCCGGAGCCAGCCTTGCCACGGGAACGCAGCAACACCCGGGCAACTACTTCTGCTCCGGGCTCTCCACCGTCGCTTCCACTTCCACTGCCTCCTCCCTCGGCTGTCCGGCATCGTCCGTGCCAATCCAGGGTTCGTGGGGCGCCTCCCGTCGCCGCCCACGCCGGGCAGCGAACCGCTCGGCACCGAGAGCACGCAGCAGCCCGGCGATCATCACCATGATCACCAGGGAGAACGGCAGTGCCGCCATGATCACGGCGGACTGCAGCGTCTCGAGCCCACCGGCAACGAGCAACACCGCCGTCAGCAGCGCCAGCACCACACCCCAGAGAATGCGATGAGCGGTGGGCGGATCCGAATCGCCGCCGGCCAGAATGGTGTTGATCACCAGCGTTCCCGCATTTGCAGACGTGACCAGGTAGGTGGCGATCAGCACCACAAGTGCACCCACCGCCAGCAGCGTCAGATTGCCCAGATCCATCGCCTGCACGGTGACGAACAGCGCCACGGCCTCATCGACGGCAACCGCGTCGACGATGCCTCCTTCTCCGAACAGTTCATGATGCAGGGCGGTACCCCCGAGCAGCCCGATCCAGACTATGGTGATGGCCGTCGGTACCAGCAGCACACCCATGACAAACTCCCGGAACGTCCTGCCGCGGGAGACACGGGCGATGAACATGCCCACGAACGGCGACCAGGCCAGCCACCATCCCCAGAAGAACACGGTCCATTCGGCCTGCCAGTCACTACCCCGGGTCACGTTGGTATGAAAGGTGAGCGCAAGCAGGTTCTGCAGATAGTCCCCGGTGGCCTCGACAGTCAACCCGATCAGGTACTGGGTGGGGCCGAACAGCAGCAGGAAGATCACCACGACCACGCTGAGCCAGACGTTGAACTCGGACAGCAGCCGTACGCCCTTCTGCATTCCCGACACCACGGACAGCGTGGCGACGGTCATGATCACGGCGGTGACCACGAGTTGCAGACGCAGGGATACCTCCCATCCGAAAACCGCGCCCAGCCCGGCGTTCATCTGCTGCACGCCCAGCCCCAGCGTCGTGGCGATGCCGAAGACCGTGCCGAACACCGCCAGCACGTCCACCGTATCTCCCCAGCCGCCACGGATACGCTCGCCAAGAAACGGGAACAGGGCCGAACGGATGGTCAGCGGCAGATCGTGCCGGAAGGCGAAATAGCCGAGTACCAGCGCCACGAACGAAAAGATCGCCCAGCCGTTCAGCCCCCAGTGGAAATAGGTGAGCCGCATGGCCACCGTGGCCGCTTCCGGGGTCATGCCCGAGTCAACGAAAGGGTTATCCTGAAACTGGAGAATCGGCTGTGCCACCGACCAGAACAGTATGCCCACGCCGGTACCGGCGGCGAAAAGCATGGCGATCCAGGAGAAAAACGTGAACTCCGGTCGCTCATCGTCCCGGCCCAGGCGTACGTTCTTGTAGCGCCCCGTCCCCAGCCACGCCATGAAGAACAGCAGAAAGGCCACCAGCACAACGTAATACCATTCGAGGAATGGGTTGAGGACCTCCCGCGCAACGCCGATGGCCCGGGCACTGGGCTCCGTGTAGAAAGCGCCGGCCACGAGAGCCACACTCATGACCAGCACGGAGATGCTGGTCACCCGTATGTTCATGCCCCGCAGGATGCCGGACTCCGCCTGGTTGTAGAGGGACGGCACCGATCTCTCCGGGCTGCTCTGCATCATGCCTGCCCACCTATCACGGGAAACCTCTCAATACCACGGGCCGAACCCGCCACCGGGGCAGTGGGGCGGATCGCCGATGCATCGTGACGACGCCGCGGGGAACAGCCAACATGATCGTTTCGCATGCGATTCGCCACCGATCGCTCAGGACGCAACCCTGTACTGCAACCGTATCTCCCTGTCCTCGTCGGGTCGCGTCACCGGCACGAACTCGAAGCAGTAGGCGCCGGGCTCGTCCGTCACGAGTTCATCGGCTTCCGAACGGACATCGTCCTGCCTGTGCAGATAGATGGTGTGATACGCACCATCCCGTTCCGGGTGCAGGTGGACGTTCACGTTCACCGGGATATCAGCCTCGAAGCGGTACTGCAGCGTATGGCCCCCTTCCAGATGCGAGCAGTGCTCGACGCTCCAGAGGCTGTCATGACGTATGGTTATCCGCTCTTCCTGCCATTCGCCGTGATCCCGCGTGGCATGACCTTCTTCTGCCTTGTGATGCTCCTGATGCGCGGCCACCGATCCGGCAACCGTCAGCAATACGCAGGTCAGGATTGTCTTGCGCACGTCATATCCTCAAGGCAAGGCGCCTCGTCCTGGCCGCCATGGCAATTACTGAGCGCGACTATGCCACGATCACTCGCCGCGTGGGAGGGCCGGTGCCCCCGGACCGCCACATACTGACCTTTGAGGAGGTAAGACCATGCCACAGCGTCATTGCGCGGTCTGCCGGCAAGGCGCGCGAGTGCAGGCGTGGTGATTCCACGGCAAGTGAGCGCAACACAGTCGGTGGGCCGCACAATGACGCCCCGCGGGTCGGGCTGGTCATGTCCCGGCTGCCACGGATCCCCGGGGTCGTCCCTCGACGGGGTAGGCCGGATCCGTATAGTGCGGAATCGCATTCATGCCGGGAGGGGCCAGTGAATCCACCAGCACCTCGTCGCCCTCCTCCGGGAGGATCTCAAGGGTGGCGAGGTAGGAGCGCCACTGCTCGAATGTTCGCGGCCCGGCAACCAGGCCGGTCATCAGGGGGTTGGCCAACACCCAGGCACCCGCAAACGCGGCCATTCCAAAGCCGCGGCCCTCGCAGTGCGCCTTCAGCCGGGCAGCCGCTTCCAGGTTCGCGGGGTGGAACTCGGTCTGGGCGATCCGCCTGTCGCCGGACGCTGCGCGGCTATCCGCCGGTGGTTCGGCCCCCGGCGGGTATTTCCCCGTCAGCACGCCGCGGGCCAGGGGGCTGTAGGCCACGGCACCGATACCGTGGCCGGCACAGGCAGGCAACAGCTCGATCTCCGCCGTGCGGTTGAGGGCATGATAGTAGAGCTGACAGACCACCGGGCGGTCGATGCCGAGTCCGTCACACAGGGCGCAGATACGGGCAAGCCGCCAGGCGCGGTGATTGGACACCCCGAAGTAGCGGACCTTCCCGGAGCGAACCAGGTCCGCCATCGCCCGGACGGTTTCCTCCAGCGGAGTGCGGGGATCCTCCCGGTGAAGGTAGAGGACATCAATGGTCTCCACGCCGAGGCGGCGCAACGACCGTTCCGTTGCCTCGAACATCCAGCGCCGCGACAGGCCGCCACTGTCCGCCTGGTCCCGCAGGGGATTACCCAGCTTGGTTGCCAGGATCCAGTCGAACCGGTTGCCGCGGATCAACCTGCCGACGAGTTCTTCGGAGGCGCCCTGTCCGTAGACGTCCGCCGTATCGATGAAGTTGACACCCTGTTCGCGGGCGTCGGCCACGATTCGTCCGGCTTCCTTCTCCCCGGTGCGGCCGCCGAACATCATCGCGCCAAGCTGGATCCTGGAAGTGACGAGCCCGGAATGCCCAAGTCGCTGCATCTGCATTGCCATGTTCCACCTGCCTCTCGGTAAGACCCTGACCCCGAATGATTTCCCGTAGCGCCCTCGCTCTCCGCACGTCATTCCTTGCATCACGAGGGTAGGCCACATGCTACCCGTAGCCGGCCACCCTGGAAGGGTTGTCACCCTCCGGGAGATGCCTGGATTGCCCTGTGAACTGTATATATATACAGTTCACAGGGCAATCCAGGCATCTCCCGG
>SLLM01000043.1 GCA_007134055.1 Ectothiorhodospiraceae bacterium | reverse complement strand
CGGATTGGTGGCCGTAACCCCGGCGTTGTTGATGATGATGTCGGGGCTCCCCCCGGACTTCTCGGCCCGGTCCAGGCAGGTCCGGACGCTTGCCTCGCTGGTGACATCCACGGACACCGCCTCGGCGCTGTGGCCGGCCGCGCGCAGCTCCTTGACCAGCTCCTCGAGCTTCTCCGGACGGCGCGCCGCAACCACCACCCCGGCACCCGCCCGCGCCAAGGTCCATGCGAAATGCCGCCCGAGGCCACTGGAAGCGCCGGTCACCAGGGCCCGGCGGCCATCCAGGCGGAACTGGTGCAACAGCGTGTCACTCCCCTGATTCATGCGCTCCCCCCGCTTTGCACCCCGGAAACGTCCGGTTGCCTGAGTATGTGTCTGGCAAGGCTCCAGCGGTGCACCTCCGAAGGCCCGTCGTAGATGCGGAACGCGCGCATGTCGGACCAGATGCGGGAGACCACGGTCTCGCCGGTCACGCCCTGCCCGCCAAGAATCTGCACGCTGCGGTCCACCACGCGGAACAGCGCTTCGGAGCAGCTCACCTTCGCCATGCTCGATTCGTGCTTGCCCTTTCCACCCTGGTCCAGCACCCAGGCACAGTGCCAGATGGCGAGACGACTGAGGTGCAGATCCATCTCGTTGTCAGCGAGCATGAAGCCCACCCCCTCATGCTCCCCCAGGGCCTTGCCGAAGGCCTGCCGTTCCCGCGCGTAGGCGGCGGCGATGTCGTGGGCGCGCCGGGCCTGGCCAAGCCAGCGCATGCAGTGGGTCAGCCGGGCCGGGGCCAGCCGCACCTGGGCATAGCGGAACCCCTTGCCGGGCTCGCCGAGGACGTCGCCGGCGGGGATGCGCAGGTCATCGAAACGCACCACCGCGTGGCCGCCGGTGAAGCAGGTATCCAGCGCATCCATGGTGCGCTCGATTACGATCCCGGGGCGGTCCATGTCGGTGAGGAACATCGTGGCGCTGCCATCCTCCATGCGGGCCATGATGATGCCGTAGGCGGCCCCGACCGCGCCGGTGATGAACCACTTGCGGCCGTTGATGACGTACTGCTCACCCTCCCGTACCGCAGTCGTCTGCAGCATGGAAGGATCGGCGCCGGCACCCGGCGGCGGTTCCGTCATGCAGAAGCAGGATCGGGTCTCCCCCGCGACCTGGGGCGCCAGCCAGCGGGCCTTGTGGTCGGCGCTCGCCACCGCCTCCATGAGGTGGATGTTGCCCTCGTCCGGCGCGTGGACGTTGAGGGCAGTCGGCCCCAGGGGGGAATAGCCCGCTTCCTCGAACACCAGCGCCTTGCCCACGTGGCTGAGCCCGAGCCCGCCCAGCTCGCGGGAGGCATGGGGAGTCAGCAGGCCGGCTTCACGGGCCAGGGCGACCAGGTCCCGCCGCAGTTCCTCGCCCGGGCCATGCGGCGTCTGCCGGGGGTCGCCCTCCATCGGCAGGACCTGATCGAGTATCAGGCGCCGGGTCCGTTGCTGCAGTTCCCGGAGTTCCGGTGGAATGTCGAAATTCATCGTGCACCTCGCGGGGGCGTTGCCGGATCACGCCAGGTCAGCGGCCTTGAGATATTTCGGATTGCTGATCCGCAGCCGGTCCCGGATCTCCTCCAGCAGCAGTTCGCCAACACGCACGGTCTGGCGGTCGAAGGTTCCCGCCCGCAGTTCCGAGGCCAGGCGCCGGTTCAGTTCGCCGACGGAGACTCCCGCGTCCGGTTCCGCTTCCAGCAGTTCCCGCAACAGGGTGTGCTCGTGACGCCGATGCCCGTCCCCGGCGTCGGCCTCCCGCGCGGCGATGGCCATGGCGTTGGCCACCATCAGCGTGGTGTAGCGCATCTCCGCTGGCAACTGCGGCAGCAGCTCCTCAAGTAGCGCGGTGCGGGCCGTACGCAGCAGCTCCGCACCGTCAGGGCTGTTCTGCATGATTCTTCCCCCCCTGTTCGGCGGCGAGAATTTCCTGTACCAGGTCCAGTTCCATTTCCGGCAGCATGCGGCCCGTCAGCGCCAACTCCAGGGACGGCTGCTCGCCGGAAAGGTGTCGTTCGGCCTGCATCAGGGCGATCACCGCCCAGCGCACGGTAGCCATGATGCGCCAGTACGGAATCTGCCCCGGGTCCGGGGGGGTGCCACCGGCCCTGGCATAGCCGCGCAGCAGGGAGGCGGGGTCGCCCAGCCCCCCGGCCTCACGGTCCCAGGCGCCGAAACGCCAGCAGCGGGCACAGAACCAGCCGATGTCCTCCGCCGGGTCGCTCCAGCCGGCGAACTCCCAGTCCAGGATCCCGGACAGCCGACCTTCCTCGACCAGGTAGTTGCCGGTGCGGTAATCCCCGTGGCAGAGGCGGTTGTCCCCGCTGGCCGGGGCGTTGCGCTCGAGCCAGCGCAGCGCCCATTCCAGGGTGGGCTGGGGTTGCCGCAGCCGGTCCAGGTAACCCCGGTACTGCTCCACCCGGCGCAATCCCGGACGCGCCGCTGGCGGATCCAGGAACGCCAATTCGTCCCGTGGCGGGCGCACCGAGTGCACGGCGGCGAGCGCAGCGCCAAGTTCCTCCAGCAGGCGGGAGCGGGCGGCGTCGTCCAGGTCGCCGCGTACCAGCGGCTTCGGCGCCGCCGAGCCGCCAAGACGCCGCATGATGTAGAAATCCCTGCCGACCTCGCCTCGATCCTCGTGGAGCCAGAGCGGCTGGGGCACCGGCGCGCCCGCCTCCCAGGCGACGCCGAGAACGGCGAACTCCTGCGCCCGGGAGAGGCTGATGGGAAGGCTCGATGGCGAATCCGTACGCAGGACGAAGGCGTGCTCACCGGCGAGCTCACCACCCCGGATGCGGACGTCCAGGGCGTGGTTCTCCTGGATTGCGCCGCCACCCATGCGGTGACTGCGGAGGATCTCCACGTCATCCGCGCCGCTGTGCCCGGCAATGAACGTCCGCACGAAGTCCTGGAGACCCGCTTCTGGTGATGCTTCCATGGCGCATTCCCCGTTGAACCGCGGTGGATCACCGCGCGCCTGTTGTTTCCGGTTGCCCGCTGGGGCATTCTTGCAGACAACCATATAGCGAACGTTCGTTCGATACAACGACCCGGGCGAACAACGCAGTCCCGGAGCAGGCGAGCCTTCATGCAACACAGTGCACCGAGTTTCAGGGAGTTCAGCGACCGCTTCCGGTCACTGGAGACGACGCTCAGCAGGGAGCTGTTCCGGGAGCATCGCGACCAGATGCGGGTGAAGAAGGAGGAGACCGCCGCGGAGAACCTGCGCCGCATCATCGATGCGACACTGCGGCTGGCCAACCGCAAGGGGTTCCAGTCCATGAGCCTTCGGGACCTGAGCGCGGAAACCGGCTTGAGTGCCGGCGGCCTGTACGCCTACATCCGCAGCAAGGATGACCTGGTGCGGCTCATCCAGCGCCACGGGGTCGCGCTCACCCTGCGCAGCCTCGAGGACGCCATCGCCGCCGCCGACGGCCCGCGGGACAAGCTGCGTGCCGCCATCCGCGCGCACCTGTTCCTGACCGAGACCATGCAGCCCTGGTTCTACTTCTCCTACATGGAGGCAAAGAACCTGCCACGGCGCGAAACCCGGGAAGCGATCCGTTCGGAAGTCGCGGTGGAGGAGCTTTTCACCGGCATCATCCGCGCCGGCCAGGCCCGGGGCGTGTTCCGCAACGGGGACCCGCAGCTGCTGGCCGGCATGATCAAGGCGCTGCTGCAGGACTGGTACCTGAAGCGCTGGAAACACCGACAACGGAATGTATCGGTGGAATGCTACGCCGACGCCGTCCAGAACATGGTGGAACACGCTGTGCTCGTGCCACCGTACGACGAGGCACCGGCTGCGGCGCACAACGCCACCTGCGAGGAGGGATGAGCATGGACATGTATGAAACGGGGCTCGAGCCCGGCGCGGCGAACCACGTCCCCCTCACACCGCTGAGCTTCCTGGGGCGGTCGGCCCGGGCCTTCCCGCACAAGACCGCGGTGATCCACGGGGAACGACGAATCAGCTATGGCCTGCTGCAGGAGCGCTGCGTACGCCTGGCATCCGCTCTGCGCGGTGCCGGCGTCGGCGCGCAGGAGACGGTGGCGGTGATGGCCCCCAACACCCCGGCGCTGCTGGAAGCCCACTACGGGGTGGCCATGGCGGGGGCAGTGCTGAACGCCATCAATACACGCCTGGATGCGGCGACCGTGGCCTTCATCCTCCGCCACGGGGGAGCGAAGGTGCTGATCGCCGATCGCGACTACTGCGAGGTGGTGCGGGCGGCGCTGGCGGACCTGGATGACCCGCCCCGGGTGATCGACGTGGTGGATCCGCTCGGCAGGGATGGACACGGCGCCTCCATGGCGATTGGCAGGGAGGACTACGAGGCTTTCCTGGCATCCGGTGACCCGGGCTTCGCCTGGGAACCGCCCGTGGACGAGTGGCAGGCCATTGCGCTCAACTACACATCCGGCACCACGGGGGATCCGAAGGGCGCCGTGTACCACCACCGTGGCGCCTACCTGAACGCGCTGGGCAACGCCCTCGCATTCGGCCTCCCCCACGAAGCGGTCTACCTGTGGACGCTGCCCATGTTCCATTGCAGCGGCTGGACCTACACCTGGGCGGTGACCGCCGTCGGCGGCACCCACATCTGCCTGCGGAACGTGGAGGCAGGGCGGATCTTCGGGTTGATCCGGGAACACCGCGTGACCCACATGTGCGCCGCACCGATCGTGCTGAACATGCTGGGGCATGCCGCCGAGAGGCCGCAGGACCCCTTTGACCCCAGGGTACGGGTGGCCACCGGCGGTGCCGCTCCGCCGTCCTCGCTGATCGCGCGCATGGAGGCGATGGGGTTCGATATCACCCACCTGTACGGCCTCACGGAAACCTACGGGCCGAACCTGCTGTGCCAGTGGCAGCGGGAATGGAACGATCTGCCTCTGGAACTGCGCGCCCGCAAGATGGCCCGCCAGGGTATACAGACGATCACGGCGGAAGCGGTGACCGTGCGCGACCGGGAGCGGGATACGGAAGTGCCCGCCGACGGGGAAACCCTTGGCGAGATTGCCGTTCGCGGCAACACCGTGATGAAGGGCTACCTCAAGAACCCGGAGGCGACGGCAAATGCGCTGCGGGACGGCTGGTTTCGCACCGGCGACCTGGCGGTGCGCCACGAGGATGGTTACATCGAGGTCAAGGACAGGCTCAAGGACATCATCATTTCCGGCGGCGAGAACATCTCCACCCTGGAGGTGGAAGAGGTTCTCTACGGGCATCCGGACGTGATGGAGGCGGCGGTGGTGGCCAAGCCGGACGAGAAATGGGGCGAGACGCCCTGCGCCTTCGTCACACCCCGACCGGATGTGGAGATCGACGCCGACGAGCTGATCCGCTGGTGCCGGGAACGGCTGGCCGGGTTCAAGGCGCCACGGCACGTCGTGTTCACGGAACTGCCGAAGACGTCCACCGGCAAGATCCAGAAGTACGTGCTCCGGCAGCAGGCCGCCGAACTCTGACGCGAACGCCGGGGCCCGCGCTCAGCGCCCGGACACCATACCCAGCACCAGGTCCGCCATCTCCTGGGCAACGTCGTCCGGTGCCAGGCGACCCTGCTCGCTGTACCAGCGGTACATCCAGCTCACCATGCCGGAGATCGCCAGGCCGGCCAGGCGCGGGTCGCGCACCTCGAACTCCCCGGATTCCACACCCGCACGCAACAGCCCCGCCAGCTGGCGGTCGAACTCGTCCTTCGCGGCGTTGATCGCGACCATGGCTTCCTGCGGAACGTACGCTTCGTGCCGAAGGTACTCACGGGTGACATCACTCTGGGCGATATTGACGTGGGTGAAGTTCTCCACGAACCGCCGGAGCTGTTCCGTCGGCGAACGGCCCGCGGCCAGGGCCTCGGTCACGGCAGCCACGGATTCTTCCACCGCCTGGCGATACTGGCCGAGGTGTTCCTCGCTGGCCCGCATCAGGCCCGCCCAGCCACCGTCGACGAACAGCAGCGGCTGCCGGTCGGGACTGACCGCCACTTCCTGGACGGCACAGATGAACAGGCTGTGACTGTCAAAGGGCAGGTGGTCGACGATGGTGCAGTCGAAGTTCACCACTGCGCCGTCGAGGATCGGCGCCCCGGTGGACATCTCCCGCCAGTCGCCGGCGGTGAAACGCTCCGCCCCGCGCAGGCCGGTGGCACCAGCGAAGCAGGAGGCGACTTCCTCCTGTTCGCCGGCAAGCACGTTGACGCCGATGGTGCGATTCTCCAGCAGAGCCGGGTACGCGCTGGCGGACTGGTTCACCGCGCAGACAATCCGTGGCGGCTCGGCGGTCAGGGACATGACCGCCGTGGCCGTGAGGCCGGCGCGCTGATCACCCCGCCCCGTGGCGAGCACACTGACCGCCGCCGGCAGATGGCGCATGCCCAGGCGGTAATTGTCTGTGGTAACACTCATCTTCTCGCTCACCTCCGGCCCTCGCGCCCCGTAGCAACATCCGCATGACACGCGACGCAAAACCAATTAGTTATTAAATATACCCATTAGTATATTTTAATTGCTGTCCGCTCCGATTGCCAGACATGCTCCGCCAACGTCCCGGCAAGGCGGCCGGCCGGGACTCACCCCATGTACACGCCGCCATTGACATCCAGGGTGGCTCCGCACATGTAGCTGGCGGCGTCCGAGCACAGGAAGGCGATCGGCAGGGCGATCTCCCGGGGCGCGGCCAGGCGCTGCATCGGGATCGAGGAAGCCTCGTAGCCACGCCCCTCGGTCATGGGGGTCACCGTGGCACCGGGGGCAACCGAGTTTACTGCCACCCCGTGGGGCGCGGCGCGGCGCGCCAGCCACTTGGCCAGGGCGTGCACCCCACCCTTGGACGCCACATAGTGGGGTCCTGCCCGCAGACCTCCCATGCGCGCTGCCACCGAACTCACGATCACCATGTTGCCGCCGCCCTGCCGGTACATCCTGGGGAGACAGGCACGGGCCAGGTGGATGACGCCGAGGACATTGACGTCGGTGATGCGCTCGAACGCCTGGTCCCAGTGGTCTTCCTCCCAGTCCTCCCAGGACAGGGTTCCGGCATTGGCGACCACGGCATCGACCCGGGACTGTTCGGCGACCATGCGCTCATTGGCCCCCCGGTCGGCCACGTCGAAAGCGTAGGTGGATACGGTGGCCCCCCGCTCCCGCAGCTCGGCGGCCAGCTCCCGCGGCTCCTCGATGTCGGCAAGCACCAGCGTGGCACCGAGTTCCGCGCACACCCGGGCGGTTTCCGAACCGATACCTCCGGCGGCGCCGGTAATGAGCACGTTCCTGCCTTCAAGCGAAAACGCAGACATGGTTCTCCTCCAGTTGCGGGGTTGCGCTGCGCGACGGGAGATACCCGGCGGACGGCAGCGGCCGCTGCTGCCGTCATGGCAGGGACCGGTACCTTCTGGTACTATTTTTTACCGATAAGTATATTCCGGAGGGGACATGCGGGCAATCATCTACGAACGAACGGGACCTGCTCACGAAGTGCTGCAGCTCGCCGAGATCCCGACGCCGGAACCCGGCCCCGGGGAGGTTCGCGTGAAGCTCGCCTGGTCCGGGGTCAATCCCTCGGACGTCAAGAACCGTTCCGGCTGGCGCACCAGCAGGCTTCCCTATCCCCGCGTCATCCCCCACAGCGACGGTGCCGGAATCATCGACCGCGTCGGGCCCGGCGTGGACCGTTCCCGG
>SLLM01000346.1 GCA_007134055.1 Ectothiorhodospiraceae bacterium | reverse complement strand
GACCGGCATCACCGAGCTGGATTTCCGCTTCGGCCACCGGTACATAGAAACCGGCCCCTATGCCCACGGCAAGCTGGCCCGCTACTATCTGGCAGAAACCCCGACCCGCAAGGTCGTCATGGGGATCAGCCCGGACCTGGGGCGCCCGGAACATGCCGAGTACCGATGGGTAACGTTCGACGAGGCGAGGGAGCTGGCCTCTCCCCGCGTCCGCCGGGTGCTCGACTGGGCCGAGCGGCGCCTGCGCAGCGCGGACAGGCGGCGGCAACGGGGGGATGGCGACGGCGTGTCCACCGGGGCGGCTCCCGGCACCAGCGGATAGCCGCACCGGGGTGGCATCCACCAGGCGCGGAGCCCTCCGCGAACAGGAGATGACAGGCACCATGCACTCGACAGAAGGCTATTTTCCGGGGCTGCGCATGCGCCGCATGCGCCGTGACGGGTTCTCTCGCCGCCTGATGCGGGAAAACCGCCTCAGCACGGACGACCTCATCTACCCCGTGTTCATCCTGCCCGGATCCGAACGGCGGGAACCCGTGGTCTCCATGCCCGGCATCGAACGCCTCTCCGTGGATCTGCTCCTCGACGAGCTGGAGACCGTCAGCGCCCTGGAGATCCCGGCAATCACGCTCTTCCCGGTGATACCCCAGGAGACCAGGACGGAGCGCGCGGAGGAAGCGTATAACCCGGACGGACTGGTGCCGACGGCGATCCGGGCCATCAAGCGGCGTTTCCCGGAACTGGGCGTCATCACCGACGTCGCCCTGGATCCCTACACGAGCCACGGCCAGGACGGATTGATCGACTCCTCCGGCTACGTCATGAACGACGCCACGGTCGACGTACTGGTCCGCCAGAGTCTCTGCCATGCCGACGCGGGGGCTGACGTGGTCGCCCCCTCGGACATGATGGATGGCCGTGTCGGCCAGATTCGCGAGGCACTGGAGGCGGCGGATCACCACAACGTCCGCATACTCGCCTACGCTGCGAAGTACGCTTCCAGCTTCTACGGACCCTTCCGGGACGCGGTGGGATCAGCCGGCAACCTGGGTGGCGGTGGCAAGCACAGCTACCAGATGGACCCGGCCAACAGCGACGAGGCCCTGCGGGAGGTCGCGCTCGACCTCGAGGAGGGCGCCGACATGGTCATGATCAAGCCCGGCCTCCCCTACCTGGACGTCGTCCGGCGCGTCAGGGACCGCTTCGGCGTCCCCACCTTCGTCTACCAGGTGAGCGGCGAGTACGCCATGCTGACGGCAGCTGCCGGGAATGGCTGGCTGGACGAACGGGAGTGTGTCATGGAGGCGCTGACGGGCATGAAGCGCGCCGGCGCCGACGCCATTCTCACCTATTTCGCCAAGCGGGCCGCCAGCTGGCTGCGGGAGGCGTAGCGGTACCCGGCTCCGTCAACGGTTCCCCGGGGCACCACCGGCCGATATCGGCTCGCGGAATTCGCCTCCTTGGCGTCCCGCGGGCGAACCACTGTATACTCCACGCCTCCCTATTACAGTCTGATGTCACTGTCGTGACAGCGAGCGGATGCATGATCACCAGAAGCTATTTCTCCGGCATCTTCGGCACGTCCCCTTTCAAACCGCTGCAGGAACACATGAGCAAGGTCGTCGAGTGCACCGAACGGCTCGTCCCCCTGTTCGATGCCGTGGCCCGGGAGGATTACGGGGCCGTCGCCGAGGAACGGCAGGCGATCGCCGATCTCGAGGACAAGGCAGACGACATGAAGCGGGAACTCCGCCTGCATCTGCCGCAGACACTCTTCCTTCCGGTGGACCGGCGCGACCTTCTGGAACTGCTCCGCCTGCAGGACAACATCGCCAACAAGGCCAAGGACATCGCCGGCATTGTACTCGGTCGCGAATTGCAGATCCCCGCAGGCATGGTCGAACCGTTCATGGCCTATGTGCAGCGCTCGATCGACGCCGCCCGGCAGGCACACCGGACGGTGGAAGAGCTGGATGAACTGGTGGAGACCGGCTTCCGGGGCTCGGAGGTGGACGTGGTGCAGTCGCTGCTGGAGGAACTCGACCGGGTCGAGAAGGATACCGATCTCATGCAGATCGAGCTGCGCGGCACGCTGCGTTCAATCGAGGCGGACCTCCCGCCTGTGGAGGTGATGTTCCTCTACAAGGTCATTGAACAGGTCGGCGCGCTCGCCGACCTCGCACAGCGGGCCGGAAGCCGCCTGCAGATGATGCTCGCCAAGTAACAGCGCTCGGGGGGAGCGATGGAGTACGGGCTGATCTACCTGATCCTGGCGGCGATCTTCGGCCTGTTCATGGCCTGGGGAATCGGCGCCAACGACGTGGCCAATGCCATGGCCACATCCGTGGGCTCCCGAGTCCTGACCATCAAGCAGGCGGTGATCATCGCCGCCGTGTTCGAGTTCGCCGGTGCCGTGCTCGCCGGAGGCGAGGTCACCAATACCATCCGCTCCGGAATCATCGAGGTGGGGTTGCTCGAGGGGCAACCCGAGCAGCTCGTCTTCGGCATGCTGGCAGCACTGCTGGCCGCCGGATGCTGGCTGCTGCTTGCATCCAGCATGGGCTGGCCGGTTTCCACCACGCACTCCATCATCGGTGCCATCGTCGGCTTTGCCATTGCCGGTCTTGGCTGGGGGGCAGTGCAGTGGCCGGTCATCGCCTCGGTGGCGGCAAGCTGGGTGGTCTCACCCCTGCTCGCCGGGTTCGCCGCCTACCTGCTCTTCCGCAGCGTTCAGTGGCTGATCCTGGATCGCCGCGACCCGATCCGGAATGCACGCCGCTTCGTGCCGATGTACATCTTCCTCACCGGTTTCATCATGTCACTGATGACGCTGATGAAGGGCCTGGTCCACGTGGGCCTGGAACTGACGGTGGCCCAGTCCTACGCCATTGCCGTTGCCATCGGGCTGCTGATGGGATTTGGCGGCAAGCTGGTTATCGACCGGATCCCCATCGACCCGAGCCTGGACCGGCGCTTCCACTACACCAACGTGGAACGGATCTTCGCCGTCCTCATGGTGGTCACCGCCTGTGCCATGGCCTTCGCCCACGGCTCCAACGACGTGGCCAACGCCATCGGTCCCGTAGCCGCCGTGCTGGCCGTGGTCCAGAGTGGCGAGGTGGCTGCGGAGGCGGCTGTGCCCACCTGGGTGCTGCTGCTCGGTGCCATGGGAATCGTTGCCGGGCTTCTGATGCTCGGCCACAGGGTGATCGCCACCGTCGGCAAGGAGATCACGCAACTCACCCCCAGCCGCGGGTTCACCTGCGAGCTTGCCGCCGCCGGCACCGTGGTGATGGCATCGGGGTTCGGCATTCCCGTCTCCACTACTCACACCCTGGTCGGCGCGGTACTTGGCGTCGGCGTGGCCCGGGGGATTGCCGCACTGAACCTGTCCGTGGTGCGGGGCATCTTCCTGTCCTGGGTTGTGACCCTACCGGCTGGTGGCATACTGGCGATCGTGTTCTTCCAGATCCTGTTACTGATCTTCGGCTGACCAGGAGCATTCTGCGAGGCATGCATGACGGACCGCTATGCCGTATTCGGCAATCCCATCGGACACAGTCAGTCGCCGTGGATTCACGCCTGCTTCGCGCAGCAGACGGGACAGGACATCTGCTATGAACGGCAGGAAATTCCCCTTGACGGATTCGCCGCAGCCGTATGGCGCTTCTTCGACGAGGGCGGCAGCGGCCTGAACATTACCGTGCCGTTCAAGGAGGAGGCATGGAAACTCTGCACCCTGCGCTCCCCCCGGGCGCAGGCGGCGGGGGCGGTGAATACCCTGCAGGACCTCCACGACGGCGGACTCTACGGCGACAACACGGACGGTGTCGGACTGGTACGGGACATCACCGCCAACCTTCGGCGTCCCCTTGCGGGCGCCCGGGTACTGCTCCTGGGAGCCGGCGGCGCCGTACGCGGAGCACTGCGACCGTTGCTGGAAGCCGGCCCGGCGGAAATCACCATCGCCAATCGTACGCCGGCCAGGGCGCAGGCACTGGCGGACCGGATCGGGACCCGTGTCCCCGTCCGTGCCTGCGGATTCGGTGACTGTGCCGGCCACACCTTCGACATCGTTATCAACGGCACCTCCAGCAGCCTGGATGGCGACGCGCCGCCGCTGCCGGGCGTGCTATTCGCCGCCGCCGACTCCCTCGCCTACGACATGGTCTACGGGGGCGAACCAACTCCCTTCATGCACTGGGCCCTCCAGCAGGGCGTCACGAGGGCAAGTGACGGCCTGGGCATGCTGGTGGAACAGGCGGCAGAGTCGTTCTACCTGTGGCGGGGCGTACGCCCGCGTTCCGGCCCGGTGATCGACGCGCTGCGACTGCGCCTGACCGCTGGCTGATCCACGCCCTCGCGCACCACTACAGTGCCGCCGTGACGGCCATTGCCACTGCAGCGTGCATCCCGGACACGCGCTGCGGCGGCTGCGGACGCCGGCAGCGCCCGGAACGGGTCTTGCTTGTCCTTCAGGCATGCAACCGGACCGAGGCACACCATCATGGCAGGAACCTGCGAACACCCGAAGACCCGCATTCCCCTGGGGCAGCTTGCCGCAATCGACGTCGACGAGTATCGGACCCTGATCCTGGGAGGACGGCGCATTCTCCTGTTCCGGGATCGCGACGGGAATCTCGTCGCCGTGGACGACCATTGCCGCAAGCGCGGGGTCCCCCTCACGCGCCGGGAGGATGGACTGAGGGACAGCCACCATCCGATCTGCGGCTGCGCCGTGGTCCAGGACCAGTCGGAATGGGCCCAGGCCCGGCAGTGTCGGTGCTCCAACCGCCATGCGGTGGTGACCGGTCCCGACGGGGTACACCTGCTGCTGCCGGGAAACTGATCCCGCCAGAGCACTGGGAAGATCCACCGCCTTCGCGCATCATGGGGCGACATCGCCATCGTGATCGGGAGGGACAGTGAACAGTCGCGAATCCTTGGACCGGCATCGTGACCTGGTGCGCGGACTGTGCCGCTGGCTGGAACGCAACGGCAACCCGGTGGAAACACTGGAAACCCACAGCGCCAGTGTGCTGCTTGCCGGCGGGCACGCCTACAAGATCAAGAAGCCGGTGAACCTGGGGTTTCTGGACTTCTCCACGCTGGAACGCCGCCGCCGCTTCTGCCACGAGGAATTGCGGATCAATCGGCGGCATGCGCGCTTTCTGTACCTGGACGTGCTGCCGGTCACGGGGACCATGGAAGAACCGGCGTTGAACGGTACCGGTCCAGTCCTCGACTACGCGGTGCACATGCGGCGTTTCCCCCAATATCAGCGCCTGGACCACCTGCTCTCCCGCGGCAGGCTCGACGCCACGGACATGGCGAAACTCGCCCGCACGCTGACGGCATTCCACCAGCGCTGCCAACGCCTGGCAGCAGCCCATCCGCTGCACAACGTGGATGCCCTGCAGGAGCCCCTGCGGGAGAATCTGCAGGAGTGCCGCCTGCACCTGCCGGACAGCCCGGAACGCGATCAATGCCTGGCATGGAGTGAAGAACAGCTCCGGCAGCTGACGCCGCTGATGGAGCGGCGCCTGCAGGAAGGTCGGGTCCGGGAGTGCCATGGCGACCTGCACCTCGCCAACCTGTTCCGCGACGGCGACACCATCTATCCGTTCGATGCCATCGAGTTCTCCGAAGCCCTGCGCTTCATCGATGTCCTCAACGAAGTCGCCTTCCTGGCGATGGATCTGGAAGCGCGCCGGGAACCGGGCCTGTCGGCCCTGTTCCTCAGTCACTACCTGGAAGAGAGCGGCGACTACCAGGGCGTCGCCCTGCTGCGCCTGTTCAAGGCGTACCGGGCGCTGGTACGGGCCAAGGTGGGCGCTATCCAGCTCGCGGCAGCCACCGCAGGGGAAGATGAAGCCTCGGCCCGGGACGTGCGCAGCTACACCCGCCTTGCGGCAGCGTACGGAAGTCCGCAACCCCCGCGACTCTGGCTCATGGGAGGGCTGTCCGGCAGCGGCAAGTCCACCGTCGCTCTCGAACTGGTCGAAGCCCACGGCGCCATCCGCATACGCTCCGACGTGGAGCGCAAGCGGCTGTTCGGCCTGCGTCCGGATAGCCGAACCGGTTCCGCCCCGGGCGCGGGCATATACGGGCCGCAAGCCGGTGCGCAGACCTACGAACGGCTCGAGCAGCTGGCAAGGGGACTGCTCGAGAGTGGCTGGTCGGTGGTGGTGGATGCCGCCTGCCTGCGCCACGCGGAGCGGGAAACCTTCCGCCGCCTTGCCGCGGACGGCGGCTGGCCGTTCCGGCTGGTCTGGTGCGAGGCGGACACGGACACCCTGAAGGCCCGCGTGCAACAACGGGCACGGGACTGTAACGACCCCTCGGAGGCGACCATGGAGGTTCTGCAGCGACAGCTCGAGATCGTGGAACCTCCCTCCGCCGAAGAAACTGCATGCTGATGCACTGCAACACGGGCCGCATGGCCGATGATACCTTCCCCGGCGACCGTGCGGCCGGGCACACTCCGCACCCGAAGACACGCCCGGAGGCCGCGTGGAAGCCCTGATCGTGGTGCTGTTCCTGGCGACCATGGCGCTGGGGGTCATTACCTATCGCCGCAGCCACCGG
Source organism: Ectothiorhodospiraceae bacterium (assembly GCA_007134055.1). Lineage (GTDB taxonomy): Bacteria > Pseudomonadota > Gammaproteobacteria > Nitrococcales > Aquisalimonadaceae > Natronocella. The sequence goes on along the minus strand of SLLM01000346.1, from coordinate 1,137 downwards.
CATGGGCGCTGGCTCCCGGCGCTGGGAGTAAGCCACGGCCTGCTGGGCGCCGCCGCACTCGCTCTGCTGCTTGTCCGCGCTGTCACCGGGCCGGAGAACCTCTGGTTCAACAGCGCGGCTTTTGTCTTGCTGCTGGCACTGATCGGCGGCGGGTTCGCCTTCGTGGTCCGCCGTCGGGACGAAGCCCCGATCCTGCCGGTGGTGTTGCTCCACGCGGTGGCCGCCGTCGTCGGCTTCCTGGTGCTGCTGGGGGGACTCTGACGGCAGCCTGGGCCCGGAATTCCTCAGGCAATCCGCCGGGACCAGAAGCGCAGGGGCTTGACCGTCTCCTCGTGGTCGTCAAGGTCGCGCCACCGGAACCAGGCCTGCAGACCCGCTTCCGGAGCGAATCCCCGTTTGCGCCAGAACTCGTCCAGTGGCACGTAGTCGCCGGGCCTGCGGGGATGATCCCGGGGCCGCTGCACCGAACAGAACACGACGGTGGCAAACCCCTGCTCCCGGGCAAACGCCTCCCGCCGCCGGATGAACTCCACACCGATCCCCCGGCCCCGATACGCCGGCAAGAGTACCGACTCACCGAAATAGAAGATTCGCTGCAACGGCAATCCGGCCTCGCGAAACGGCTGCCTGACTTCCTCGGTTTCATCCGTCAGCGGAATACCGGTCGCCGCACCCACCACCCGTTCCCCGTCCCGCGCCAGGATACAGACCGAGCGCGGGGAGGACGCGTACGTGGAGAGGTAGTCCCGCTCGTAGGCGGGATCACCGTCATACAGGTAGGGCCACTCCCGGAAGACGCGGATGCGCAAGTCCGCCACGTGGTCCAGGGCAGCGCGGATCGCCTCTCCCACGAGCCGCTGGAACGTGATCCCTTCTACCATGAGTTGCCTCCATCGTCCGGGGTGGACCCTCCCGGTGCCGAGACCCGAAAGCACTCCCGAAAGGCCGGTAACCGGGCCTCTACCGGGAGAAGATCTCCGCCGGGTGACGAAACGCCTTGAATTCCAGGGCATTCCCGGAGGGATCCAGCAGGAAGCAGGTAGCCTGCTCCCCGGTCTGCCCGCGGAACCGGACGGTGGGCTCGATGATGAAATCCACCGTCTCCCGGCGCAGGCGCGCGGCCAGCACTTCCCATTC
>SLLM01000313.1 GCA_007134055.1 Ectothiorhodospiraceae bacterium | reverse complement strand
TGACGGTGCTGCGGGTTACCTTCACCATGGTGTCAGCGGCCGCCCAGGCGTTCTTTCAGGGCATTGAAACCACCCTGGAACACGCCGTTGCCGACGAGATCGGACAGCTCGCTCTCCCGGGATTCCGGGCAGTCGAATTCCGCGGACCACTCGATGAAGCTGCGATCACCATCGGTGATGGGCGTCACCTTGAGGGTGGCGATGTAGTCCTCCACCCCCATGGGCGACTCCAGGATCGAGTACACGCAGGTGAAGTCGAAGTCCGACAGGGCCAGCAGCTGTTCGCGAATGCGGCCGCCATCCTTGAGAGAGAAATTGCGCACGCAGCCCACCTTGTCGGCGGCATGATTCTGCTCGATCCGGCTCTCGGCAATCGCCGGATGCCAGCTCGGCAGCCCGTTGAAATCCCGGACCACGCGCCACACCCGGTCGGCGGGCGCGTCGATCACGCTGGATCTGTATACCTTGACCATCAGGCACTCCGCTGCAGTCAGGACTTCTTCCTGGTCTTCTTGCTCTGATCGGTGACCCCGGCCGGACCGCTGTCATCGCCCTGGCTGCCGGTGGCCTCGTCCTCATTCGCCACGAGGTTGACCATGCGATTGATATCCCCGCCCTGCAGGCCAACCTCCCGCAGCAGGGAATCGAGCAACGGCGCCTGGGCCCGGTAGCGCAGGGCACTGTTGACGACGTTGTCGGCGAGATTCCCGCCGCCGCTGCCGTCGCCGCCCTGGCCACCGCCAGCGTTGAGACCACCGGTGAGACCGTCGACCTGGAGGATCTTGATGCCCTCGATGTTCTCCATCGGGCGCGCGCTCTCGCGGATGATGCCCTGGAGGTTGTCGATGAGGCGGTTGCGCATCTCGGAACGGCGGGATTCCACCGTCAGCACGTTGATGGCCTCGTTCATCTGACGGCGACCCTGGGCATCGATCTCATAGCGCAGCTTCGCGGCGAGTGCCCGCAGCTTCTCCGCTTCGCCCTCGCCCTCGGCGCGCACACGCTCGGCCTCGGCCCGGTCCACCGCGGCATGACGCTCCGCCTCGGCGGCGGCACGCAGGCGGATACCTTCGCGTTCGGCTTCCTGGGCGGCGAGAATGAGTTCCACCACCTTGCGCCGTTCCGCAGCCTCGCGCTCGCGGACGGTGAACACCTGTTCCTCGGCTTCCACGGCCTTGCCGCGGGCCTTTTCCGACGCCACCTGGGCCTCGGACTGGGCGCGGGACTTCTCGGCGATCTCGATCTGGCGGTCCTGCTCGGCAAGCTCCAGTGCCTTGCGCCGCTCGACTTCCAGTTCCTGGGTCTCGCGCTCGCGGCGGATACGCTCCTCGTCTAGCGAGCGTTCCATGCCGATCCGGGAACGCTCGGTCTCCAGGCGGCTGCTGATGCGGGCCTGCTCGGAATCGCGCTCACGCTCCGTCTGCTCACGGATGATCTCGGCCTGCTGGGCCGCGCGGCGGGATTCCACGTCCCGCTGCTGCTCGAGGCGCGCGAACTCGGTATCGCGATCGATCTGCAGCACCAGCCGATCGGTTTCCAGGTTCTTGTTGCGGATCTCGATCAGGGTGTCCTGCTCGATGTCGTTACGCGTCTTCTTGCGGCGCTCGATCTCTTCGGTGAGCCGCGTCAGACCCTCGGCGTCGAAGGCGTTGGAGGGGCTGAAGTACTCCATTGCGGTCTGGTCCATCCCGGTCAGGGACAGCGCTTCCAGCTCCAGACCGCTGCGGGAGAGGTCCTCGGCGACGGCGCCCTTCACCCGCTTGACGTACTCGCCACGCTTCTCGTGGAGCTCCTCCATGGTCATCTCGGCGGCTACCGAGCGCAGGGCATCAACGAACTTACCTTCCACCAGCTCCTTCAGGCGATCCGGCTGCATGGTCCGCCGACCCAGGCTTTCGGCCGCTATGGCGATGCCTTCACGGGTAGGATTGACACGAACGTAGAACTCGGTGATCACGTCCACGCGCATGCGGTTCTTGGTGATCAGCGCGCGCTCCTGGCCACGCTGCACCTCGAGCCGCAGGGTGTTCATGTTGACCGGTATCACCTCGTGGACAATGGGCAGGACGAACGCCCCGCCATCCTTGACCACCCTCTCGCCGCCCCATCCGGTACGCACGAAGGCGGTTTCCTTGGTGGATCGCCGATAGAGCCAGTTGAGCAAGTAGACGACCCCGACGATGATCGCCGCGAGGATGATGATCCCCAGGATCGTCCAACCGAATGCTGCGCCAGACATACTCTCCTCCGTGTGCGGGGCCAGCCCCGCGGTGATAGGTGATTCCGTGGCCGGTAACCGACGCCCCTGGTGATCCCCGCTGGCCGCGGTTCACCGTTGGGCCGGCGGCCGGCGTGTTACCTTCGTATCTGCTTGAAGTTCCGCGTCTGCTGAATCAGGGCCTGCTCCGTGGGCAGCCGCTCCATGGATGAGGCACCGTAGAACCCGTGGCAGTCCGGACACTGTGCAAGGATGTAGCTGGCATCCTCGGGCATGGAGATCGGTCCGCCGTGGCAGAGCACGATCACATCGGACCTCACGTCCAGGGCAGCCTTCGCCCAGGCGTTGATCCTGGGGACACAGTCGTCCAGGCTCATGGCCGTCTCGGCGCCAATGGCTCCGCCGGTGGTCAGACCCAGGTGGCAGACCACGATATCCGCCCCGGCTTCGGCCATCGCCCTGGCGTCCTCCTCGCTGAAGACGTAGGGCGTGGTAAGCATGTCCATCTCCCGCGCCTGGCGGACGATGTCCACCTCCAGCGAGTAGCTCATCCCGGTCTCTTCCAGGTTGGCCCGGAATGTGCCATCGATCAGTCCGACGGTGGGGAAGTTCTGGATCCCGGCGAATCCGAGAGCCTGCAAGCGCTGCAGGAAATGATCCGGGATCATGAACGGATCCGTGCCGTTCACCCCGGCCAGTACCGGCGTCTTGCGGACCACCGGCAACACCTCCGAGGCCATCTCCACGACAATTTCGTTGGCGTTGCCGTAGGCCATGAGCCCGGCCAGCGATCCGCGGCCGGCCATGCGATAGCGCCCGGAGTTGTAGATCACGATCAGGTCGATCCCGCCGGCTTCCTCGCATTTCGCGGACAAGCCGGTTCCGGCGCCGCCGCCCACGATCGGCTCGCCCCGTCGAACCATTCCGTGGAACTTCTCCAGAAGCGCCTTGCGCTCAAACCGCGGCATAACGTTGGCCCTCCGTTCGTGTCACGCCCATGACCTCCTCGAACTGAGTCACCAGCGCATGGGCGAATTCCGGATCGTTGACGTTGTGCGCAAGGCGGATCAGCCGTTTGTCGCCCGACGGCCGGAACGTCTGTTCAATGGCGCTGAACAGCGCCTTGTCGGCATCCGGGTCCCAGAAGGCATTGCCCGGGGCATCCAGCAGGGAAACGCCACCCTCGGGAATCAGGAAGCGGACCGGCCCGCGCATGAGGTTGAGCTTTTCGCCGATCCACGTGCCGATGGCCACGTTCTCCTCCGCCGTGGTGCGCATCAGCGTCACTTGCGGATTGTGACGGTACAGATTCCGGCCCCGGAAGCGCTCGGGCACGGTGTCCATGGCATGGAAATTCACCATGTCCAGGGCACCGCAGGAGCCGACATACGGAATCGCGTGCCGGGCGAAGGCTCCCATGCGATCCTCGCCGGCGCTGAAGACGCCCCCAACCAGCAGGTCGGCGATCTCCGTGGTGCTTACGTCGATCACACCGGCAAGCATCCCGGATTCCGCCAGCTTCTCCATGGACTGGCCGCCCGTCCCGGTGGCATGGAAGGTAAGACAGTCGTAGCGTTCGGACAGCGCACGCGACACTGCCTGCACGCACGGAGTGGTCACCCCGAACATGGTGAGACCCACCGCCGGCTTGCTGCTGCTGACCTGGTCCGGGCGGGGAGCGTTGGCGATCATTCCCCCCAGCGCATGAGCCGCGTTCGCCAGCACCCGTTCGGATATCCGGTTGATGCCCTGCACGTCGGTGACGGAATAGACCATGGAAATGTCACTGGCTCCGACATACCGATTGACATCCCCCGATGCCACGGTGGACACCATCACCTTCGGGAGGCCGACCGGCAGACGCTGCATGGCCGGCGTCGCCAGCGCCGTTCCACCGGAACCGCCGGCGGATATGACACCCCCCACGTCCCGCCGGGTGGGCAGGTAGCGTTCGAAGGCTTCCGCCATGGCACTGACCGCACTGCCCCGATCCGAAGTAAACACGGCCTGTGCACCACCCGGGTGATAGCGGGCCACCTCCTGGGGGCCAACGTCCGCCGGAGACGGGCGGCCACTGGTGCTGAGATCCACGGTCCGGGTCCGCAGTCCCATGCGCTTGAGCCTGTTCTCGATGAAGCGCAGCTCGCTCCCCTTGGTGTCGAAGGTACCCACCACATAGGCCACCTGCGCCACCATGTCCGCGATCGAAACCGTCGCAATCGACTCACGTTCCGGAGCGCCCTGCTCATCACCCGTGGCAGCTGCCGCCGACTCCTGCTTCTCATCACCCGCCCGGCCGGAGGGCCGCCAGCCGCCGGGCCGTGAATCTGCACTGGACCACTGGGTCGGTGCGGAAGGGGCCACGTAGGCCGGCGATGGCCGATCGGCGCCGCCGTCCTCGTCCAGACGCCGCACCCGGAACACCACCGGCTCGGCATCCCCGGCCGACACCGCGCCGGCGGACTCCTCCGCCCCCGGTTCCAGCGAATCCTCCTGCCGTCCCACGCCCAGCAGCTGCTGCTGCAGGGCAGCATCCGCCGCGAGTTCCGACGCCGGCATATCCCTGACGACGCGTCCGTTCATCATCACGGCGATCCGTTCGGAAACGCCCAGGGCCACCCCCAGGTTCTGCTCGATGAGCAGAACCGAGATCTCGCCCTCGTCGCGCAACTGTCGCAGCAGATCCGAGAGCTGCCGAACGATGACCGGAGCCAGCCCCTCGGTGGGCTCGTCCATGATCAGGAGATCGGGATTCGCCAGCAGCGCGCGGCCGATGGCCAGCATCTGCTGTTCGCCACCGGAAAGCTGCCGGCCGCCGTTGCGCCGGCGTTCTGCAAGCCGCGGAAATACTTCGTAGATACGCTCCCGGGTCCACTGCCCCCGGCGCCCGGAACGCTCCGCCAGGCGCAGGTGCTCATCCACGGACAGGGACGGCCAGACACGACGCCCCTGTGGTACGTAACCGATCCCCTGGCCGACCACCCGATTGGGTCGCAGGCCCAGGATTTCCCGGCCGCGGAAACGCACACTGCCGCGTACTCCCGGGGTCAGCCCCATGAGCGTCGTGCACAGGGTCGTCTTGCCCATGCCATTGCGGCCGACAACGCCGAGAATCCCCCGCGGCAGCGTCAGGCTCACGCCCTGCAGCACGTGGGCGGAGCCGTAGTAGACGTGCAGGTCCTGGACGGACAGGATCGGAGCGGACGTACCGCGATGCTCTTGCTCAGCCATGACCGCCCCCGAGGTAGATTCGCTGCACGTCCGGATCCTGTTCGATCTCTTCCGGCCGACCCTCCTTGAAGAGCGCGCCGTTATGCATGATCGTGCAGTACGTGACCACGCGCAGGGCCACGTCCAGATCGTGCTCGATAATGATGTAGCCGATGTGCTCCGGCAGGTTGTCCAGCACCGTGATGAGCTCGGCACGCTCGGCCGACGCCAGCCCCGCAGCCGGCTCGTCGAACAGGATGAACCGCGGCGCGCCGGCGAGCGCCATGCCGATCTCGAGCTGGCGCTGCTGGCCGTGCGCCAGTTCGGAAACACTGGTGTTCGCCAGGTGCGTCATGCGCACCGTTTCCATCATCTCCTCCGCGGCTTCCAGCGACGAATCATTGCGTGTCGGCCGCAGGAAGGAGAACCGTCCCCGGGAGACACCGCGGACGGCAAGAAACAGGTTGTCGAGGACCGTGAGCCCGTGGAAGAGCTGCGAGCTCTGGTACGTTCGCCGCAGGCCACGACGGATCCGTTCGTGCGCCGGCAGGCTGGTCACATCCTCGCCGAAGAAACGGATCCGGCCACTGGTGGGCGGGAAATCCCCGGTGATCGCGTTGAACAGGGTCGTCTTGCCGGCGCCATTGGCGCCGAGCACCGCCCGCCGCTCTCCGGATGCCACCCGCAGGTCGATATCCGAGAGGGCCTTCAGCGCGCCGAACGAGCGGCTCACGCCCTGGAGTTCCAGGGCATAAGCCGCCGCCGACCGGGCTTTTACAGGTTGCACTGTTGCCATTGTTACACCCGGTTTACCGATTCCGCCGATGCCTCACTGACACTCCTCCACCGGCGGGTTGTCCCGGGCTGCGAAGCCGTTCGCCAGGAATTCCTCCTCGGGGAAGCCGAGGGTCTGGTTCACGCCTTCCACCACGCCGACGACGCGGTTGTAGAGACCTCCCTCGCCGTCACTGGACACCTCGGTGATGAAGATGTCGGCAATGGCCTGGCGGTTGTGGTCGACCTGCACCACGCCGGTGGGCGTGTCCAGCTCCAGGTTCTGCAGGGCGTCCCGCAATGCCTCATGGCCATCGCCCAGTTCACCGCCGACCTCCTCGAGCGCGGTCAGTGCCGCCAGGGTGTTGACGTAGTAGGCATGGGCAAACAGCCCCGGGGAGCCGAGACCATCCGGGAACATCTCCTGATAGCGCTCCTGCCAGGCGACGAATTCCGGATCATCCCAGTCGTCTGCCAGGGGACCGGAGGTGGGGGTACCGATCAGGTAGTCCCGGTCCGGTCCCTCGGCGGAGAGGATGGTCTGGTCGACCGCGATGGAACCGCCGATCAGCGGCGCCTCCCCGCCCATCTGCTGGTACTGCTCCAGGAAGTTGAGGATGTCCGAACCACCCATCACGGTATAGATGGCATCGATGTCCTGCGGCATGCGGGCAATCACCGAGGAGTAGTCCCGCGTCTCCAGCGGCACGAACATCTTCTCCGCCACGGTTCCGCCCAGATCACAGAACTCGGTCATGAAACCCATGATCTGCGCGTACGGGAAGGAATAGTCCTCGGCAAGGATGGCAACGCGCTCGTAGCCCTTCTCCTCGTACACGTAGGTACCGAGTCCCGCCTGCCACTGCACGCCTTCCGTGGAAAAGCGGAAGAAGTTCTCCGCCGGATTGTCCAGGGTGGTCTCCTGTGCCGCGGAACTGCCGTTCAGGAACGTCACCTGTGGCTGCTCGTGGGCGTAGTTCTTCACAGCGATGCCCTCGGAACCGGACAGCGGCCCGATCAGGATGTCGACCTCGTCGTTCTCGACCAGTCGCCGGGCGGCGCTGAGCGCGCTGTCCGGCGAGGCGTCCGAGGATGCGCGATAGACCTGGATCTCCCGCCCGGCTACCTCGCCGTCGAACCTGTCGACCGCCATGTCGAAGCCGCGCATGCCATCCTGACCCGATGCCGCAAAGACACCCTCCAGGGTGGCCAGTACGCCGATCCGGATCGGTTCGTCGGCGTGAGCCGTAGTGGTGCCGATGGTCATGGCCAACGCCAGTGCGCTGGCCGCGGTTGTTGCGAGTGGTTTATGGATCATGTCGTACACTCCTCCACTGTTGCGCTATTACTCCGTCCGGGATTCGACGGAATCTTGTGGTTGCCGCCTGAGGCGGTTGCGGAACATCTTCCACAGGCCGAGCACCCCGTCCGGGGAGAACAGCACGATAACGAGGAAGATGAGCCCGATGACCGTGTTGAAACGGTCGCCTCCGATAAGCTGCATGGCGAAGTTGTCCAGCAGCACGAAGATCAGTGCCCCGATGAACGGTCCGACCGGGTGCCGGATGCCACCGAGGATGGCGATGATCAGGATCGAGATCAGGGGCGCGATGCCGACGCTGCCCGGGGAAATCTGACCGTTCATCCAGACCAGGAGCATGCCGCCCAGGGCCGCCAGGAAACCGGCCAGTGCATGGGCGGCCACCCGGTGCGCCTGGATATTGAAGCCGAGCGCCCGCATGCGTCGAGGGTTGTCGCGCACCGCCTGCAACGCCAGCCCGAAAGGTGCCCGGGACAGATAGAGCACGAGGCAATAGCCGAACCCCGCGATCGCAAGGCAGAAGAAGTAGAAATTGTTCGCCTCGCGCATGTTGATGCCCAGCACCAGCGGTGGCCGCAGCCCGGCGAAGCCGTCGAAGGCGTTGAAGATCTCCCGGTTCTGCAGCACGAAGAAGTAAAACGCCATGCCGACGGCCAGGGTGATCATGATGGTGTAGATCCCCTCGGTGCGCACCGAGATGACGCCCACCAGGGTGGCGAACAATGTGGCCACGGCAATCGCCATCGGAATCGCCACGAATGGCGGCCACCCGAGCCCCAGGCCGCCGGAGGCACCCCCGAAGACCGCAATCATATAGCCGGCCAGCCCCGCGATGGTGAGCTGCGACAGGGACACCATGCCCCCATACCCAGCAAGCAGCATCAGCGACAGGGCGATGGTGCCGAGGATCAGCGTCTGGGCACCGATCTGTACCGTCCAGAACCCACCGGTGATCAGCGGGTAGATGAGCAGGAAGGCGATCATTGCCACGTAATACCAGCGGAGGGACCGCACCAGCCGTGCCAGTGTGCCGTCGTTCGTCCGCGGGGTTTCGTCAAGCACCGAGGCCATGGTCTCCCCTCAGGATTGCAGCGGCCGGCCAACGATCCCCTGGGGACGGAAGGCAAGCACGAAGACGAGAATCAGGAATGTGTACACGGGGGCGTAGGCAGGAGCGTAGGCCAGACCGAACTGCTCGGTCAGGCCGATCAGCACGGCACCGATGCCCGCCCCGACAATGCTGCCCATGCCGCCCACGATCACCACGATCAATGATGCCAGCAGGAAGCGCATGTCCTCACCGGGGGCCAGGGACAGGTAGCTGCCGCCCAGGACACCGGCGAGCCCAGCCAAACCCGCACCGATGGCAAACGTGACGCAGAACAGGAGCTGGACGTTCACCCCCGAGGCGGCCAGCATGTCCTTGTCGTCCACCCCGGCACGCACCATCATCCCTATGCGGGTCCTGTTCAGGAACAGCCACAGGGCGATCCCGACAACCACTGCGGCCACCAGGATCGCCAGCCGGTACGTTGGGTAGCGCAGCGGCGTGAAGGGCAACGAGACGGCACCCCGGATCCAGTCGGGCGTGGTGAACTGGTAGGCCGTGCCGCCCCAGTACCAGAGCATGAGGTCCGCGGCCACGATCGACAGGGCGATGGTAACCAGCGTCTGCCGCAACTCCTCGCCTTCCATGAACCGGAAGATGAAATACTGCAGCAGCACACCCGCGGCCGCCATGCTCAGGGTTCCCACCACCACGCCAAGCTCCCAGGACCCCGTGGCACGGAACGTGGAATAGCCGATATAGCCACCCAGCAGGTAAAGTGAGCCATGCGCAAGGTTGATGTTGCGCATGAGCCCGAACACCAGGGAGAAGCCGCTGGCCACCAGAAAATAGAGTCCGGCCAGGGTCAGCCCGTTGAGCAGCGTCAGCAGGAACAGCGTCATGCACCACCCTCTCTCGTGCCTGCCGGCGGGTCTCCGACCCCGTACCCGCCGTATCGTCTGGTTGTTTTCGGTTGCGACCGGGGGACCGGTCAGGCTAGCCGGTCCACCGCATGGCCTGACGCTGCGCGGTGCCTTCGGGAGCCCGGTAGAAGGTGCCATCCTTCATCACGGCGAGAATACGCTTCTTCTCCTGCAGCACGCGGATGTTGGCCAGCGGATCGCCGTCCACCAGGATGATGTCCGCCAGGTAGCCTTCCTTGAGCAGCCCGAGCTCATTGCCCCGGGCCATGATCTGCCCACCGAGCTTGGTGGCAGCAACCAGCGCCTCCATCGGCGACATGCCCACCCGGTCGACGAAATACTCCAGATCCTTGGCGTTGGTGCCATGGGGGATCCAGGCGAAGCCATAGTCCCCGCCGGGCAGGACGCGAATGCCGCGCCGGTGCATCTTGCGCATGGTCTCGGTGGCAATCTCCGCCTCCCGGGCATACTGCATCCCAAGGGGAGAGTCCGGCTTGACGCCGTAATCCGAGGCCTCCGTTGCGGTCTTGATGAGCCAGGCCAGGCCCGGGGCAACGAAGTGCTTGTCCTTGTGCGCCTCCAGCATGTCCAGCGTTTCCTCGTCGGCATAGGAGGCGTGGTAGATGATCTCGATCCCGTGCCGTATGCACATCTTGATCGACTCGTTCGAGCGGGCATGGGCAGCCACCCGGAGCCCCCTGCGCTTGGCCTCGGACACCGCCACCGACACCTCCTCGTCGGTCATCGGCGTTTCCTCTGCCGGCACCCCGGCGATTTCCTCGCCCGAGAGGTTCAGCTTGATCGTGTCACAGCCGTACTTGATGAACTTGCGCACCGCCAGGCGCATTTCCTCGACCCCGGAGACGATGCAGCCAAAGGACATGTCCGGGATATCGATGTGTGGCGGGGAGGTATCCCCGAGACCCCCGGTGGTGGTGATCTCCTGGCTGGCGGCGCTGTAGCGCGGCCCGGGGATCTGCCCCTTGTTGATGGCATTGCGGATGACCACGTCCAGCCGCGGCTTTGCCGACGCCGCACCCAGGCAGGACGTCCAGCCCATTTCGATGTAGCGCTTGGCCATGTCAGCGGTGAACAGCGTGTGCTCCTCCACCGGCATCATCTGGATGGCGTCCAGACTGGGCTGGTCGTTCCAGGACAGGTGCGTGTGCGCCTCCGTCATGCCCGGCATGAGCGTGGCACCGGCCCCGTCGATGGTGGTGTGGCCGTTGCCCGGGGCCGTGCGGGACCCGCGGCCGACGTGCTTGATCCGGTTGCCCTGAACCAGCACCTCGCCGGTGTACGGCTGTTCGCCGGAGCCGTCCAGAATCCGTACGTTGGTGAACAGATAATCGCCCATGGTCTCCTCCGAATGCTGCGGCGGCCGGTACCCCGGCCTGTATCATTTGGTGCACGGCGCCCTGGCCGTAGTTCCGCCGGCCCGTCAACGCACGCTGGCGAGAAACGAACCCAGCTCCCTGTTGACCTCCTCTACCCGTTCGAAGGTCGTCCAGTGGCCGCAGCGCGACAGTATGACAGAACGGGCATTCTCCAGGCGCTCGGCCATCATCCGGGAAACGGACGGCGGACCGACACCATCCTCTTCGCCGGTGACGAGCAGCGTCGGACAACCGATCCGGCTGAGATCAGCCGCCCGCGCCTCGGAGAGCGCTTCGCAGTTCGCGGCATACCCATCCGCCGGCTGCCGCATGAGGGATTCCCGCACCAGTGCCACCGCCAGCAGGTTTCGCTCCTTCGTCTCGGACGAGGTAGCAGCCTGGACGATGGCATCGGCAATATCCGCCATGCCCTCGGACCGCGCCTTGGCAGCGCGGTCGCGCAGCGCCGGACGCGCCTGCTCCGGCGGCTCCATCAATGCGCCGAAGAGCGCCAGGCTCTTGACCAGCGACGGGCGCTCCATGGCCAGATGCTGACAGACGATCGTGCCCATGGAATGACCAACGAAATGCGCCTTCTCCACGCCGAGCACGCGGCACATGCCCAGCACCGACTGCACCATGCTGCCTATGCTCAGATCGTCGCTCCAGCGACTGCGCCCGGCTCCCGGCAGGTCCGGGCGGATGACCCGGTAGCCGGAGCGCAGCACGGGCATCTGTGGCGTGAAGGTGTTGGACGTGCCGCCGAGGCCGTGCAGCATGACGACGGGTGTGCCATCGCCTTCCACTTCCACGGCCATGCGCTCGATCACCTGAGTGCTCATACTGCCTCCGTGATTTCCTGGGTGGACCGGAAGGTGTTAGACAACCGGCCGATCCCGTCGATCTCCACCATCACCGCATCCCCGGACTGCAGGTATCGGGGCGGATCAAAGCCGATCCCGACGCCGGCGGGAGTACCCGTGGCGATCACGTCACCCGGATAGAGAGTAATCCCGGCGGATATGGCGGCAATCAGGGTGGGGATATCGAAGATAAGCTGCGGGACCGACGCATCCTGCCGCAACTCGTCGTTCACCCAGCAGCGGACCCGGGCGTTGTCGAGATCCAGTTCGTCCGCCGTAACGGCCACCGGGCCCATGGGACAGAACGTATCCAGGGACTTGCCGATCAGCCACTGCTTGTGCCGCCCCTGAAGATCCCGGGCCGTGACGTCGTTTATAATGGTATAGCCCCAGACATGCTCCATGGCGTCTTCCTTGCGGATGCCCCGGCCACCGCGGCCGATGATCACGGCGAGTTCCGCCTCGTAATCCACGGCCTGGGTGACGGCAGGATCGAACACCACCTCCTCGCCATCGGCGATCACGCACTCCGGCACCTTGGAGAAGATAATGGGCGCTTCCGGGATCGCACCGCTCGCGGCGCTGGAGTCGAACCCGCTGCGGGCGAACTCCTCGGCATGGTCGAAATAGTTCTTGCCGACGCAGAAAATGTTCCGTCGTGGCCTTGGAAGGGGGGCCCGGACGCGAACCGCGCTCAGCTGGATAGGTGACTCCCGGTCGCCACGGGGGAGGGATTCCCCGCTGCTCGCCAGCTCCACCATGGAACGTATTCCATCGGCGGGATCGATGCCGGCGGCGCGCACGGGAAAGATGACGTCACCCGACGCCGCGAGTTCGCCAATCCCGACGGTGTCGCCCTGAGCGTAGGCGATCAGCTTCATTCCTGCTCCTTGATCTGGATTGAGATTGAACCAATGTTGAACCATTGATCCTTTTGTTTTATGCTTTTCAACATATGCCAGCTTTTCTGCGCCGTCAAGGGTTGCAGACGCTGGGTAACATTGTGTAAAGAAGCTGTATCCGTACTCAACTTGCACCATAGGTGCACGGGCACGACCATTGCGTGATCAAAACAACGGCAGAGCCGCGGACGCGGCCATGAACGACATACTGCACCGGATCCGCGCCGGGTCCCTCATGGAGGGACAGCAGCTGCCTCCGGAGCGGCTCCTGGCGGCGGAGCTCGGCGTGGCACGCAACACCCTGCGCAGGGCGCTCTCGCATCTGGAGCAGGAAGGACACCTGGTCCGCCGCGTCGGCGCCGGGACATTCGTCCGGGTGACCGGGAAGCACAACGGCGGCACCCTGCCCAGCAGGATGCGCGGCGCCAGTCCTGCGGAGCTGATGGAAGTGCGGCTCATCATGGAGCCGCAGGCTGCCGCCGTGGCTGCCAGCCGCGCCAGCGCAGACGACCTGAAGGCGATCGAATCGGCGCTGACCAGCAGCCTGACGGCGAGCAGCCTGGGAGAGTTCGAACACTGGGATGGCCAGCTGCATCTGATGGTCTTTCGCGCCACGCGGAACTCCCTGCTCATCGACTACTGCCAGGCAATCAACAGCATCCGCAACGAGCCGGAATGGTACGCCCTGAAGAAACGCTCGGTGACCGAGGAATTGTGCCGGGTCTACGATCGCCAGCACAGCGCCATGGTCAACGCCATCCGCGACCGCGATCCGGACCGCGCCCGGCAGGCCATGGCGCAGCATCTGGGCACGGTCCGCGACAACCTCATGGGGGTACTCTGAGGGCGGGCAATCCCTCAGGTCTGCGCCCCATCCGCCGTGACGTCGGCACGATCGAGCGCATGCCGCTCCAGCAGGCGTATCTCGTCCCGCAGCCGGCCCGCCTCCTCGAACTCCAGGTTGCGGGCGTGTTCGTACATGCGCTGCTCCAGCTCGTTGATGCGCCGCACCGCCTGGGCCGGGGTCAGGCCGCGGTAGGCGGCAGCCATCTCGTCCCCGGTGGACGTTCCGGGCCGGGTTGCGACCCAGCTGCCGTTGCGTTCCATAACGTCGGCAACAGCCTTGCGAATGCCCTTTGGCGTGATGCCGTGGGCCTCGTTGAAAGCCAGCTGCTTCTCCCGCCGCCGTTGGGTTTCATCCATCGCCCGCTGCATTGATCCGGTCACCGAATCCGCATACAGGATAGCCTTGCCACGCAGGTTGCGGGCGGCTCGGCCGATGGTCTGGATCAGCGACCGGTCGGATCTGAGAAAGCCTTCCTTGTCGGCGTCGAGGATGGCAACCAGCGACACCTCCGGCAGGTCCAGCCCTTCCCGCAACAGGTTGATGCCCACCAGTACGTCGAACACACCGAGCCGCAGGTCGCGTATGATCTCCATGCGCTCCACGGTATCGATGTCCGAGTGCAGGTAGCGCACCTTGCAGCCGTGCTCCGCGAGGTACTCGGTCAGATCCTCTGCCATGCGCTTGGTCAGCGTGGTAACCAGTACCCGCTCGCCCCGTGCGACCCGCTCGTTGGCCTCGTGCAGCAGATCGTCCACCTGGGTGGAGGCCGGACGCAGCTCCACCTCCGGGTCCACCAGACCGGTGGGCCGCACGACCTGTTCCACCACACAGGCGGCGTGCTCCTTCTCGTAGGGGCCCGGCGTCGCGGAAACGAAGACCATCTGTGGCGCGATCGCCTCCCATTCGTCGAAGCGTAGCGGGCGGTTGTCGAGAGCCGAAGGAAGACGAAAACCGTACTCGACCAGGGTGGTCTTCCGCGCCCGGTCACCCCGGAACATGCCGCCGATCTGCGGCACGGTGACGTGGGATTCGTCAATGAATAGAAGGCAGTCCGGCGGCAGGTAATCGAACAGGGTCGGCGGCGGCTCCCCCGGTCGCCTGCCGGACAGGTAGCGCGAGTAGTTCTCGATGCCGCTGCAGTAGCCGAGTTCCTGCATCATCTCGATGTCGAATCGCGTGCGCTGCTCCAGCCGCTGGGCCTCTACCAGCTTGTCCGCCGCCCGCAGTTCCTGCAGGCGCTCCCGCAATTCATCCCGGATCTGTTCAATGGCATCCATGATGGTTTGCCGCGGCGTCACGTAGTGGGTCTTCGGATAGATGGTCAATCGGGGCACCCGGCGCTCCACCTCGCCGGTGAGCGGATCGAACCAGCTCAGGGCTTCGATCTCGTCATCGAACAGTTCGATTCGAACCGCCTGTTCCTCGGACTCCGCCGGGAAAACGTCGATCACTTCCCCGCGCACCCGGTAGGTGCCCCGCTTGAGTTCCATGTCGTTGCGGGTGTACTGCAGTTCCGCCAGGCGGCGAAGGATCTGCCGCTGGTCCACCAGGTCGCCCCGCACCAGATGCAGCACCATAGTCAGGTACAGCTTGGGGTCGCCGAGCCCGTAGATCGAGGAGACCGAGGCAACGATGATCGTGTCCCGCCGCTCGATGATCGCCTTGGTGGCGGACAGGCGCATCTGCTCGATGTACTCGTTCACCGAGGCGTCCTTCTCGATGAAGGTGTCGGAGGCGGGCACGTAGGCCTCCGGCTGGTAGTAGTCGTAGTAGGAAACGAAGTACTCCACCGCATTGTGCGGAAAGAACTCCCGCATCTCCCCGTACAGTTGCGCGGCCAGGGTCTTGTTGGGCGCCAGCACGAGGGCGGGCCGCTGTTCGCGCTGGATGATATTCGCCATCGTGAAGGTCTTGCCGGAGCCGGTGACTCCCAGCAGCGTCTGGCAACGATAGCCGCCGGCAAGGCCGGCCACCAGGGAGTCAATCGCCGCCGGCTGATCACCCGCCGGCTGGTAGCCTGACGCCATCTCGAAACGCTTGCTCATGAGGTTCCCTGCGCTACACGGTGGTCCACGGCCACACCGTCCCCGCGCCGCCACCGATCCGCTTGGGCGCCGCGTGACGGTACGCTATTGTGTACGTTTATCCCATTACGGGCTGCGGGCGAACCCCCGCCGCTGCCCCGGGCCTGGAGACGCTCTTGGACATCACCCTCGCCAGACGGGTTCAGCGGATCAAGCCGTCCCCCACCGTCGCCGTCACCACGCGGGCGGCAGAGCTGCGCGCTGCGGGCAGGGACATCATTGCACTCGGTGCCGGGGAGCCCGACTTCGACACCCCCGAGCACATCCGGCAGGCCGCCATCGAGGCAATCGGCAAGGGCAGGACCCGGTACACGGCGGTGGACGGAACCCCGGAACTCAAGCAGGCGGTGCAGGCAAAGTTCCGCAACGAGAATGCCCTGGAGTACGACCTGACGCAGCTCATTGTCTCCTCCGGGGCGAAGCATAGCATCTACAACCTGATGGCGGCGGTGCTGGATGACGGCGACGAGGTGGTGATCCCCGCCCCGTACTGGACCTCCTATCCAGACATGTCGAAGCTCTGCGACGCGATTCCGGTGGTGATCGAGGCCGACCAGCGCCATCGCTTCAAGGTAACCGCGGAACAGCTGGACGCAGCACTCACCGAGCAGACCCGGCTGCTGGTGTTGAACAGCCCGTCCAACCCCACCGGCGCCGCCTATACCAGGGAGGAACTCGCTGCCCTGGGGAACGTGCTGGAAGCCTATCCCCGCGTGTTGATCATGACGGACGACATCTACGAGCACATCCTCTGGCGGACCGACGGCTTCTGCAATATTGTCAATGCCTGCCCCGAGCTCAAGGAACGTACCGTCGTCGTCAACGGGGTATCCAAGGGCTACGCCATGACCGGCTGGCGCATCGGATATGCCGCCGGCCCGCAAGCGGTAATCGGTGCGATGAAGAAGATCCAGTCGCAGACGACGACCAGCGCCTGCTCGATCTCCCAGGAGGCCGCTACCGCGGCCCTCACCGGCGAGCAGTCCTGCATCGCTCCCATGGTCCGGGCGTTCCGCCAGCGGCACGATTTCGTGGTCCGCGCCCTCAATGCCATGCCCGGCGTGGAGGCGCTGCGCGGCGACGGCACCTTCTACTGCTTCCCCCGGGTGGACGCTGCCATGAAGCGACTGGGAATCCGCGATGACGTGGCTTTCGCGGACTTCCTGCTGAACGACGCCGGCGTGGCCGTGGTTCCCGGATCGGCATTCGGCCTCTCCGGCCATATCCGCATCTCCTTCGCCACCAGCATGGAGAATCTGGAGGCCGCCATGGAACGCATCCAGCGGGTGCTGAAATGATCGGCGGCACGCCGGAACCGCCCAGTTGACGCCATCGCGCCGTTCTGTAGAATGTCCGGCGACCAGCAAATCCCCGGTAGCTCAGTTGGTAGAGCAAGTGACTGTTAATCACTGGGTCGGCGGTTCGAGCCCGTCCCGGGGAGCCATTAAACCAAGGGGTTGCACCGATCGGCGCAACCCCTTTTTTGCGTCTGGACCGCTGGGAAACAGCGGGATCCACCGCGCCGCCATTACGCTGCCCTGCATCCGGTCTCTGGACAGCAGGGCGGTGCCTGATCCCGGAGGCAGGTGGCAGACAGCCGCAAGGTCACAGCAAGGTCACACACTGATCCGGTACGAAGTGATCCGTTGCACGGTGCTGCCCCTGGTGTTGGCGAAGTCAAAGACGTGGCAGAACCCCTGTTGCCGGCCACCGTCGACGATGGTGCCGTCGACGGCACCGGATTTTCCGTGGGTCACGACATGCAGCACCACCAGTTCCTCGATCCCTGCCGGCTCCACGCCCTGGAGGGAATCGCCCAGCGCCTGCCGTCCCTGCACTGCCTCGCCGCCGACGGTGGTCCATTGGACATCGTCGGTAACCAGGCCGGAGACGGCCTGCCGGTCACCGGTCAGGAGGGCGACCGCCAAGTCCTCGACCAGCTGATTCTTCGGCGAATTTCGGCAGTTGCCGCTGCGCACGATCCTTGTCATGGGTCGTCGGTCTCCGTTACTGCCGACGGATCCATGATGGGTCGATGTCATGCCCCATCAGCACCCTCCTCCTCCGCCGCCGCCACTATCGCCGCCACCCAATCCGCTGCCCCCAGTACCGCCGGTATGGCTACCCAGACCCGGGGCAAGCACGATCAGAAAGCAGAGCAGATAGACCGCGGCAACCATCACATACAGCGGCAGGACCAGGGCTGCGAGGAGGCTTTCGCCCGTGAGGTCACTGCCCTTCAGGGCGATA
The DNA here is from genome assembly GCA_007134055.1 of Ectothiorhodospiraceae bacterium. Taxonomy (GTDB): domain Bacteria; phylum Pseudomonadota; class Gammaproteobacteria; order Nitrococcales; family Aquisalimonadaceae; genus Natronocella. The sequence goes on along the minus strand of SLLM01000313.1, from coordinate 6,574 downwards.
AGGCCGGTCACCAGGAAGAAGATGGCGAGATTTCCCGCCGCGATCCGGGAGAACACCGCCAGGGCCACGATTCCGGCAAGGTTCCAGGCATTCCCCGGCGCGGTCGTCAGGCACACCAGCACGGCGGTGGCGGTACCCGTCCAGACGAGCAGGCTGCTGCGAAGGCTCACGGACCGTTCCCGGCCGGCGGACCAACCCAGAAGTGGGGGTTGTGCGCCACCTCCCAGAGGTAGCCATCCGGGTCGGCGAAGTAGCCGGCGTAACCACCCCATTCCGTCTTCCACGCCGCCTTGATCAGTGTTCCCCCGGCATCGACCGCCTGCTGGAGAATCCTGTCCACGGCCGCCTCGGTTTCGACATTGTGGGCCAGCGCGAACCCGCTGAAGCCGCTGCCCCGCGCCGGCACCCCCGCATCCGCCGCCAGGTCGTCGCGGCCGAAAAGGGCCAGCCAGGTGCCATTCAGGGGGAAAAAGGCCACTTCCGGTGGCGAGTCCCGACGGGGGAAGCCCAGGCCATGGGCGTAGAAGTGGGTGGATGCGTCGAGATCCTTCACGCCTAGCGTGATCATGCTGATTCTGGGTTCCATGACAGCCCTCCCGGCCATGCTCAGTCCTTCATTGGTCGTACTCGTCGTGCCGACGATTCCAGACATACGCTTGCGACTGCGGCCATCCCGGCGGCGAATCCTCCCACGTTTCCTGGCGGCCGTAGGGGGTGAGGTCCAGGTAGGTCCAGAGGCTGCCCAGGTACTCGACGCCACGTCTGCCGGTAAAATAGCTTCGGTAGATGCCGTCCGCATCCTGCAGGAAGACGCTGACCCCGTGACGCTCGCCCCGGTCCGTGCCGGGCGCGTCCCGCTCGCCGGTGCTGACTCCCATGTCGAAGTTGAATTCGCTCCCCAGGGATGAATACCAGGGGGGATGTGTCCAGCCCATGCGCTCCCGGTAGCGTTCGAGCTTCTCCAGCGGTGCCCGGGAGACGAGCGCAAGCGTGGTGTCCCGGGCGTGCAGATGTGCCGGGTGAGTCATGGCATCCACGACCCAGGAGCAGCCGTCGCAGCCGGCCTCCCAGTCGGGCCCGAACATGAAGTGGTAGACGATGAGCTGCCGCCGCCCTTCGAAGAGGTCCCGCAGGGAGAGGGTGCCGCCGGCACCGCGGAACTGGTACTCGCGCTCCAGCCTGACCATGGGCAGGCGGCGACGGGCAGCGTTGAGGGCATCCCGCGCGCGGGTGTGTTCCTTTTCCCGGAGATGCTGCTGCGCCAGGGCATCCTGCCACGCCTGTAGCTCCACCACCGGGGGCCGCGCCGGTTTCCCATTCGTCATCGCCGACTCCGTTCAGCTGATCCAGCGCCATTGCCGCCCCGTTCGGGCGACTCCGGCTTCCGTTCCGGGCAGCGACGGCGTCGCTGCCGCAGGTTCGCCGCAATCATCAACCCTACGGGAAATACGTCCGGGAAGAGTACCAACCTTTCGGGAGGCAAAGCCAGGCCTTGGTCATTACTTGCGCCGCTTTGCCCTGGTTCCGCGTTTTAAGCGATCAGAGGTATCGCAGGCATGACGGTTCGCCGGTGTGTACCGGGCCGCGAACCCTGTGCCAGTTCCCGGGTTCCGGATCTTGGCGTCCCGGTCGACACCCGCCCTGGATGCAGCGATCCGGATCCGGGTCGGGCGTGGTTATCAGTGGAAAGAGATCGGGCTGGCGGTGGTGCCCGGTTCCGTCACCCGCACCAGTGACCCGGCATCTTCCGCATCCGCATAATAGACGACGCCACTGGAGGTCAGCGGCCGCCGCCAGCCGATCAGGATCTCCGGCCCGTAGCCGCCGATCCACCGGTCACCGTTATTGCGCCCGCCGTCGGGCTGCTCGTTGAAGTCGACGATGCTGCCGCCGACCAGGCCATCAACGGGTCGGGCCTTCAAACGGTCGGATCCGGCAACGGATCTGAAGTAGAAGACATGCGTGGCTTCCTCCCCGCTTTCCGGGATGGCATCGGACCAGGCGGTGCCCAGCCACTCGGCGTCGTCGATGGACATGGTGCCCATGCCCTCGCCCGCGATGTCGACGGCCACAGCCTCCTCGCTGCGAGGCACTCCGTTCTCCAGCTCGAAGCGGTTGTAGAAAACCCAGTCATGCGGTGCCGTAGGGGTCTGCTGCGGGAAGCCGAACAGAATGTCGCCGTCGGCAATCTGCAGTGCGGAGGAACCATCCGTGACGTTCGAGCGGATACGTCGCTGCTGCAGCTCGATATCCTGGCTCGTATTGTTGATGTAGGCCCACGCGATCCGATCGCCGGCGGCCGTGATCATGGGAACCCCGCGGGGCGAGCCCCAGTTGACGTCGATCCGCTCCATCCGGCCAATGAACCCGCCGACCCGGGCATCGGGATCCACCTCCGCCAGACGGCCCGAGCTGGCGTTTCCGTCCCGGATGTCTGCGATGTAGACCCGGCCATCAACGGTGACCGCTTGCTCCTGGCCCGTGATGCTGCGTTCGACCGTGGCGGCGTTGACTGCGCTACCGACCTCATCTGCAGCGGCTCCGAACTCGCCTTCGTCCCGGTCGTAGACCAGGATGGTTCCCATGTCGCCGGGAGTCGGCCCCCATGCATTGATCACCAGCTCCTCGCCGCTCGCACCACCTCGGCCCAGCTTGCGGACCTGCACGGTGTTGCCGTCGAAGTTGCTGTTGTCGCGCAGCGCGGGGCCCGTCGCACCGGTCGCGATGTCGTACTGGATCAGGGTGCCATCGCCGAGGTCGTCGGAATCCCCGGGGATGGACATGTCACCCTGATAAATGATCACCTTCTCCAGCGCCCCACTGCCGTCGCGTACCGCCATGGCCCAGTCCAGCGAGAATTCCTTGCGAAACGTCCCGTAGTCGAATTCCTCCACCAGCGTGACCGGATCCTCGCTGACATTGGCGCCCAGGCGGGCCATGCGCCAGGTGGTGCGGTTGCAGTCACCATCGCCGTCCCGTGGCATCTGGTAGACGATGCGCGTATTCATCACGTCGGCATGGTCTCCGAGCACGCGGGCAGCGCACACCACCCCGGCCTCGGTCTCGCCGGAAACACGGCTGGACATGAGCCGGCCGTCATCCAGGTGGGCACGCCAGAGCCAGCCGTTGGGCGCGTTGAACACCACGGAGTGGTGCTCCACCTCCCGGTCCGGGCCATCGCGATCCACGGTCAGGACACCGAGGGGGAGATTGGTCCGGTCCGGCTCGTACTGGTTCCAGGTAACGCCCACGGGCGGCTGCTCGGCACGGAAATCACCGGTTGCGCGGAAGAAGTCCTCATCGGTGCGGGCGCGGGAGTTGTCCTGCGCAGTAACCGCCGCCCGGGCGGCGCTCGCGGGTCCGATCACATCCCCGGGAGCCACCGCGTGGATCGACTTGGTCGGGTTCTCCGCGTCGCCGTCGGCCACGGTGAAGAACAGCAGTCGCTCGGCGCCGGAGAGATCCGGTTGCACAGTGACGTTGACGTTGTCCGAGTCCTCGGCGCCGGCACCATCGGCCACGGTGAGACGGAAGACATACTCGCCCGGCTCGTCGGGCTGGAAGGTGGCGACAACTTCGTCGGCTCCGCTCAGCACCGCCTCGGTGCCGAGCACCGGCTCCCAGGTATAGCTTTCGATATCGCCGTCCTCGGCCGTGCTGGCGCTGCCGTCGAGGGTGACCTCCTCGCCCACGGTGACGGTCTGGTCGTCGCCGGCATCCGCGGTGACGGCGCTGGATGCGCCCACCGTGACGGTCACGGCGTCGCTGTCCTGGTTTCCATCCTCATCCTGCACGGTCAGCTCGAACACCAGCTCGGTCTCCTCGTCCGGGGCGACGAACTGGGCAGTGAAGGGAATCCCCGCCACGGGTTCGAGGGTCACCGCGGGTTCCCCCTCAATCTGGGCCCAGCTGGAGAGGTCCGGATCACCCTCGCTCTGGGTACCATCGAGCAGGACGGTCGCTCCCGGGCTGACCTGCTTGTCGTCCCCCGCATCGGCGTTGATACCGTCGGCGGAGTCCCCGCCACCCCCGCCACCCCCGCCGAAGCAGCCGGCGATCAGCGTGAGCGTTGCAAGCGACAGGGGCAGGAGGGAAGAACGGAAGGAAATGAACATGTACGCTGGCACCCATGAGACGTGTCGTTGTTCATGGACACCCTAAGCGCACTTCGACGCGCTACATATGCCGCAAACGGGGGGCCCCGGACGGGCCCTGGCGAGGAGCACGCCGTCGGCTCAGTCCCGGTAGCTGGCGATGATCCCGTCCACGGTACCATCGGCGATCAGGTGGTCCAGCGCCTCCTGCATCCGGGCGATGAGCGCCGGATCCATATCCCGGTTGCACGCGATACCCATGTCCGCCTCCTCGAGGACGTGGACATCGACATACTCCGCGGGATCCAGACCTTCCTCCTGCATGCTCCAGCGGGCGACGCTCTGATCGTAGGCAATCAGGTCGAAACGCCCGCCACGCAGCATTCTCACCATGATGCGCGCGGAATCGGTACGCACCAGCGTGCTGTTCGCACCGGCGATATGCAGGAGATGCTCGCCGATGTCGTCCCGGACCACGCCGATGCGGTAGGGCTCCAGGTCCGCGATCGTGTCGATGGCCGGGGCGGAATCCCGGTGTCCGATGAGAACGATGCGCACATCCAGCAGCGGCTCCACGAAGTGGAAGAGTTTCCGGCGCGGTTCGGTGATGGTGGTCGCGAACAGACAGGTATCCGGGTCATCCTGGGCCATGCGATAGCCCCGGGCCCAGGGCAGGATGCGGATGTCGGTGACCTCCCGCTGCAGCCCCAGGCGCTCCCACATCGCAGCAACGATCTCCACCGAGATGCCGGCAGGAACACCGTCATCGCTGTAGTTGATCGGCGCGTACTCCTCGCTCAGCCACCGGACATCCTCCAGGGACTGCCCCTTCGCTCCTGTAGCCAGGAGTCCCGCAAACAGCGCCAGCACGATGGCAATTGCTGCTGGCCTGCCTGTCCGCGCCATCATTTCCGTACATCGCATCGCCGGACACCCTCCATCTGTCAACGCTGTTTCAGCACCACCAGCGTCAGGTCGTCATAAAGCTTCTGATCACCGACATGACGCTTGACGTCCTCGATGATCGCATTCTTGATGGCCTCCGCGGGCATTCCGCGATGCCGTCCGATGAGTTCGAGCAGACGATCCTCGCCGTAAAGACGATCCGACTCGTCGGCTGCTTCGGTGATGCCGTCCGTGTAGAGCACGACCACGTCATCCCGGTAGAGGGATATCGTGGTCTCGCTGACGAACTGCGCCATTTCCTCCACCAGTCCGATGGGAAAACCGAGTTCGTCGGTGTCGATGACCTCGTTGGTACCGTCCGCCCGGGCGACGATCACCGTCTCGTGCTGACCGCTGACCCGCAGCTGGCCGCTCACCGCCGGCGAATCGGCAGCCGCCGCTTCCAGCGACCGGTAGTCGAGCAGCGCGAGGGTCAGGTTCTTGCCGGACCCCATGCGCTGCACGTTGCTGTAGATGATGTTGTTCAGCACTTCCATGACCCGGACCATGTCCGCCTCGCCACTGGCCAGCATGGTGCGCACCGCACTCTGGGTCATGAGCATCACCACCCCGCTCTCCAGACCGTGCCCGGTGACATCGCCGATACCAATGCGTACGCCGCCGGCATGGCGGAGGATGTCATAGTAATCGCCGCCCACCTCTTCGGCGGATTCCATGTAGGTGGCAATGTCCAGTGGCTGGATCGCGGACAGTTCCTCCGGCGAAGGCAGCAGCATGTGCTGAATGCGGCGGGAGACATCGATTTCCGCGCCCAGCCGTGCGTTCTCGTCACGGGCCTTGTCACGCTGTTCCAGCCCGTTCTGAAAGGCGTGCATGAGGCCATCCAGGCCTTGAACAAGCTGTCCCAGCTCGTCGCGGTCATGGCCACGGAAGCGCGGTCGCGGCCATGACCCCGGCCGGACCGGATCAGTACGGATGATCGCCGAGTGCAGGCCGAGCAGCGGGCGCGTTATCATGAAATAGAAGATGAGTACCACCAGGGCGGAGATGATCATTGCCTTGGCAAGGCCCAGAACCACGATCACCAGCCCCCGCTCCATGAAGCTGCTGGCAATCTCGCTCTCCGCCAGGGTGATGTGCAGGGTTCCAACGTGATCCCCGGCACCGGCGCCGTGCAGCAGTTCGATCGTGTAGTCGGCGATATCGCCGAACAGCCAGCTTTCCAGCGGACCCGCAGGCGGGGAATCACCGCGCTCCCGCTCCACCAGGACACTGCCGAAGTTGTCCAGCAGCACGACTTCGTGTATCTGGCGGTTGGCGAACAGACCGTCGACAACCTGTACCGCCAGTTCGTCGTTGAACTGGAACGCCGCCTCAGCCGCTGGCCCGTGAACAAGTTCCAGGGTCCCCTCGGTCTGCTGCCGCGTCTCCGCACGGATGGAACGCCAGTCCATGACAAGTTCGATGAGCCCGGCGATCAGGCCCAGGACCAGGACGATTACGAGGGTGACCGCCGCCTGCCGGAATGTCAGGCCGGCAGTTACCGGTGTCGTTGAACGCCCCCCTGCGTTATT
>SLLM01000367.1 GCA_007134055.1 Ectothiorhodospiraceae bacterium | reverse complement strand
GATTCCCCGGACATCGGCGGCGTTGCCCCTGATCGGCGGGCTGATTGCCGGACCGCCCGGGGCGGCGGCACTGTTCCTGGCGCAGACGGTGTTCAGCGGTCCGGTCGATCGGGTTACACGATTTCGCTACCGTCTCACCGGGCCGTGGCACGCTCCGGAGGTGGAGCGCATTCCGCGGTCCCCGGCCGCGACGGGCGGCGGTCTTCCCGACCTCCAGGCAGGCGATCCGGCGGATCCCGCCTTCGGTGGACCGTAGCATGGCGTATACGTCGCGTAGGGTTAGTATGAGAAGCTTGATGCAGTGGGCGGGGCGGGATATCCCTGCCCGGCGCTGGCGGGAGTGTGGCCATGGAGCGAACCGGTAACGGGCGCCCGCGGGTTGCCGCCATCCAGATGGCGTCGGGACCGTGGGTGGCCGGCAATCAGCAGGAGATACGCCGCCTGCTGCAACTGGCGGCGGACCAGGGAGCCCACCTGGTGGTGTTGCCGGAGAATGCCCTGCTGATGGGCATGGACGAGCGGGACAAGCTGGAGTACCGGGAGTCCGATCGCGGTGGCCCACTCCAGGATTTTTTCGCCGAACAGGCCGCGTACCACGGCGTCTGGCTGGTGGCCGGAGCGATGCCGATGTTCGGCACCGATCCGGAACGCGCCCGGCAGAGCTGCCTGGTGTTCGACCCAGGCGGCGAGCGGGTGGCCCGCTACGACAAGATCCACCTGTTCGACGTGGATGTGGAGGGCGACCAGGCGTACCGGGAGTCGGCAACCCTTGAGCCGGGCGACAGGCTTGCGGTGGTTGATACCCCGTTCGGCCGGATCGGGCTGTCCATCTGTTATGATCTCCGTTTCCCCGAACTGTACCGGCAATTGGTGGAGCGGGGGGCGGAGCTGCTGGTGGTTCCCTCCGCCTTTACCGCCAGGACCGGCGAGGCGCACTGGCGGACCCTCGTCCGCGCGCGCGCCATCGAGAATCTCAGTGTGGTGATTGCGCCCAACCAGGGCGGCTATCATGTCAACGGCCGGGAAACCCACGGTGAGAGCATGATCGTGGATCCCTGGGGACAGGTGCTGGACAGCCTTTCCCGCGGCTCGGGGGTAGTCTGCAGCGAAGTGGACCTCGACCGACTGCGCGACCTGCGGCGTCGGTTTCCGGCGCTGGATCATCGTCGCATGCATGCTGTCTCATGGTGACGCTCAACCCAATCGCAACCGCAAGGGTATCCGTATGCAACAACCCCTGGAAATCGCCCGACAGACGCTCTTCGCCCCGGCGGGAATCACCGATGCCGAGCTGGAGAAGGTGTTCGGACGGCTCATGGCGCCGGGTGTGGATGCCGCGGATCTGTACTTCCAGAGCACCCGCAGCGAAGGCTGGGTGCTGGAGGACGGCATCATCAAGCAGGGCAGCCACAGCATCGATCAAGGCGTCGGCGTGCGGGCCATGAGTGGCGAGAAGACCGGTTTCGCCTACTCCGATGAAATCGTGCTGCCGGCATTGCTGGAGGCCTCCGGCGCGGCACGGGCCATCGCCCGCAGCGGCGAGAGCCATGCCCTCAAGGCCTGGAGCGCCGGCAGCGGGCTGCGCCTCTACGCCCCCGGCGACCCCCTGGAGAGCATGAGCCCGGAGGAGAAGGTGGAGCTGTTGCGACGGGTGGATGCGGAAGCACGTCGCCAGGACCCGCGTGTGGAGCAGGTGATTGTCAGCCTGGCCGGCGAGCACGACGTTGTGCTGGTCGCCAATCAGGAGGGTCGGCTGGTCGCCGACGTGCGGCCGCTGGTGCGGCTCAACGTGACGGTGCTGGCCGAGGAAAACGGCCGGCGTGAGAATGGAACCGCCGGCGGCGGTGGACGGGTCGGCTACGAGTACTTCCTGGAGGAGGACCGGGCCCTGGGCTACGCCCGCGACGCCGTGCGACAGGCCCTTGTGAATCTCGAGGCCGTCGCGGCTCCCGCCGGTACCATGCCCGTCGTGCTGGGTCCCGGCTGGCCCGGCGTGCTGTTGCACGAGGCGATCGGCCACGGTCTGGAGGGAGATTTCAACCGCAAGGGAACTTCCGCCTTTGCCGGCCGCATGGGTGAGCGGGTTGCCACGGAGCTGTGCACGGTAGTGGATGACGGCACACTGCCCGGGCGCCGCGGATCGCTCAACGTCGACGACGAGGGCGAACCCACCCGCTGCACGACCCTGATCGAGGAGGGTCGCCTGGTCGGCTACATGCAGGACAGCATGAATGCCAGGCTCATGAACATGGCGCCGACGGGCAATGGCCGACGGGAATCCTACGCTCACCTGCCCATGCCCCGCATGACCAACACGTACATGCTGGCCGGACCCCATGAACCGGAGGAGATCATCCGCAGCGTGGATCGCGGTCTCTATGCGGTGAATTTCGGGGGCGGCCAGGTCGACATCACTTCCGGGAAGTTCGTTTTCTCCGCGAGCGAGACCTACCTGATCGAGAACGGCCGCGTAACGCGACCGGTCAAGGGTGCCACGTTGATTGGCAATGGCCCGGAGGTGCTGACCCGGGTGAGCATGGTCGGCAACGACCTCGGTCTCGACACCGGCATCGGGGTATGCGGCAAGGACGGGCAGAGCGTGCCGGTGGGCGTGGGCCAGCCGACCCTCAAGGTGGATGCGCTCACGGTCGGCGGCACCGGGTCCTGAGCGCAGCGGATCATCATCACAGCAGGCACGTCAGGAACAGGAGGCTCGGAGAACCCCATGTCAGCGATTGCCCCGGAGACAGCATCCCCCCTGCCGGACCAGCGGCAGCTTGAGGACCTGGTACAGCAGGTGCTGGAGGAATCCCGGCGACAGGGCGCCACCGCCGCCGAGGCCTCGGTCAGTGTCGGTTCGGGGCTGTCCGTCCAGGTGCGCAAGGGGGAGGTGGATACCCTCGAGCATCAGCGTGACCGGTCCCTGGCCGTGGCGGTTTATTTCGGCAAGCGGCAGGGTGCGGCCAGCTCCGCGGACTTTTCCACTGATTCCGTACGCTCCACCGTGGAAGCGGCCTGCGCCATTGCCCGCCACACGTCGGAAGACCCGGCCCGGGGGCTTGCCGAGCCGGAACTTCTGGCCCGGGAGATCCCGGACCTGGACCTGTATCACCCCTGGGGCATCTCCGCGGATTCGGCGATCGAGCGTGCCCTGGCCTGTGAAGCGGCGGCGCTGGCGGTGGACGACCGGATCACCAATTCGGAGGCCGCCGGGGTGTCCAGCAATGCCGGTATCCGGGTGTACGGCAACAGCAACGGCTTTCTGGGCGGCTACCGCAGCACCCGGCACGACATCAGCTGCGTGGTGATCGCCGAGGATGACAGCGGCATGCAGAGAGACTACTGGTACACCACCGCCCGTGGCGCGGATGCCCTGTTAAGCCCCGAGGACGTGGGACGCAAGGCGGCGGCCCACGCCCTGCGGCGTCTTGGTGGTCGGCAGCTTCCGACCGTCCGGGTACCGGTGATCTTTCACGCGCCCGTGGCCCGCGGCTTGCTCGGGCACTTCGTCGGTGCGGTACGGGGGGGAAACCTGTATCGCAAGGCCAGTTTCCTCGTGGACAGCCTGGGCCGGAAGGTCTTCGCGGACCACATCACCCTGGCGGAGCGGCCGCACCTGCCGCGGGGGCTGGGCAGTGCGCCCTTTGACCACGAGGGCGTGGCCACACGCCCTCGTGACCTCGTGCGCGACGGTGTGCTCCAGGGCTATGTGCTGGATACATACTCCGCCCGCAAGCTGGGCATGACCACCACCGGGAACGCCGGCGGCGTGCATAATCTTGCCCTGCCGCCCGGGCGGCAGGACCTGGACGGCCTGCTGCGGACCATGGACCGGGGTGTCCTGGTAACCGAACTGATGGGGCAGGGCATCAACCTGGTGACCGGGGACTACTCCCGGGGGGCTTCCGGCTTCTGGGTGGAAGGGGGCGAGATCGCCTATCCGGTGGAGGAAATCACCATCGCCGGAAACCTGCGCGACATGTTCCTCGGAATCCGGGAGGTGGGGTCGGACGTGGATACCCGGGGTGGCATCCATAGCGGTTCCATTCTCGTGGATGGCATGACCGTTGCCGGCGAGTAGGCGGCGCGTCGCTTACTCCTGCAACTGACGCTGCAGCCGCTGCAGGTGCTTCCTGCTGATTTCGCGAAAACGCGGGGTGTTGCCGACATCCTCGTAGATGGGGTCCCCGTGCTCATCCTCGGCGACGATGCGTTTGCCCTGCACGTACGGAAACGAGGCCTCCAGATCGTCCAGGGCCGCGGACAGGAGATCCGTGATGAGATCGGTCTCCGAGCGGCCGGGGAACATTTCCTGGAGTGCCGAGAGCTTGGCGGCATCATGGATGGAAAGCCGGACCCGGTATTCGTTGGCGGTCCGCAGCTCGCTTGCCGAATTCTCCCAGGCCTCGACCAGCTGTTTGACCTTCATTGAAAACGCGCGCTCCTCGTGTAGTGATGGATGGACGATACTTGTATGGTAACGCGAAGCACCCGATCAAGTCCCGGCCTTTACCTGCCGGGAGCGGAGCAAGGAGACACCGCCATCCGTGTCTCCTGCAGGAGCGAGTGCCTGCTCCCGTGCCCGGCGGGAACTTCCGGGCCCCCTGGCTGCGGACTCCGCCCGTCTTCAGGTATGTGTGAACCCGGGGGGCACGGCCCTAGTCCTTCTCCTCGAAGCGGTTCGCGATCAGGGCCTCCAGGGCATCCAGCGCCTGCTCGGCATCGTTGCCCTCCGCTTCCACGATGATGCTGCTGCCTTTCGCGGCGGCAAGCATCATCACCCCCATGATGCTCTTGCCGTTGACTGTCCGGTCGCCCCTGATCACCCGTATCTCACTGTCGTAGGTCGAGGCCACCGCAACGAATCGCGCGGCGGCCCGGGCGTGCAGGCCGAGCTTGTTGATGATGATGAGTTCCCGGCGAAGCACGGTGTTTCTCCCTGTTGTCCGGACCCCGGCTGGTCACATGGTCGCACGTCCAGCCGTTCCCGCCGCGGCATCGGGGCTCGGCCTGCCCGGGCATCATCCGCGGACGCGGCCATCCTGCTCCCGCGGGCAGGGGCATGCCGCGGGGTGTCATACTGCCCCGGGACCCCGGCCGGGCGGTCAGCCCTGATTGGTCTGTACCAGTACCACCCCGTCCTGCCCTCCGGTAAGGGCCTTCTCGGCCAGCTCCTGCAGGGACAGCCGGGGATAGTTGAATACCCGCAGGAGCATCGGCAGGTTCACTCCCGCGATCACGCAGATGCGTTCCCGCGTTGCCAGTCGGCATGCCACGTTGCTGGGTGTCGAGCCATAGGCGTCGGTCAGCACCAGGACCCCGTCGCCGCTGTCCAGATCCTGCAGTAGCCGGCGCGCGGACTGTTCCATTGCGTCCGGATCCTCGTCCTGCCCCACCGCCAGACAGGATGTCTGTACCGGACAGAAGCCCAGGGTGGCCTTTGCGGTGCCCAGCAGTTGTTCGCCGATGGCATTGTGGGTGACCAGAAGGATGCCGACGCTCATGACAGCTCCCTGTGGCGCATCGAGATCTGCCACCGCTGTCCGGCGAAATGGGTCGCCAGCCGTTCCGCCAGGTACACCGAGCGATGGTGACCACCGGTACAGCCGATGGCGATGGTCAGGTAACTACGGTTATCGCGCTCGAATGCCGGAATCCAGCTGGCGAGGAAATCGCGGATCTGCACGTACATCCGTTCCACCGCCGGCTGGGCCCCGAGATAGGCAGCCACTGCCGTATCCCGACCGGTCAATGGTCGCAGCTGGGGTTCCCAGTGGGGGTTGGGGAGGCAGCGCACGTCGAACACGAAATCCGCATCGCCCGGGATACCGTGCTTGAAGCCGAAGGACTGGAACAGGACGGAGAGCCTGGTCCGGTCATTGCCAAGGCGTTCGCTGATCACGTCCCTGAGCTGGTGCAGCGTGGTGGACGTGGTATCCACCAGCAGATCCGCTCGCTCCTGGATCGGGCTGAGCAGGTGGCGTTCCACGGCGATCGCCTCGGCCAGGGGGCGGTGGTCGGTACTGAGTGGATGGCGTCGGCGGGTCTCGCTGAAGCGCTTGATCAGCGTTGCATCATCGGCAGTCAGGAACACGATTTCCGTGTCCAGTCCCTGATCCTGCAGGTGTTTCAGGATTCCCGGGAACTGTTCCAGGTCTCCGGGGCGGTTGCGGGCGTCGATGCCCACCGCGTAGCTCTGGTGGCCGGCGTCGCCGGCCTGGCTGAAATGTGCCCCCAGCCCGGAGAGGAGCGCCACCGGAAGATTGTCGATGCAGTAATAGCCGGCGTCCTCCAGCGTGTGGAGGGCGACAGTCTTGCCCGAGCCGGACAGACCGCTGACTATGATCAGGCGCAGCTTTTCAGACATGCGGTAACTCCGCTCGCTGCTGGCGCACGGCGGTTTCCACCAACAGGGGCAGTGGCCGGCCGGGGGCTGCGGGGAGCCGGAGTCGTGGTACGTGCGTCCCGGCCAGCTTGACGCTATCCCAGTCACCTTCAAGGCGGGGCCACGCCGGCCAGTGCTCGGCCCCGGGCCACACCAATTCCAGAACCAGGCGGATGGCCACCTCCGGGAGGGATGGAGTCTCGTCCCGCGGCAACGCCTGCACCACGCCAAGGCCGCGCAGCTCCAGCAGCCCTCGCAGCTGGTCCGGACAACGCCCGGTGACACGGCCATCCACGACGCCTACTTCCACGGCGTCATCCGCCACGAGCTGGTGGCCGCGATCCATCAATGCGAAGGCCAGGTCGCTCTTGCCACATCCGCTTTCACCCGTGATGAGAACGCCCTGCCCGTCGATCAGCATGAGCGTGCCGGGGAGAGTTACGGCGGCGTCAAGGGACGGTTCTCCGCGATTACCCGTCACCGGCCTTTTCTGTTTCCCGGTGTCAGCCATCCCGTGTCTGCTCGTTGTCCCAGCTGACCAGCAGTTCAAGGAGATCGGATGGCGTGTCGGCGGCGCGCAGGCGGTTGCAATGGCTGGTGTCGCTGAACATCTCGGCCAGCCGTGCCAGGATCTGCAGATGTTCATCCGTGAAGTGCTCAGGCACAACGAGGGCGAACAGCAGATCCACCGGCTGGCGATCGAAGGCGTCGAAATCGATGCCCTCGGCGAGCTTGATGAACGCGGCCACCGCCGTGGCGCTCCCCTCGACCCTCGCGTGGGGCAGGGCGACGCCCTTGCCGAGGCCGGTACTGCCAAGCTTTTCCCGACTGACCAGTTTGTTGAATATGGTTCCCGGATTGAGGGCTTCCGCGTGACCCGACACCAGTTCGCTGAGCGTCTCCAGGCTGCGCTTCTTGCTGGAGATGTCCAGGTTGCAGGCTATGCGGTCTTCGGTCAGCAGGTCGGCGATCTTGATCATTGCTCTGTACGCTCGGGAAACGACCCGGTTGCGGGGTGCCGCGTGGTGATGATGACCGGTGGGTGGTCCGCCCGCCGGCGTGCGGGCGTCAGTCGTCTTCCGCTTCCCCACTGGCCGACTTGGCCTCGATGCCTTCGGCGCGGTGGTGGTCCGTAAGCTTCTCCTTGTGCTTCTTCACCTGGCGGTCAAGCTTGTCGACGAGCCCGTCGATGGCGGCATACATGTCGTTGGCGATGGAATCGGCGAACAGCTTCGCGCCCCCGAGCTGCATGGTGGCCTCTGCCTTCTGGTCGAGCTTTTCCACGGTCAGGATCACGTGGGTGTCGACGACGTTGTCGAAGTGCCGTTGCAGCCGCTGGAACTTCTGCTGGACGTAGCTGCGCAGGGGCTCGGTGAGTTCCACATGATGACCGGTCACATCGACTTGCATGGTGCCTCCTTGTATCTGTATTCCGGCCCGTCGCTCGGGATTCCCGGTGGGTGTCAGGTGATACGCTTGCGTTCGTTGGAAGAAGCGATGCTCATGGCCTCACGATACTTTGCCACGGTCCGCCGTGCCACGTTGATACCCTCGTCCTGCAGTATGTTGGCAAGCCGACTGTCGCTGAGCGGTCGGCTGGCGTCCTCATCGGCGATCAGGCGCTTGATGCGTGCCCGGATCGATGTAGCCGAGCATTCCTGTCCATCCACCGTATGGACGTGGCTGGAGAAGAAATACTTGAACTCGAAGGTACCACGGGGCGTGTGCATGTACTTCTGCGTGGTAATGCGGGAAATGGTGGATTCGTGCATGTCCACCTCTTCGGCGACTTCCCGCAGAACCAGCGGTTTCATGGCTTCCTCGCCGTACTCCAGGAACCCCTGCTGGTGGTTCACGATACAGGTCGCGACCTTGAGCAGGGTGTCGTTGCGACTGCGCAGGCTCTTGATGAGCCAGCGTGCCTCCTGCAGGTGCTGGCGCAGGGTGGTGTTCTCGTTGCTGCTGTCCGCCCGCCGGACCAGGCTGGCGTAATAGCTGTTCACGCGTACCCGCGGTGTCGCCTCCGGATTGAGCTCCACCCGCCAGGCGCCGCGCTCCTTGCGGACGTAGACGTCCGGAGTCACGTACTCCGCCTGCCGGTCGCTCACCTGGGAGCCGGGGCGCGGATCCAGGGTGCGCACCAGTGCGAGTATTTCCTGGAGCTCCTCCTGGCCGAGCTTCATCCGTCGGGTCAGCTGGGCGATCTGGCGGTTCCCCAGCAGCTCCAGATGCTGGTCCACCAGCCGTATGGCCTGCTGCAGCCAGGGTGTATCCTTCGGCAGGACCTGAAGTTGCAGCAGCAACGCCTCCCGGGGATCCAGCGAGGCCACGCCCAGAGGGTCGAAGCGCTGGATCAGGTGGCGGACGGCTTCGATTTCCTCCAGCTCCACTTCCCACTCCTCCGGGAGCGCGGCGTGGACGTCCTCCAGCGTACTGCCCAGATAGCCGTCGTCCCGGACGGAATCAATGATGGCCCGACCGATGGCGATGTCCCGTTCACCAAGGTGAGTGAGTTCAAGCTGTTCGAGCAGGTGGTCCCGGAGGCTGCGGCCTGCACTGGAGCGATTCTCGAAGACATCGGGCTGGTCGTCCGGGTCACCCGCGCTGTAGCTGGTGCTGCCATCGTAGATGTCGTTCCAGTCCGAGTCGACTGGCAGGTCACCGGGAATGTCGTCGGGTGAGGAGGTGGCGCTTTCGTCGACATCGCGTTCGGCGGTTTCCCGGCGAGCCTCCTGCTCTTCCGCGTGTTCGGTTTCCGCCTGGCCATTGCCGTTGAGTTCACGGGTCTCGCCCAGTGCCTCCTCGTCCAGCTCGTCGTCGAGCTCGCCGGCAGGCTCCAGCATGAGATTGGAGTCCAGCGCCTGCTGGATCTCGGTGCGCAGTTCCAGAGTCGAGAGCTGCAGCAGCCGGATGGCCTGCTGCAGCTGGGGCGTCATTGTCAGGGTTTGCCCGAGCCGTAGCTGTAGCGATTGCTTCATGGCCGGATTTGTTTACCGTACGGGTCGGTGGCCGGGACGCCGGGCAGCCGTCCGGCGTGCAGCCTGTGCACATGGGGCGAACCGAACAGGTATTCCTGCATGATCTATTGCCATCGTTGCCTGGAAACCCCAATCGTAACGGAAACGGCGGTCGGATAGAACGGCGGATGGCCCGAGTCTTGCCTGTCGCGGCCAGGGCCTGCCCCGGGGCGTGCTCACATCCGGAATCCTTCCCCCAGGTAAACCTCCCGCACTCGCCTGTCCGCAAGAATTTCGTCGGCGGTGCCGCGCGCGATGACTTCGCCGTCGCTGAGTATGTAGGCGCGCTGACAGATGCCCAGCGTCTCGCGGACGTTGTGATCGGTGATGAGTACCCCGATCCCCCGCGTCGCCAGGTGGCGGATGATCTCCTGGATGTCCAGCACGGAAATCGGATCCACCCCGGCGAAGGGCTCGTCCAGGAGGATGAAACGGGGATTGGCGGCCAGGGCACGGGCGATTTCCACCCGCCGCCTCTCGCCGCCGGAGAGGCTGATACCCATCTGATCGTGCAGGTGCGCGACGTTGAACTCCTCCAGCAGCTCCTGTGTTCGGTTCTGCCTTTGTCGCCGGTCGAGCTCCGGCCGGGTTTCCAGGATGGCCATGAGGTTGTCATTGACGCTGAGCTTGCGGAAGACGGAGGCCTCCTGGGGCAGGTAGCCCACCCCGCGCCGGGCCCGCACATGCATCGGCAGATGCGTGATTTCGGTGTCGTCCAGGTGGATACTGCCCGCATCAACCGGGACGAGGCCCACCACCATGTAGAAGCAGGTGGTCTTGCCGGCGCCGTTGGGGCCGAGCAGGCCGACCACCTCGCCGGTGGCGACCTCCAGGGATGCGTTGCGGACAACGTCCCGTTTCCGGTAGCTCTTGCGCACCTCGCGCACTCGCAGCGTGCTGTCCGGCGTGGCGCGCGCAACCGCGCTCATTCATCCTCCTCCGGAAACAGGGTGATGCGGATGCGGCGGCCGGTGGTCTCGTCGCCGCGGGCGTTGACCACCTCGGTTTCCAGGTTGTACTCGATCACCTCGCCGGTGAACTCGTTCCTGCCCCGGGTCAGCTTGCCGCCGTCCAGCAGGATCATCCGCTCGGGACCGGTTGCGTGGTACTCCATCCGCGGCGCCTCGGCACGGATGATGGACCCTTCCCCGTCCGGCCGCTGCGTGTATACCGCCGGCTCGCCGTCCACGTATACCTTGGACAGTTCCCGACCTTCCTGAACCGTATGCACCGTCATCCGGTCTCCCGTAACCTCCCGCAGGCCCTGGGTCATCACCACGTTGCCGGTATAGACGCTGATTCCGGAGACGTTGTCGATCTCGGCGTGATCGGCGTCCAGGTAGATCGGTTCGTCACTGCCCGTGGCCGCCAGGACGCCGGCGGAGGCGAACAACAGCCACAGCATGTACTTCCACGGCACCCGGCCTGCGCGTTGCGGGCAGGCCGCGGCCTGACGGCGAAGTCCGCCCCCGCCTGGCGCCGTGCTACTGGCCTGACGTTTCATAGACGCCCCTGACCTCCGAAAGCAGTTCCAGTTCCTCCCGGCCGAGATAGCCACGCGCGCCGATCCCGCTCAGGCGAACCCCATCGCGGTAGTACACCGCAAACTCGTCTGTTTCAGCGTACTGGCTTGCCGGCCGCAGGTAGACCTCGGAGGTGTCCACGTTCGCCTCCAGATTGTGTGCCGTGGCCTCCCGGCGGATGGTCACTTCTCCCTCGAGCATGGCCTCGGTGACGCCGTTCCAGGCCCGCCCCCGTTCCGAGCGCAGGTGCCAGGGTGCCCCGGATTCGGGGTAGAAGATCAGCCACGGCAGATTCACCAGCCAGAGGTCGTCCCCGTGGAAGTGTGTCATGCTGTCGCCGTGCAGGCGGTAGGTGTGCACGCCGCGCTCGTCGGTGGCGTTGAGAATGAAACGTTCCACGAAGTAGTCCGGCTGGCGTTCGCGGTCCAGGGCTTCCGGCGCCTCCACCGGTTCCGGTACGTCCTCGTCCAGCACCCACCAGCCGACTACGGCGATGAGGGTGCCGGCGACAATCCGGAACAGCCAGCGCCTATTCATGCCCGTATTCTGCCAGAACGTCCGCCAGGCGGCCGTGGCCGGCAAGGATCAGCTCGCAGGCTTCACGCACGGCCCCCTGGCCGCCGGACCGCCGGCTACACCAGTGCGCGGCGCAGCGCAGAGCCGGATGGCCGTTGGGTACGGTGAGGGCGAGGCCGGCGCGACGCAGCACGGGCAGGTCAATCAGGTCATCGCCCATGTAGGCTGCCGCCCCGGGCTCCAGCGCCAGCTCCTGCAGCACCCGTTCCCATGTCTGCAGCTTGTCGTCGACGCCGCTGTATACCATCTCGAGACCCAGGTCGTGCATGCGGGCATGCAGCGGTTCCGAACTCCGGGCGGTGATGATCGCCACGTGGATCCCGGCGCGCAGCAGTAGCCGCAGGCCGAGGCCATCAAGGATGCTGAACGGCTTCAACGTCTCGCCGGCGGGTCCGTACCAGACGGTGCCGTCGGTGAGCACGCCGTCCACATCCAGCGCCAGGATACGGATCCGGGCGGCGCGCGCGAGGACCGGTTCCGGCGGCCAGTCGAACAGCGCCGGCAGCGACCCCGGCATCACACCACCCCCGCGCGCAGCAGATCGTGCATGTTCAGGGCGCCCGCAACCCGCCCGGTGCCATCCAGGACGACGACGGCGTTGATCTTGTGCTCCTCCATCATCTGCAGGGCCTCGGCGGCCAGTGCCCCCTGCCGGATGGTACGCCCGCCGCGGGTCATGACTTGCTCGACCCGGGTGGTGTGGACATCGATGCCGTGGTCGAGGCTGCGCCGCAGGTCGCCATCGGTAAAGATGCCCACCAGGCGGCTGTCATCGAGGACCGTTGTCATGCCCAGGCCGGTGCGGCTCATCTCCAGAAGGGCGTCCCGTACCGGTGCGCCTGGCGGCACCTGTGGCAGGTCGTCACCGGTGTGCATGAGATCGTCGATCAGCAGCAGGAGCCGGCGCCCCAGGCGGCCGCCGGGGTGGGAGCGGGCGAAATCCTCGGCGGTGAAGCCCCGTGCCTCGAGCAACGCAACCGCCAGGGCGTCCCCCATGGCAAGCGCGGCGGTGGTACTCGAGGTGGGTGCCAGGTTCAGGGGACAGGCTTCCTGGGCCACGGAAACATCGATGTTCACCGAGGCGGCCCGCGCCAGGGTCGAGTCCGGGTTTCCGGTGAGACTGATCAACGGTACGGCCAGACGCTTGATCAACGGCAGGATGGTAATGATCTCCCCGGTCTCGCCGGAATTCGACAGTGCCAGGACCACGTCCACCGCGGTGATCATTCCCAGGTCGCCGTGGCTGGCCTCGCCCGGGTGTACGAAGAAGGCTGGCGAACCGGTGCTTGCCAGGGTCGCTGCGATCTTGCCCGCAATGTGGCCCGATTTGCCCATGCCGAGGACGACAATGCGGCCGCGACACTCCAGCATGTGATGGCAGGCGGTCACGAAGGCCTCGTCGACGCGGGTAGCCAACGCCCGGACCGAGGCGGCCTCAAGCTCCAGGACATGACGGCCCAGGTCTCGCAAACGGTCCGCGTTGAACGCCCTGTCGGCGGTGCTGCCGGGCATGTGTGAGGTTCCTCGTCGGATGCGCGAACGGTGCCGGTCAGTGAGGGCATTGTCGGTCCAGCCGGCAGGCCGCGCAAGGGCTGCCCGTCGGTGCTTCGCGCCGGTCGTGGGTACGGCACGACTACAGGTGATAGAGGAACAGTGTTGCCTGGTAGCTCACGTAGAGCAGGACCAGGAAGGCGGCGGCTACCCGCCCGACGCTGCCCCGCCACAGCAGGAGGACGCCGAGCAGCAGGGTCAGGGCGGTCATCAGACCGTAGTCGCGTACCAGCGGGCCGCTTGCCAGCGTGGTTGGGGTGATCAGTACGGCGGTCCCGAGCACCGCCAGGATGTTGAACAGGTTGGAGCCGAGTATGTTGCCCAGGACCATGCCGAACTGGCGCTTACGGACGGCGGCGATGCTCGTTGCCAGTTCCGGCAGGCTGGTTCCAAGGGCGACTATGCTGAGCCCGATGACGAGATCGCTGACGCCGGCCATCCGGGCGAGGGCGGTCGCGGCCCAGACCAGCAGATGGGCGCTCAGGAGCAGGAGACAAAGGCTGACCGCCAGCCAGCCCAGGGTGGGCCCGGTTCGCCCGCCGGCCGGCAGCGCCGTCACCGGAGTGCGGCCGTCGCCCCGGGCCCGGAGGACGAACAGCACCAGGATTCCGGCGAGGAGAATGAGTAGCAGGGCGCCTTCCAGTCGACCCAGGTGCCGGTCCAGCAGCAGCGGGATCAGGCCCAGGGTTGCGATCAGCAGGGCAAGGTACTCCAGGCGGATCGCCGCGAAGGTTGTGGTCAGCGGTACCAGCAGGGCGGCGAGGCCGAGGATCAGGGCAATGTTGGCAATGTTCGATCCCAGCGCATTGCCGACGGCGAGGCCGGTATTGTCCGACAGGGCGGCCAGCGCCGAGACCAGGATCTCCGGCGCCGAAGTGCCGAAGCCCACGATCACCAGGCCTACCAGCACCAGTGGCATCCCCAGGCGGAGCGCCAGGGTGCCGGCCGCATCCACGAACCGGTCGGCGCTCCAGGCCAGGATGACGAACGTCGCGGCCATCAGGCCCAGGTACGGGATGGCTGTCACGGCCTGCCCGTTGACGATACGTACCGTATCGGTACCCGCCGACCAGCGTTCTCCATGGTACTCCCCGGTGAGCCCGCTTCCGCCGCGGGCGTCGTCGTCCCCTGAAGTGCCGCCGCCCCACCCCTGGGTGGCAGCATCGTGGCCGCGCCGGCTCCTGAACGTCCGGCGGGGCTGCCATTTGACTCTCCGGGGCGCTTCAACTGATACTCGGCGGCCTGTGCGCGAGCTTCGCAGAAGTCACGACCGCTGAAAAGATCGGGGAAAACCGGTCGGAATGGAATCGAACCCTTGAACGGCACCTCCGGGGATATACTCGTCGACGTCCGTGGACTGTGCTTCAGTCGCGGGGAGCGTGTCATCTTCGATGGCGTGGACCTGCAGATCCGGCGCGGGCAGGTCAGTGCCATCATGGGGCCGAGCGGCACCGGCAAGACGACGCTGCTGCGGCTCATCGGCGGCCAGCTCCGGCCCGATGCCGGTACCGTGCATGTGGAGGGCAGGGACGTGCATGCCATGTCCCACCGGGAGCTCTACGCCCTGCGGCGGCGTATGGGCATGCTGTTCCAGAGTGGCGCGCTGTTCACCCACCAGAGCGTGTTCGAGAATGTCGCCTTTCCCCTGCGCGAACACGCCGACCTCCCGGAACCCGTGTTGCGGGACCTGGTGCTGATGAAGCTCGAAGCGGTGGGCCTGCGGGGCGCCCGTGACATGATGCCCGGCGAGCTGTCGGGGGGCATGGCGCGCCGGGTGGCCCTTGCCCGGGCCGTGGTGCTTGATCCCATGATGATCCTGTACGACGAGCCCTTTGCCGGGCAGGACCCCATTTCCATGGGTACACTCGTGAGCCTGATCCGGCTCATGAACGACACGCTGAGTCTGTCCAGCGTCATCGTCTCCCATGATGTCGTGGAAACCTCCCAGATTGCCGACGAGGTGTTCGTACTCTCCGAGGGCAGGGTGGTGGAGTCCGGGTCCCCGGCAGAGCTGGCGCAGTCGGAGTCGGCCTGGGTGCAGCAGTTCTTCAACGCCCTGCCGGATGGGCCGGTGCCGTTCCATTATCCGGCACCTTCCCTTGGGGACGATCTGCTGGGGCCGCGACCATGATGGGGCTGTTCGCGGGGCTGGGCCGCCGCACGATCGACAGTTTCGGTCGCCTGGGTCGGGGCACCATGTTCCTGTTGCGCGCGCTGGCGGGCATGCCGGGGCTGCTTCTGCGTCCGGGCCTGGTGATGCAGCAACTCTACGCCATCGGCGTGCTGTCCCTGCTCATCATCATGGTATCCGGGACATTCGTCGGCATGGTGCTGGCATTGCAGGGCTACAACACACTGGTGACCTTCGGCGCGGAACAGTCGCTGGGCGTGCTGGTGGCGTTGTCCCTGCTGCGGGAACTCGGTCCGGTGGTGACCGCGCTGTTGTTCGGCGGGCGCGCCGGTTCCGCACTTACGGCGGAAATCGGACTGATGAAGACCACCGAGCAGCTCTCGAGCATGGAAATGATGGCGGTGGACCCGATGCGCCGGATTATCGCGCCGCGCCTGCTGGCGGGTTTCCTCGCCATGCCGTTGCTGGCGGCGATCTTCAGTTTCCTGGGGATCATGGGGGCGCACGTGGTGAGCACGGCGGCGCTGGGAGTCGACGACGGTGCGTTCTGGTCCCAGATGCAGGCAGCAGTGGATTTTCGCGAAGATGTGATGAACGGGGTGATCAAGAGTCTGGTGTTCGGTTTCGTCGCCAGCTGGATTGCCGTCTACGAGGGTTATGACGCGGTTCCCACCTCGGAGGGTGTCAGCCGGGCTACTACCCGTACCGTGGTGCATACATCCCTGGCCGTGCTGGGGCTGGACTTCGTTCTGACCGCGGTGATGTTTGGTTGACCGGTACCGCGGCTGACGGCGGAGTGAGAGGCAGAGATGCAAAAGCAGAGAATCATGGAAATCTGGGTGGGCGTGTTCGTGGCCGCGGGTTTCGCCGCCCTGTTCGGTCTCGCGATGCAGGTAAGCAACATCCCTGCCTTCCAGACCGCCGACGGCTACCAGGTGCACATGCGCTTCGATAACATCGGTGGGCTGCGGGTGCGGGCGCCGGTGACCATGGCCGGGGTCCGGGTCGGTCGGGTCAGTGACATCCGGCTGGATCACGACAGCTTCGAGGCGGTGGTAACCGTCACCATCGAGCAGCGCTTCGACCGCATTCCCGAGGACAGCGACGCACGCATCTACACGTCGGGACTGCTCGGTGAACAGTACGTGGCGATCAACCCGGGAGGCGGGGTGGAGTGGTACCTGAGTGACGGCGACGAACTCTTCCAGACCCAGGGGGCACTGGTACTGGAACGCCTCATCGGCCGCTTTCTTACGAGCATGGGAGAGGACTGATGGTCATCGGCAGCGCGCGGCGGATGGTGCCGGACGCGGGACGTACGCTGTGCCCGCGCATGAGGTGGGGTCGATGAGGTCACGGCAGCGGGCGGTCGCGGATCTGGAACGCGTTACAGAATATCACTGGCGCGTGACCGGCGCGCTGGCCCTCGAGACCGTGCCGGAATTGTGGAAGCGCAAGAGTACGCTCCTGGCTCCCGGGCGGCACGTGACGTGCGATCTGGCCGGCGTGGAACGAACCGATTCCGCCGGTCTGGCCCTGCTGGTTTCACTGCTGCGGGAAGCGCGGGCAAGCGAGACCACCCTGCAATTTGCTAACATACCGGACCAGCTGCGGAGCCTCGCCCGGTTGTCCGGAGTCGACGGCCTGCTGCCGCAGCCTGGCCGGTAACCCCAGGGAACACGCAGATGATGGACAGCGAACGAATCAAGCAGCTCATCGAAGCCGGTCTGCCGGATTGCAGCGCCGAGGTCGGCGGCGATGGCCGCCACTTCCAGGCGGTGATCGTTTCGCCCGCCTTCGAGGGGAAACCGCTGCTGCAGCGGCATCGCCTGGTGTATGGCCTGCTGGAGGAACACATCCATTCCGACGAACTGCATGCCCTGTCGATGCAGACCCTCACTCCCGAGCAGTGGCGTGCCGGTCAGGGCTGAGTGCTCGCTCCGGTTGGCAACGTGCGCCTCTTCAGGCTGAGCCCATGGAAAAGCTGATCATCCACGGCGGTCGCCGATTGACCGGCGTCATTCGTGTGTCCGGCGCCAAGAACGCGGCGCTGCCGATTCTGGCGGCAACCCTGCTGGCCGATACGCCCATGACCGTGGGCAATGTGCCGCACCTGCATGACATCACCACCACCATGGGGCTCCTGGGCCGCATGGGCGTGCGGCTCACGGTGGACGAACGGATGAACATCGAAGTCGACCCCCGGCCCATCAGCAGCTGTTCCGCGCCCTATGAACTGGTGCGCACCATGCGGGCGTCCATATTGGTCCTGGGCCCGCTGCTGGCCCGCTACGGGGAAGCGGACGTGTCCCTGCCCGGGGGTTGTGCCATCGGTTCGCGTCCGGTGAACCTGCATATTGACGGCCTCGCGGCGATGGGCGCGGAGATACGTGTGGAAGGTGGCTATATCAAGGCCCGTGCGCGACGGTTGAAAGGCGCCCGGATCGTCATGGATCTGGTGACCGTGACCGGCACCGAGAACCTCATGATGGCAGCGGCGCTGGCGGACGGCACCACGGTGATCGAGAATGCCGCCCGTGAACCCGAGGTGGTGGATCTCGCCGACTGCCTGAATGCGATGGGGGCGCGGGTTCGGGGCGCCGGTACCGACGTCATAACCGTACAGGGTGTTGATCGACTCTACGGAACATCGTACGCGGTGCTGCCAGACCGTATCGAGGCGGGCACGTACCTGGTGGCGGCAGCCATGACCGGTGGCGAGGTGCGATTGCGGGAGACCCGTGTGGACATCCTTGATGCGGTGCTGCAGAAGCTGCGCGCCGCCGGGGCAGAGATCGACGCCGGGGAAGACTGGATCAGCCTTGCGATGCCGGACGGGCGGCGACCGCGTGCGGTCAGCCTGCGAACCGCCCCGTATCCGGCGTTTCCAACGGACATGCAGGCGCAGTTCTGCGCCTTGAACGCCATTGCCGAGGGCACGGGTACCGTCACCGAGACGGTCTTCGAGAACCGCTTCATGCATGTGCTGGAGATGCAGCGGATGGGTGCCGACATTCGCGTGGAAGGCAATACCGCCATCTGTACCGGGGTTCCGCAACTGAAGGGGGCGCCGGTCATGGCCACGGACCTGCGTGCCTCCGCCAGCCTTGTGCTTGCCGGACTGGTCGCGGACGGGGAGACGGCAGTCGACCGGATCTATCACATCGACCGTGGCTACGAGTGCATCGAGGAGAAGCTGGCGCAGCTTGGTGCCGAGATCCGGCGGGTGCCGACATGATGGCCGGGGTAGCATGCACGCGATGACCGACGCGCTGACCATCGCCCTGTCCAAGGGCCGCATACTCGAGGATACGCTGCCGCTGCTGGCGGCGGCCGGGGTGGAACCCGCGGAGGATCCGGCGCGCAGCCGCAAGCTCGTGCTGGATACCAATCTCCCCCACGTCAAGCTCGTGATCCTGCGGGCTACGGACGTGCCGACCTACGTGCAGTACGGGGCCGCGGACATCGGCGTTGCCGGCAAGGACGTGCTCATGGAACACGGCGGCAGGCATCTCTACGAGCTGCTGGATCTGGGAATCGCCCGCTGTCGACTGATGGTGGCCGGGCAGCCCGGCGCCAATGCCGGCACCGGGTCCCTGCGGGTGGCGACCAAGTTCGTACGTATCGCCCGGCGTTACTTCGCAGGGCAGGGACGGCAGGTGGAGACCATCAAGCTCTACGGTTCCATGGAACTGGCCCCGCTGGCGGGGCTGGCGGACCTGATCGTCGACCTGGTGGATACCGGCAATACCCTGCGGGCGAACGGTCTGGAGCCGCTGGAGCATATCGCCGACATCAGCGCGCGACTGGTCGTGAACCGGGCGTCCATGAAGATGAAACATCAATCCATCAAGTCCTTCGTCGACCGGCTGGAGGCTGCGGCAGGCGATGCCGCGGCCCACGACTGACGCGGGAGAACACGTTCCCAGGGGGTCCTGTCATGCTGGAGATCACCCGACTCAGTACCACCCAGCCCGATTTCCGGGAATGCCTGCAGCGCCTGATCGACCGGGAGGACGAGCGCGCGCAGCAGGTGGACCGCGCCGTGTCGAAGATCCTCGACGACGTGCGCACGCGGGGCGACGCCGCAGTGCTCGCCTGCAGCAGGAAGTTCGACAGGCTGGAGGCGGCCTCGGTCGCCGAGTTGGAGATTGACCCGACCACCTTCGGGAAAGCCTGCGAAACCCTGCCGGTGGAGCAGCGGGAAGCGCTTGAACTGGCTGCCGACCGGATCCGTCGCTTTGCCGAACGCCAGTGTCTGCAGGGCTTTATGGACGAGGAGCCCGACGGGACGCGCCTGGGGCAGAAGGTGGAACCACTGGAACGGGTAGGACTGTATGTCCCCGGTGGCAAGGCCGCCTACCCCAGCTCGGTACTGATGAACGCCGTACCGGCATCGGTGGCTGGCGTTGGCGAGATCGTGATGATGGTGCCGGCCCCGGACGGTGAGCTCTCGCCGCTGGTACTCGCTGCCGCCCATCTCGGTGGTGTCACCCGTGGCTTCCGCATCGGCGGTGCCCAGGCCATCGCTGCCCTTGCCTACGGCACGGAGACGGTGCCGGCGGTGGACAAGATCGTCGGTCCCGGCAACGCCTACGTGGCGGATGCCAAGCGCCGGGTCTTCGGTCGGGTCGGAATCGACATGATTGCCGGTCCGTCGGAGATTCTCGTGGTCTGCGACGGGTATACGGAACCGGAATGGACGGCGATGGACCTTTTCTCCCAGGCCGAGCACGACGAGGATGCGCAGGCGATTCTGGTGTGCCCGGATGCCATGTACCTGGACCGGGTGCAACAGGAGATGGAACGGCTGCTGCCGACCCTGGAGCGCTCCGACATCATTCGCGCCTCCCTGGCCCGCCGCGGGGCCCTGATCTGCGTGCGTGACCTGGTGGAGGCGGAAGAGGTGGTCAACCGCGTCGCCCCCGAGCACCTTCAGCTCTCGGTCGCGGAACCGGAGAAGATGGCGGATCGCATCCGCCATGCGGGGGCGATTTTCCTCGGCCGTCACACGCCGGAGGTCCTTGGAGACTACGTCGCCGGGCCGGATCACGTGCTGCCGACTTCCGGCACCGCGCGATTCGCCTCCCCCCTGGGGGTATACGACTTTCAGAAACGCAGCAGCGTCATCCACTGTTCCCCCGCGGGAGCTGCCGTGCTTGGCCGACATGCGGCCGTTCTGGCGCGTGCCGAGGGGTTGACGGCACATGCCCGCTCGGCGGAGTACCGGTTCGGGGACGACGACCATGAGTGATCCCGACGCCCGCATCCGTTCCCTGGTGCGGCCACAGGTTCGGGAAATGCAGGCCTACCATGTGGCCGAAGCCGGGGGATTGATCAAGCTGGATGCCATGGAGAATCCATATCCCTGGCCGCCGGCACTGCGGGAGAAGTGGTTGCGGGCGCTGGGCGCGGTGCGGCCCAACCGCTATCCGGATCCGGAAGCCGGATCGCTGAAGGCGCTGATACGGGAGGTCTTCGGCATCCCGGACGGCGTCGGTCTGATGCTGGGCAACGGTTCCGATGAATTGATCCAGTTGCTTGGCCTGGCCCTTGGCGGCGCCGATCGCAGTGTCCTTACGCCGGCTCCGGGGTTCGCGATGTACCGGATCATCGCCGGGTTCACCGGCATGGACTACCGGGAGGTGCCCCTGCGGCGTGACGACTTCGGACTGGATGCGGAGGCAATGCTGGAGGCGGTTCGGCGGGACCGGCCGACCATCATCTACCTGGCCTATCCGAACAACCCTACCGGCAACGCCTTTGATCGTGCCGCAGTTGAAGCGGTGATTCGCGAGGCCCCCGGCGTGGTGGTGCTGGACGAGGCCTATCACGCCTTCTGCGGGGAGTCCTTCGTGGACGATATCGGGCGGTGGCCCAACCTGCTGGTAATGCGCACGGTCTCCAAGATGGGACTCGCGGGCCTGCGCCTCGGCTACCTCGCCGGTCATCCGGACTGGCTGGCGCAGCTGGAGAAGTGTCGACTGCCCTACAATGTCAATGCGCTCACCCAGGAGAGTGCGCGGTTTGCCCTGGAGCACATCGAGGTGTTCGAGGAACAGACGGCCTGCATCCGGCGGGATCGCGAAGCCCTGCAGTCCGCCCTGGCCGCGATGCCCGCAATCCGCGTCTGGGACAGTCGCGCGAACTTCCTCGCCTTCCGGGTGCCGCCGGGCAAGGCGCCGGCGGTGCACCGGGGGTTGCTGGAGGCCGGCGTGCTGATCAAGCAGCTGCACGGCAGTCATCCGCTGCTCGAGGACTGCCTGCGCGTTACTGTGGGCACGCCACAGGAGAACGAACGCTTCCTGGAGAACCTCGGCCGCATTGTCGACGCCGTCCACGCTTCCTGGCGTCGCACTCGGTGAGGAGTCTGCTAGCGGCGCAGCTCCCGGGCGGCGGGGCGTTCCACGATCTGCAGGTTCCAGCGTTGCGGCTCGCCGGCGCGGATGCCCTCGATGTGCGCCTCCTCGCCGGGACGTATGCCGGTGACCCGGTTCAGGAGTCCCTGGCTGTCGGCCACCCGTTCGCCATTGACCCGCAGGATGACGTCGCCGGGTCGCAGGCCGGCCTCCGCCGCCGGTCCATCCCGCATTACCCCTGCAACCACCACACCTCGCCGCTCATCCAGGTCGAAACTCTCCGCCAGGCGGTCGCTCAGGTCCTGGACCTCCACGCCGGCCCAGCCCCGGATCACCCGGCCGTGTTCGATGATGCTCTCCATGACGCCGCGGGCGAGGTGCTCCGGTATCGCGAAACCGATGCCGTGGGAGCCGCCGGTGCCGCTGAAGATGGCGGTGTTGATTCCCACCAGGTCACCGTGGGCGTTGATCAGTGCACCCCCGGAGTTACCCGGATTGATGGCCGCGTCCGTCTGAATGAAGCTCTCGAAGGTGGACAAGCCCAGCTGGCTGCGCCCGGTGGCGCTCACGATGCCCTTGGTCACGGTCTGGCCGACGCCGAAGGGGTTGCCGATGGCAAGGACGACATCGCCAACCCGCAAGTCATCGGAGCGGCCCAGGCGCACTACCGGCAACCCGTCCATCTCCACCCGCAGTACCGCGAGATCCGTCTCCGGATCGGTACCAACCACCGTGGCTGCTCCCGAGCGGCCATCCTGCAGTCCGACCTGAATCGCGTCGGCGCCCTCGACCACGTGGTTGTTTGTAAGGATGAAACCGTTCGCGGAGAGGATCACGCCGGAGCCGAGGTTGGTTTCCGTGCGCTCCCGCTCCCGGCCCTGGTCGCCGAAGAAATGGCGGAAGAACGGGTCGTCGTGCAGGGGGTGCTCCCGGCGTATTACCCGCGTGGCCGTGAAGATGTTGACGACGGCGGGCGCTGCCGCATCCACGGCGTCCGCGTAGGAGACCGGGCCGTGCTCCCGGGCCGTGTTGCGGTTGCCTTCCGACTCCGCCGGCGCTTCCCGCACTTCCACCACCGTGGTGGGTCGTCCGCCGGGATCGAGAGCGCCCGGGAACAGCCAGATCACAAGGATGGCAACGGCCGCGCCGACGGCCGAGTAGAACAGCAGAAAGCGAACAAGGCGCGATGTCTTCATTCCGGGAAGGGTCCTGAGCAGTTGCCGGGGTGGCTCGCGCGATCGTTTGAGGCTGTCGTCGTCCGCGAGCCGGTGCCGGCGCCATCCATCCCGTGAAGGAGGCGGGCCGAACCGCTACAGTGTATCAGGATGACGCAGCGCAGCGGGACTCGTCCCGCGGCGGACAGCGGAAGCATGGACGATTGCCGAGGTGACCATGATCGAGCGCGACGCCTTGCGCGACTATCTCGCCGAACTGCTTGCGGTGGAATCCTTCCCGGACTACGCCCCCAACGGCCTTCAGGTGGAGGGCGGTGACGCGGTGCGACGGCTGCTCACCGGGGTGACCGCCTCCCGGGCACTGCTGGACGCCGCGGTGGCCTGGAGGGCGGACGCCGTGCTGGTGCACCACGGCTACTTCTGGAAGGGCGAGGATCCCAGGCTGGTGGGCATGAAAGCCCGTCGGCTGGCAATGCTCCTGGGGCACGGCATCAGCCTGTTCGCCTATCATCTGCCGCTGGATGCGCATTCCGTGTACGGAAACAATGCACGTCTGGGAGAGTTACTGGGGATTCGCGCGGAAGGCACCTTCGACACGGGCACTCCGCTACCGCTGGGGTGGCACGGGCGGTTGCCGGAGCCCCTGGCACTGGAGGACTTTCGCCAGCGTGTCGCCGATGTCCTGGGCCGCGAGCCGGTCGCAGTTGCCGGCGGTGACCATCCGGTGCATGCCGTGGCATGGTGTACCGGGGCGGCCCAGGGTTTCATCGACCGGGCCGCGGACCTGGGCGTGGATGCCTATCTTTCCGGGGAGATTTCCGAACCCACGGTGCATGTGGCCCGGGAGCGGGGCATTCACTTCCTGGCGGCGGGACATCACGCCACGGAGCGATACGGCGCCCGGGCGCTGGGGGAGCATCTGGCGAAGCGGTTCGGTCTGGAGCACCGTTTCGTGGACGTGGACAGCCCGGCATGAGCCTGAGAACGGCCTCACAGGCGGCACGCGGGCCTCCACCTTGACCTCCACAGCCTGATATAAGATCCTTGTGCGCCGTGCCAGCGGGGTGCGGGGCGAAGTGTGTCTGCAGCAGACGCGAATCCTTCCCATCGCGGTTCCACCTTCACGTGATCTGGTCCGATGAGTCTTAACCCAAGCAGAGGGACGCACATGAATCAGGATGGCGCGGAAAACAGCAGACGCCGATTTCTGACCGCGGCGACAACCGTGGTCGGTGGTGTCGGCGCAGCCTTTTTGGCGGTGCCGTTCCTAACGTATTGGCGACCGAGCGCCCGGGCCCAGGCGCTTGGCGCACCAGTCGAGATTGACGTATCCGGGCTCGAGCACGGGCAGTTGATCAATGTCTCCTGGCGCGGGCAGCCGGTCTGGGTGTTCCGCCGCACCGAGGAACAGATTGCTGCGCTGGAGGAGATCGAGTCCGAACTGCGTGATCCCGCCTCGGACGCCGGTCAGCAGCCTGAGTACGCCCGCAATCGCTATCGCTCCCGCGAGCCGGAAATCATGGTGCTGGTCGGGATTTGTACGCACCTCGGCTGTTCCCCGCAGTTCCGGCCTGGCGAGCGGCCGTCCGGCGTGGACCGCCAGTGGCGCGGCGGTTTCTACTGTGGCTGCCATGGTTCGTTCTTTGACCTTGCCGGGCGGGTCTACACCGGGGTGCCGGCAGCCCTGAACCTGGAGGTGCCACCGCATTACTTCATCGACGACAATACCTTGCTCGTGGGCGAGGATAACGGGGGGGCCGCCTGATGAGCGAACCGAGAACAGGGGGCAACGGCCTGATCGGGTGGATCGACGACCGCTTCCCGCTGACCAAGATGTGGCGGGAGCACATGGGCGACTACTACGCGCCCAAGAACTTCAACTTCTGGTACTACTT
>SLLM01000109.1 GCA_007134055.1 Ectothiorhodospiraceae bacterium | reverse complement strand
GCTCAGAATGGCGGGCAGCAGCAGCAGATCGAACAGCAGGGCGGCGGCCAGCGCGCCCGCGGTCAGCAGGCCAAAGGCCTGGGTGGGCTGAAAGTCGGATGTGGTCAGCAGCAGGAACTGCAGGCAGAGCACGAGAGTTGTCGCGCACAGCGCACGGCCGGTGCCACGGATTGCACGCGCCAGGGCGAACACCGTACCCGCACCGCGTGCGCGCCTTTGCCGGTAGGCGTGGAACAGGTGGATGGTGTCGTCAACGGCGATACCCACTGCGACGCTGGCGATCATCGCGGTTCCCGTGTCGAGCCAGATGCCGAAGGCTCCCATGGCAATGAAGATGCAGAGTATCGGTGCCGCGTTGGGAATCATGCACAGGGCTGCGGCGGGCAAAGAGCGCCAGATCAGCAGCATGAACGCGAATATCAGGACGGTCACCGCCACCAGGCTGCGTATCTGCCCCTCGATCAGGAGCTGTTCCTGGTCCGCGAACAGTCTCCCCGTGCCCGCGGAATTCCACTGGATTTCCGTCAGGTCGTGCCCCTCGACCTCGCTGCGCAGGCGTTCGGTCAGGGCGGCAACCTCCCGGGCGCCATGGATGTTGAGATTGGTCACCAGACGGGCGCGCTCGAAATCCCGGTCAACGATGTCGTAGAGGTCGCGGCCGTCGTAGATGAGCAGGTACTGGGCGATGATCTGGCGGTTGTCCGGCAGCTGGTGGTAGTCCGGCTCGCCATCGTGAAACGCCTGGTGCATGTCCTTCACGACATCCACCAGGGAGAAGGTGTAGTCCACCTCGGGTTGCGCGGACAGCCAGCGCTGAAAGCGCTCGACCACGCGCAGGTGCTCCGGTTCCCGGAAGTCCGTGCCGGGGGCGGCATCGAACACGATCTCCAGGGGCATGACGCCGCCAAGCGCATCTTCCACGCGCTCTGTTGCCTGGGTGAGCGCATGGTCCTGGTCGAAGAACCGGTACAGATCCGTTTCCACGGTGATATGCCGCAACTGCGGCAGGCCGGTTGCCAGGAGCAGGATCGTCCCGACCACGACGACCAGGGGGTGGCGAAGGGCAAAGCGCGTCATCGGCCCGGTTACCCGGTCCAGGTGCCGCAGCTGGCCGCGCTCGGCACCCCATTCGCCGCGATCCCATCGCAGCAGGATGGCGGGCAGCAGCCAGGTGACGACGAAATAGATCACCAGCACCCCGACGGCCGCGGAGATACCAAGCGTCGCAATCGGCTGAATCGGGCTCAGGGCCAGGGATGCGAGCCCCGCCGCAGTGGTCAGCGCGGTGAACAGGATCGGCCGATGAACCGCTGCCAGGACGTGCTCCATGCGGGCGCGCCCGACGCGCCCGGTCCGGGTGGCCTGATGAATGCCGTTGAACAGGTGCATCAGGGCCGCCATGGAAATCGCGGCCAGCAATGGAGCCGTGATGGTCGCGATCAGGTTGAATGGCTGGTTCAGCAGGGCCACCACCGCCAATGCCGCATGCGCCGCGGCGGCGGTCGTGCCGATTGCCGCAAGGAGCACCAGCCAGCGGTGGAACAGCAGCCACAGGAGTGTGAGCCCCAGCAGGAGCACGCCGGGGATGAACACAAGATTGTCCCGCACCATGGCGTGCAGCTGCGCGACGTCCAGCGCAATGGGCCCCGCCACCGCAGTGAGTTCCCTGTCGAGTCCGGCGTTGGCGATCGCCTCCCGGGTCAGCCGGTCAACCGCCAGTCGTTCGATGCTCCCGCTGAGCTCCCGTGGCCGCACGACCAGGGCATGGGCGGCGCCGTCCGTGGAGACCAGAAGACCCGCCGCGTTGCGGTCCTCGGTCGCCCGCGTGCGCCAGTCCTCCGGAGATCGCGCTTCCGGGTTGTTGCCGTCCACCAGGGGCTCCACGGCGAACCCGTCCGGTGTCGTCCGGATGCTCTCCGTGGTGGTGACGGTCAGCGCCCGTTCCACCAGCGGGTGTCTCTCGAGCTCCCGTGCCGCGCCGTGTATCGCCCGCAGGGCGTCGTGATCGAAGAGCCGCTCGCCCTCGAACAGGGCGATCAGCACTTCCTCCGACGGGAAGCGCTCCCGTAGGGCGCGCTCGAACTGGACCGCTTCGGCGCGGTCCGGGAGGTAGGTTTCCGGAGCGTTGTCCACCTCGAGCGTACCGATCAGGGCCAGGGGTGCCACGGCCAGCAGTACCAGCACGCACAGGGCCAGGCGTGGATATCGCAACATCGCGTAGGGCATGGGCGGTCCCGGCGTCCGTGGGCGACCTCTCAGGGGAGATAGACGTCGGCCGCCGCCGCGTCGCGCAGCGCCTCCGTCACGAACAGGCTGTCGGGAATCCCCTGGTCGTAGACAACTGAGTCGACACGCAACTCGGTGCGATGACCGGATTCCAGATCCGTCATGATGCTGCTCATGACTGTCCAGTAACCCTGATGGCGCTCCACCCGCTGGACTTCGAGACGTTTCGCCGGCTGCTCACCGCCCTGATAGAAATCGACCCGGATGGGAATACGCGTCTCCTCGTGAACCCAGCTCACCCGTTTCGAGTAGACGGATTCCTCCCCGTCATCCCGCGGAATGCTCTCCAGGCGGCTGGTTTCCACCCCGTCGATCGTCTCGGTTCCCGTAAGGCGATTGATGTCCTGGGATGGATGGCGGTTCTGCAGATCCTCGTAGAAGAAGTCCGAGGAGACGAAACGTCCGCCACGACGGTCCGAGGCGATCCGCCGCGTACGGTCCAGTGCCGGCAGATAGAGCCATTGGTCCGTCGTGTCGCGCGCGTGATCATGCATCAGTAACGCGGTGTCCCTGATGTCGGCGGGACTGTTGAAACGGATCAGTGACCGGGTCTCGTCGTCCCCCCTGTCCAGACGGAGCGTGACCATCTCCCGCTCCCGGGGCGAGCGTCCTTCCTCCCGCAGGATCATGGAGCCCCGTGTGGCGGCGTCATCGCCATCGGGCCGCTGATACACGTCCATCGCGAGTGCCATCCCGGCGTCGGTATCCGCCGCTGCCGGCAGAGTGGCCAGCAGTGTCAGGATGACGGCCGCCGCGATCAGGCCCATACACGCTCTCGGCGTTGTCCGTTTTTCCTTGCACGCATGTTTCATGTCAGCTGATTCCGGTATCCGTTGATCCAGGGAGACACTGATCCATTCGCATAGGGCTCTGCGGAGCCATTCGAGCGCGCTGGCAAGGCGGCGCTCGCAGGCATGCTGTAAAGCCGGAGTCCCATGCGAATCGATCAGTGTCTCCCTGGTGTCGTGGGTCATGGCGCGGCGCCATTGTCCGGCGCTGTACGCCGTGTGCCCGCTCGATGGGGCGTTACCAGGGTTCTGGCGCGGCATTCTGAGCGGCCGGCCACACGGACCTGGGCTGATGCCTGCGGAGGTCTCGTTCAGGGACACTAGAATTGCCCCCGCCACCCGGCGACGAGGAGGCGGTTGTCCCGGAAATATCCCCCGGCCGTGCCGTCCGTTCCCTCATAGTAATGAGCCCCCAGGTAGAGTTCCTGGGCGGGGATCCCGGTGTAGGCGATCTCCGGATTCGCGTAGACGTCACGCCTGTCGAGCCGGTTGGAGAACCGCAGCCGGACCCGCCATCGACCGCGGTCCAGGGAGTTCTCGATCTCACCGCCAACGTAGTACGTCCCGGCATCGTCTTCGATATCACCGGCATCCAGCAGATGCTGCGCGCTGACCTGCAGGGTGACCCGCAGGTCCCGGTCGCCGGGAAAGCCTTCCATGCTGGCCGCCCAGTCGATGGCTTCGACTGTGTCGAATGCAAGATCGTTCGTTGTGACCGGCACATCGCTGAGCCAGGCCGCCTCCGCCCGCCACGTGATCCCGCCCGCGGCAAACGCGAGGTCACCACCGACGACGAAGGTGCGCGGGTGCCGGGCGCGGAACGTATCCTCGTCGGCGGCCGCCAGCGCTGCCGCCGGATCTCCCGTCTCGAGGAGGGCCTGACGCGCATCTTCGTCGAGGGCGTAATAGGGTGTCGAGTGACGGGTGCGCTGGATCGTGACCGCATAATCAAGCCCGCGGCCGGCCCGACTCAGGCGGATACCGCCACCGCCATCCCCGCTTACGTCATCGTCGAAGCTGCCCTCGCGGACCAGTACCCCCAGGGCGGCGTCCTCGCGACGGCCCAGCAATCGTCCCTCCCGCTGGTCGATCGGGTGCCAGATGCTCCTGTCGTGGGGCAGGGTGGCGGGACGGAACACGGGCAGGAAGACGGCGTCCACGCGATGGTTGGCGAGTGTGGTTTCGAAGCGTACGGCGGGTGACGCGCGGTAGCGATCCTCCAGCGGGTCCAGATTGAAGCGGGTGAGGTCGCGTGTGGCCAGCCGATCCGTGGGGGGCAGTTCGTCCATTTTCCCCCACGCCGGGGTCTGTGCCCCGATCGTTAATTGGGCGATAGGCGAACTGTAGCGCACGAAGGTATCCTCGTAATCAACGCGTGCCGAACCAAGGTTCGCGTCCCCCGTCTGGCCAACACCGTCGAGGCGCGCCCCCGCGCGAAACTCCCAGAACGGGTTCGGATCGTAGCGGCCGCTTACCGCCACCATGGCGTGGCTACTGGTGCTGGAGGCGGCGTCGGAGGAGGTGGTGGCGCCCCCCTCCATCCGCCCCCGATCGAGCCCGAAGCGGGCCCGTGGCTCCTCGTCCTGGCGCGCACGCGTCCGCGGGGTATCGTCAGCAGGTGTACCGAACACGAACGCCTCCGGTTGGGCATCCGCGTCGATGGTGGCCCGCAGGTGAAATGCGGGGACCGGCCGCGGCGGCGGGCCGATCTCCAGGTTGCGATGGCCGGTGCGCTGGATGCGCCTGAGATGCCGCTGCAGGCGGGATTCGCTGCCGAACGGGCCAATGACAACTCCGTACGCGTCGTCCGAATCGGAGAAATACGTGGCCGGTGCATCATCCGTATGGAACTGGCGGGCAACCCGTTCCGCCGCAGCCTGGCTGGCGAATCCGAGGATGCGGATCTCACTCAGGCCGGCGCGACACCGCACCGGGATGCGCGTGACCGTCATGCCTTCCGCCTCCAGCCGGGCGGCTTCCTCGCGCGCCTCGGCTTCCGGCAGGCACCAGACCGTGAAGTCATCATCGCCGTCGGCGGCAGCCACTGGAGCGACAAGGCCCGCGGCGAGTGCCAGGACCATGGCGGTACCCACCGTGCGGGCGTACCGGTGGGGGCAGCGGCTACCCATGACCAGGGATCGCGGGCGGCGTCCCCCGCGGGGCCGGGATTGCATGTTCATTCCGTGAGCATCCCGGCGGGAGGAACCCGGATTCGAAGTGTCCGCGCCGGGCACGGGCGTCAGGAACCGGCCGCGGGCTGGTTGCCGCCTTCAAGCTGGCCGCGCATGAAGGCATAGAGCATCTGCAGATCGGCGTTGCCATCGCGTTCAGCCTGTGGTCGATGAAGGTAATATGGCGCACGCGTGCCATGATAATCCACGATCCTGCCTATTTGCTGGAAGTGGATCCCGCAGCGCGACAGCAGACGCGCCAGCCTGGGCTCCATCATCGCGTACACGTGCTCGCGGTTGGCGGAGCGCACGAGCGCGGCGGCAGCGATGAACATGGAAATTCCGAGCAGGGGGAGGGTGCGCGCTTCACGCGCATCGAGACCTTCATGATCGGGGTTACCGATGGGGCTGTGCTGCTCCCCCGCACGGCGGCGAAAGGCAGCGGTCACGGCAAGGCGGGAGATTTCGCAGATGCTGTCCCCGGGACGGTTTCCCGGATGGAGGGGGCCCGGTTCCAGGCTCTGTCCGCAGTGCGCCACCATCGGGATTTCAAGTCCGTTGCCGAGCGGCATGATCACCCGCACACAACCGGCCGCCTTGCGGCTCCTTTCGTGCCGCAAGAGGCAGTGCAGGGCGGTATCATCGTACTCATCGGTCTCCAGCCCGCCAGGGCAGTCCTCCGGACGCTCGAAGGCGAACTCGCGACAGTACACGTCATACCGTATGCGGAATATTTCTTCCAGCTGACGGCGGCTGGTTGCCCGCTCGTACCTGTAGTATCGCGTCAGCCCTTCCCATGGGGAAGCGTCATTCATGTGGAGGCACTCCGGGCATGCTGGCGCTGCATGCTGCACATCCTGTGGTGGCAGGCGGCCGGGTTGATCCGCCGTCTGACCGTCCCGCCACTGAGTATAGGTCCGGACAGAAGTATCACTCGGCGAAGGGACAGTGCAATCGGGGCTGCGGGACGGACGCGCGGTGGGCGCGCATCATCACAACCGTCCCTCCACCCGGTCGCGCGGGTAGATGTGCTTGATGTCGTAGAGCACTCCACGGGGTTTGAGGCAGCGGCGGATCCGTTCCGCACCCATCTCCCGGAACTCCCGGTGGGCCACTGCCAGTATCCCGGCGTCGTGGGTACCGTCCTCCGGCAGCGTCGGCAGTGGGTCCAGGCCAAGGGTTTCCCGGGCCTCGGCCGGATCGACCCAGGGGTCATGGATATCGACCTGCGCGCCGTAGCTCTGCAACTCGCGGATCGTATCCACCACCCGGGTATTGCGCAGATCCGGACAGTTCTCCTTGAACGTCAGGCCCAGAACCAGGATGCGTCCGGCGCCGATGGGAAGGTTGCGGGTGGCCAGCAGCTTGATGACCTCCGCCGCCACGTAATGGCCCATGCCGTCGTTGATGCGCCGTCCCGCCAGAATCATCTCCGGATGGTGTCCGACTGCCTGCGCCTTGTGGGTGAGGTAGTAGGGGTCGACGCCGATGCAGTGTCCGCCCACCAGCCCCGGCCGGAAGGGCAGGAAGTTCCACTTGCTTCCCGCCGCCTGAAGTACGGCTTCCGTATCGATACCGAGCCGGTTGAAGAGGATCGCAAGTTCATTCACCAGGGCGATGTTCACATCCCTCTGGGTGTTCTCGATCACCTTGGCGGCTTCCGCCACGCGGATGCTCTCGGCGCGATGCGTGCCGGCGGTGATCACCGAGGCGTAGAGGGCATCCACGAAATCCGCCGCCTGCGGTGTCGAACCGGCGGTCACCTTGACGATGTCCGCCACCCGGTGTTCCCGGTCCCCCGGGTTGATCCGTTCGGGGCTGTAGCCGCAGAAGAAATCCCGATTGAAGCGCATACCGGATTCCGCTTCCAGTACGGGTACGCAGTCATCCTCGGTGGCGCCGGGGTAGACGGTGGACTCGTAGATCACCACGTCCCCGGGGGAGAGCACCCGGCCTACGGTTCGGCTTGCCGTCAGCAAGGGTTCAAGGTCGGGGCGGCGGTAGGCGTCGATGGGCGTCGGCACGGTGATGACGTAGACGTTGCAGGCGGCGATGTCTGCAGCTTCGTGGGTGAACCGGAGACGCTCCGCCGCCAGCAGTTCCTCTCTGCCGACCTCGCGGGTATGGTCCACTCCCTCCCGCAGTGCTTTGATCCGGGATGGCTTGATATCGAAACCCACCGTGTCGAAACGCCTGCTGAAGGCCACCGCCAGGGGCAGCCCCACGTAGCCGAGCCCCACTGTGGCAATTCTCGCGTCGTCCAGTTTCATGCCGATTCGTGCGCTCCCGGAATGTGGTCCGTCGGTGGATTTCGATGGTTGTGATCCCGTGCGCGCGAATGCGCCCGGGACGCTCCTTTCTACCAGAACCGGCCGCCTCCCGCACAAACTCGGGCTTCCGCTGTCGGTTGATTTTACAGTGTGGAGCTTCGATTGGTCTGAGACTTGGTTCATGTATATGATTTTTCGTCTGTTATCCAGATTGGCCCAATGATTGCTTGCGTTCCGCGTGCCACGGTCGCCGGTAGGCGACAACAAAAGAAAAGACGCAAAAAACAACATTTAGGGTGGGAATAATGAAGAAAGGACTGACAGGCCTTGGGGTATTCACGGT
>SLLM01000287.1 GCA_007134055.1 Ectothiorhodospiraceae bacterium | reverse complement strand
TCCCACCAGTCCCCCGGCCGACTGCCGTCTCCGGCGATCACGTCGGCCTCCAGCCCCAGGCGCTCCAGGTTGTCACGCAGGGAATCCAGCCGCCGGTCATCGATATCCACTGCGGTGAGCGCAGCCAGCGCCGGCTCCCGCTCCAGCAGGTGGCAGGCCTTGCTCCCGGGAGCGGCGCAGACATCCAGCAACCGCATGCCGGGTTGCGGATCCAGCAGCTCCGCTGCCAGCTGACCGGCGGCATCCTGCACCGACACCAGTCCCCCGGCGAAGCCGGGAAGCGCCTCGACGCGCCTTGGCTGCGTCAGTGTCACGGCATCCGGGGCCCAGGGATGCAGGCTGCCGTCCAGGCCTTCGTCGCGCAGGCTGTCCAGGTAGCCGGCGGCGGTCGCCCGGCGGCGATTCACCCGCAGGGTCATCGGTGGCCGGGCGTTGGCGGCCCGGCAGATCTCCTGCCAGCGGTCGGGCCAGTCATGGCGCAGACGCCGCAGCATCCAGGCGGGGTGAGCATACTCCACCTCGGGCTCAGACCCCATGGACGCCCACAGATCCTCGCGCTGCGCCTGGAAGCGGCGCAGGACGGCGTTCACCAGACCCGCGCTCCATCGCTTCCCGGTCCCGCGGGCGAGATCGACAGCCGTGTGCACCGCGGCATGGGGCGGCACCCGGGTTTCGGCGAGCTGATACAGGCCGAGCATGAGGATGGCCTGGATATCCCGGTCCCGCGCCCGCAGCGGCCTGGCCATCAGCGCCGACAGCCAGGCCTCGAACCGCGGATACCAACGCATGACGCCGAAGGCGAGCTCCTGCGCCAGGGCCCGCTCCGCCGGGTCATGGAGAGGGGCCAGGGCCTCGCCGAGGGTCTGGGTGAGGGACCGGCCCTGCGCCAGGACACCGAGCAGCGCGGCCAGGGCTGCCTGCCGGGCCTGTCCTCCGTCAGCGGCCACCGCGTCACCCGAGCCTGTCGCCGGCGACCAGCGCACGGCCATTGAGAAACGTTTCCGCCGTCATCCGCCGTGCGCCCGCAGGCTGCAGCTCCAGTATCCGCAACCGGCCCCGTCCGCACTGGACCACGATGCCGTCGCGGCCAGCTGCCACGACCCGTCCGGGCAGGTCCGCGCCGGCCGGGGCGGACCCCGCCACCTCGGCACGCCAGATGCGCAGCGTACCGTCCCGCCAGCACGTCTCGGCCACCGGCCAGGGATTGAAGGCGGCAACCTGGCGCCGGAGCGCGCAGGCGTCCCGGCACCAGTCGATTCGTGCTTCCGACTTGCTCAGCTTCGGTGCATGGGTGGCGCGCGCCTCCACCTGCGGTTGCGGTTCGATCCGACCCTCGAGGATGGCGGGCAGCCAGCGTAGCAGCAGCCCGGCCCCGATCCCGGCCAGCCGGTCATGCAGGGTCCCGGCGGTATCGTGGTCATGAATCGGTGTCGCCCCACGGGCAAGAACCGGGCCGGTATCAAGCCCGGAGTCCATGCGCATCAGACAGACGCCGGTGTCGACGTCGCCGGCCAGCATCGCCCGCTGGATCGGAGCCGCCCCGCGCCAGCGCGGTAGCAGCGAGGCATGAATGTTGATGCAGCCCCGCCGGGGCAGTGCCAGCACCGCAGGCGGCAGTAGCAGACCGTAGGCGACAACAACCAGTGCATCCAGGTCCAGCGCGGCCAGTTCGTCGCAGACGCTTCGATCCAGGCGCTGCGGCTGCATTACCGGGAGCACGTGCCGTTCCGCCGCCACCTTCACCGCGGAGCGCCGCAGCCTTCGACCACGCCCTGCCGGCCGGTCCGGCTGGGTCAGCACGCGCAGCGGCGGACACCCGGCGCCGACGAGGGCCTCCAGCGCAGGTACGGCGAAATCGGGTGTGCCGGCGAACGCCAGCCGGGGCGGGCCTGCCATCCGCTGCGTCAAACCGCTCCGTACCCGGCCGTTTCCGGCTGCCCCTCCTGGCGGGCCTGCTTCTCCAGCTTCTTGCGAACCCGCTTGCGCTTGAGTTCCGAGAGATAGTCGACGAACAGCTTTCCCGCCAGGTGATCCATTTCATGCTGTATGCAGACTGCGAGCAGGCCATCGGCTTCCAGCTCGAACGGCTTCCCCTGGCGATCCAGTGCCCGTACGCGAATCCTCCCGGCCCGCTCCACGTAGTCGTAATAGCCGGGAACCGAGAGACAGCCCTCCTGCGTCTGCTCTACCCCGTCCCTCTCAAGTATCTCGGGATTGATGAAGACTCGCGGATCGCTCTTGTCCTCCGAGACATCCATGACGATCACCCGCCTGTGGACATTTACCTGGGTTGCAGCCAGGCCGATGCCGGGCGCGTCGTACATGATCTCGAACATCTCGTCCACGAGCTGGCGTATTCCGGCATCCACGTTGCGCACGGGAGCCGCCCTGGTTCGCAGCCGCGGGTCTGGATAGTGCAGTATGCTCAGCTTTGCCATGATATCTTCAAATTGCGGTTTCTGCGGGATCGGTTTAGCCTGAAAAATGAGATCCAGTCCATGGAATCGGTACTGGCCCATCAGCTTAAATGCCGAGTATAACGAATTCACCGCGCGGCGTCCGGGCGGGAAGGCATTCATTGCCTGACCACCGCCCGTGCCGGGGCCCTCCGGGGCGCCAGCGACGCTCCCCGGGTCAGACCATACGTTCGCGAACACCGGCCTTAAGGATGATCACATGCGCATTGGGAAGCTGCTGTGCCTCGCCCTCGGACTCCTCTTCACCCTGCCCGCCATGGTGGCGGCGGACGCCTTCAGGGATGACCACCCGGAAGAGTACACGGTCGTGCAGGGGGACACCCTCTGGGACATCTCCGGGCGTTTCCTGCGCAGCCCCTGGTACTGGCCGGAGATCTGGCATGTCAATCCGGAGATCGACAACCCGCATCTCATATACCCCGGCGACGTCATCCGCCTGGTCTATGTCGACGGAGAACCGCGGCTGACGGTCGAACGCGACCTGCGGGAGGTGCGCCTGGCGCCCGGCATCCGTGAGGAGGTGCTTCCGGAGGCCATTGACACCATCCCGATGGAGGCAATCCAGCCCTTCCTCAACCGTAGCCACGTGGTGGACGCCTCCTTCTTCGACACGGCGCCATATGTCGTGGCGGGCGAAGATGAACGGGTCATGGCAAGCCGCGGAGACCTGATCTACGTCCGCCGCCTTCCCTCCGAGAATGGCTCCTCGGGGTATACGCTGGTGCGCCGCGGTGGCGCCTACCGGGACCCCGACACCCGCGAAGTGCTTGGCTACGAGGCAACCTATCTCGGTGAACTCAACATCACCCGGGACGGTGACCCCGCCAGCGGCCGGGTCACCACCAGCAATCGCGAAGTCCTCGCGGGGGACTATCTCCTGCGTGCGCCGCGGGAGCCGATCCGCACCCGGTTCGTTCCCAGGGCGCCCGCCACCGAGGTGGACGGGCGGATCATCGACGTGCTCGACGGTGTCAGCCAGATCGGACAGTTCGATGTCGTGGTACTGGACCGGGGCGATGACAACGGCATGGAGGTCGGCGACGTGCTTGCCGTGTACCAGGCCGGACGCACAGTGCGCGACCCGGAGACCCGGGAACAGGTCACGCTGCCCGCGGAACGGGCAGGCGAACTGATCGTGTTCCGCACCTTCGAACGGGTTTCCTATGGACTGGTGATGCGTGCCAGCCGACACATGAACGTGCTGGACACGGTGCGCAACCCCTGATGCGGTCCACCCGGGTTGTGCCGTACCCGCCCCCGGCCGGCGGCTACGGCACGGCGCAAGCCAGTGCCTGAATTACGCCACAGGCTGGCCTTGTGGCGTCTTCCCGGCGTCGGCCCCAGCGGTTACCAGCGCTTGCTGGAGCACTTTGGCAGCGCCCGTGCCGCCCTGTCGGCTGGAGGTGCTGCGTGGCGGCAACTGGGCCTCGACGAACGCCCCGTGGCGGCGATGGCCCAACCGGACTGGGACGGCGCGGACCGTGACCTGGACTGGCTGGACGCCTCCCCCCTGCACCACGTGCTGGAACCGGGCGACCCCCGCTTCCCGGAACGACTCGCCAGCCTGGACCCGCCACCCCCGCTGGTATTCGTGACGGGGGATCCGGACGTGTTGCGCCTCCCGCAGCTCGCAGTGGTGGGCAGCCGCCAGCCGACCGCGGGTGGCCGAGACACCGCCCGGGCCTTCTCCGCCCACCTTGCGCGGGCCGGGCTCGGGATCACCAGTGGCCTCGCGCTCGGGGTGGACAGCGCTGCCCACGAGGCCGCGGTGGAGCACGGCGGCATCACCGTCGCGGTTACCGCGACGGGGGCCGATCGCGTCTACCCGGCAGGCAACCGCGACCTGGCCCGCCGTATCGTCGATTCCGGCGGCGCCCTGGTCACGGAGTTCGCCATCGGCATCGGCGCCCGCCGCGAGCATTTTCCACGGCGCAACCGGATCATCAGCGGACTGTCCCTGGGGGTACTGGTGGTCGAGGCCGGGCTGCGCAGTGGATCCCTGATCACCGCCCGCCATGCCCTGGAGCAGGGGCGCGAAGTATTCGCGATCCCCGGTTCCATACACAATCCGCTGGCCAAGGGATGTCACGCCCTGATTCGCGATGGCCAGGCGAAGCTGGTGGAGCAGGCGGACGACATCCTCGGCGAGCTGCTGCCGCATCTACGCCTTCCCGACACCGCAGCGCCGACGCCGGCACATCCCCCGGAGGAGACGGATCCGGACCATGCCCGGGTTCTGCAGGAGCTTGGCTACGACCCGGTCACGCTGGATACGCTGCACCGCCGCACCGGATTGACGCCCGATGTGCTTTCCTCCATTCTGCTGATAATGGAGTTGCAGGGTCAGGTTGATGCGTTGCCCGGCGGGCGGTACGCGCGGCGGCGCTAGCGGCGCAGCCTTCCGCATCCCGAAGGGATGCCGCCATGGCGAGGCCTGTCGACAGCCATTGCAACGGCCGCCGAAGCCTGTATGGTAGTCGCCC
Organism: Ectothiorhodospiraceae bacterium; assembly: GCA_007134055.1. Taxonomy (GTDB): domain Bacteria; phylum Pseudomonadota; class Gammaproteobacteria; order Nitrococcales; family Aquisalimonadaceae; genus Natronocella. Next base: position 2,950 of record SLLM01000287.1, on the reverse strand, counting down.
CCCGGCGTCAGGCTCGGGAGCCAAGAGGTCCGGAAATGAAAGAAAACGTGTTCGACGTCCTGATGTACCTGTTCGAGAATTATATCTACGACGACGAACCACAGCCTGACCGGGAGTCACTGGAATCCGAGCTTTTCGAGGCGGGCTTTCACCAGCTCGAGATCCGGAAGGCATTCACCTGGCTCGACGATCTCAATCGTTCGCGGGAGCTGCCTGCCACAGGCATCGACAACAGCCGCGCAATCCGCGTGTTCACGGATCACGAACAGTCGAAGATCGATCCCGACACCCAGGGCTTCCTGCTGTATCTGGAGCAGGCCGGCGTTATCACGGCGACCTCGAGGGAGGTGATCATCGACCGCCTGGTGGCGCTGGATGACGAGGAGATCGATCCGGATCTGGTCCGTTGGGTCACGCTCATGGTGCTCTACAACCAGCCGGGGCAGGAAGAAGCCTACGCGTGGATGGAAAACCTGCTGTTCGACAGTCCGGTGCATCTTGTGCACTGAGTCGTCGGTTGTCCGCACCCGCCTGCCGCCCGTCGACAACTGGTAAGGAACCGAAGCTGCCCGCTTGAACGCGGGCGCGGCCAAGCTATGAGCAAATCCCTAGTCATCGTCGAGTCGCCCGCCAAGGCCAGGACCATCAACCGATACCTTGGCGACGAGTTCCAGGTCATGGCCTCCTACGGGCATGTCCGCGACCTGGTGCCCAAGGAAGGGGCCGTGGATCCGGAACGCGGGTTCGCGATGAAATACACCGTGATCGACCGCAACAAGAAGCACGTGGATGCCATCGCCAAGGCCCTGAAGCAGGCTGACGCGCTATATCTCGCCACGGACCCGGACCGGGAAGGCGAGGCCATTTCCTGGCACCTGTACGAGCTGCTGCGGGAGCGCGGCCTGGTGAAGGACAAGCCGGTCCGGCGCGTGGTATTCCACGAAATCACGAAACGCGCCATCAACGATGCCATCGACAATGCCCGCGACCTGTCGATGGACCTGGTGAATGCGCAACAGGCGCGTCGGGCGCTTGACTACCTGGTCGGCTTCAATCTCTCGCCGCTGCTCTGGCGCAAGATCCACAGCGGCCTGTCCGCCGGCCGGGTGCAGTCGCCCGCCCTGCGGATGATCGTCGAGCGCGAGGAGGCAATCGAGGCCTTTGTCCCCCGGGAGTACTGGACCATCGAGGCGGACCTCAGCAAGGACAAGGCTCCGTTCCAGGCGAAGCTCACTCATTTCCGCGAGGAAAAGCTGCAGCAGTTCAGCATCGACAACGAGGCCCGTGCCACGGAAGTGGAACAGGCCCTGTCCGCACAGGGCAGGGACGGTCTGCCGGTACTCAAGGTGGAACGCAAGCAGCGACGCCGCAACCCGGCACCACCCTTCACCACCTCGACGCTGCAGCAGGAGGCATCGCGCAAGCTAGGCTTCGGCGCCCAGCGCACCATGCGCGTTGCCCAGCAACTCTACGAGGGCATCGACATCGGCAGTGGAACGGTAGGGCTGATCACCTACATGCGCACCGATTCCGTCACCCTCGCCACGGAAGCCGTGGAGGAAATGCGCAGCGTGATTGCCGAGCGCTTCGGTGCGGAGAAACTGCCCGCATCGCCCCAGACATACAAGACCAGGGCCAAGAACGCGCAGGAGGCGCACGAGGCCGTGCGGCCGACCTCCGCAGCCCGCCACCCGGACGAGATCAAGGCGCACCTCAACGATGAACAGCACCGGCTCTATGACCTGATCTGGAAACGGGCCGTGGCCTGCCAGATGGTCCACGCCACCATCAATACGGTCGCCGTGGACATGGGCTGCGGCGCGGGCAACGTTTTCCGTGCCACGGGTTCCACTATTGCCGACCCGGGCTTCATGGCGGTCTACCTCGAGGGCGTCGACGACGCCAAGAGCGAAAGCGACGACCGGATGCTGCCCCCGCTGCAGGAGGGCGACCGGGTGGACCTGGCCGGGATCCGGCCGGAACAGCATTTCACCGAGCCACCTCCACGCTACAGCGAAGCCAGCCTGGTGCGGGCGCTGGAGGAGTATGGCATCGGCCGGCCCTCCACCTATGCCAGCATCATCTCGACCCTGCTCAACCGTGAGTACGTCACCCTGGAGAACCGCCGCTTCCAGCCCACTTCCGTGGGCCGGGTGGTGAACCGGTTCCTGACCGAGCATTTCACCCGTTACGTGGACTACGACTTCACCGCCAAGCTGGAGGACGAACTCGACGAAGTCTCCCTGGGTCGCAAGGATTGGGTACCCCTCCTGGAGGAATTCTGGCAACCGTTCAAGGAAACGGTGGAGAGCAAGAAGGACATCTCCCGGGAAGAGGTCGTGCAGGCACGGGATCTGGGCACGGACCCGGAATCCGGCAAGCCGGTGCAGGTGCGCGTGGGTCGCTACGGGCCGTTCGTGCAGATCGGTACCAAGGACGATGCCGAGAAGCCCCGCTTCGCCGGCCTGCGCCCCGGCCAGACAATGGACAGCATCACGCTCGAGGAGGCAATGGTCCTCTTCCAGTTGCCCCGCAGTCTCGGCACCACCGAGGAGGGCGAGGAGATCCAGGTCAACATCGGCCGCTTCGGACCCTACGTGCGCTACGGCAGCAAGTTCGTCTCCATCCGCGAAGACGACCCCTACACGATCGGCCTGGAACGGGCACTGCAGCTCATCGCCGAGAAGAAGCAGGCGGATGCCGAGCGCATCATCCACGACTTCAAGGATGCGGGTATCCAGGTCCTGCGGGGCCGCTACGGTCCCTACATCACCGATGGCCGGAAGAACGCCAGGATCCCCAAGGGTACGGAACCGGAAACCCTGGACGTCGACACCTGCAAGGAACTCATCGCCAAGGCGCCCGAGCGCAAGGGCAAGCGCAAGGCTCCCGCCAGGCGCCGAACCGCGAAGGGCTGAACCATCCCATGGGAACACGGCTGCGGGCCATC
>SLLM01000377.1 GCA_007134055.1 Ectothiorhodospiraceae bacterium | reverse complement strand
GATGTCGTCATTTACGACGCCGACGATCCGGTCCAGAGTCTGGCTGGCTCCGGCCGTGAGGGCAGCGGCCGCCAGCAGCAAGCCGGCAATGCACCCGGTGCCCAGACGCCTGATGGTGTCCATGTGCGTGCTCATCTCAAGTCCTGATATCCGTAGATGGTGTCTTCCAGAAAATCCTCGATGCGATCGCCGATGCTGCCCAGGCCGCGGAACTCGAATTGCAGCATCACCGAGCGTTCCGGTTCCTCGCCGGCGTCCTCCCGGTAGTAGCGGTTCACCAGCCGGATGGACCAGCAGCAATCGCGGTATTGTAGACCGCCGAACGCTTCCAGTGTTCGGTCCTCCAGCATGGAGTAGCGCCAGCCGCCGATCACGTGCCAGCGGCGCAGCACCGGCCAGACCACGGCCAGGTCCCGCTGTTCCAGGGACAGCTCGCCATTGTCGCGGCGGGCCCGGTAGGCGGTGGATATGACCGCGTCCCGGCGCGGCTGGTAGTTGACCCGCAGGCTGGCGAAGCGAGTCTCCTCGGTATCCTGGTCCCACACCGCCTCGCCGCCGACGCTGAACCCTGCCGGCAGCCGCGCACGGGTCTCGCCGATGATCTCCGAGCGGCTGGTTTCATCGATGGGGTCGTCGGCCCGCAGCTGTACCTCCCGGTCGCGGAAATGGCGGATCTGTCCCACACCGACCCGAAAGTACTCCTCGCCGCTGGTGCGGTCCAGGAAGCGGCTGGTCAGTGACAGGGTGACCTGGTTGGCATCACCCACCCGGTCGGCGCCGATGAAGCGGTTCTCGGAAAAGAACTGGAACAGGGTCGGTTGTGCCCGGCTGGTGTCGAAGCGCGGGATGTCGTCCTGGTCGCGGTACGGGACGTGCAGGTAGTAGGCCCTGGGTTCCAGGGTCTGCCGCAGCGACCGGTCGAAGGCCTGGAAATGCCGTTCCAGGTAGATGCCGGTGTCCAGGCTGGTGATGGGAGTGGTGCGGCTGAATGTCTCGTCGCCCTCGCTTTCCACCCGGTCCAGGTCGTACTGGGTATGCCGGAGCGCCAGGGTGGGGCGCACGAAGCCGGCCTGCCGTTCGTAGGGCACGCTCAGGCGGGGCGTGAGATCGAGTCGGGTGCCGGTGTCCCGCAGGTCGGGTTCCGGATGGTCGAAGCGCACCGCCTCGGCATCCAGCCGATAGTCCAGGGCTACCGGGCCGACGTCCGCGCGCCATGGCGTGTACCGCATGCGCACCTGGGGGAGGCGCTCGTAGGGGCGATTGCGGGGTGCAATGGTGGGGGACAGCGTCTGGTACCAGTCCGCCCGTGCCCGGGTATCCCAGTCCCCCCGTCGATGGCGCACCTGACCCCGGCTGCGGAGGTGGGAGACGCTGGACTGGTCGAAGGTACTGCCGAAGTCGCGGAAGTAGTCCTCGTCGCTGACCCGGTTGAAGTCCAGGCTAGCGCTCACGCCCCGGGCGATGCGGGCCCGTTGGTCGATCGAGAGCGCCCAGCGATCCTCCCCGAGCTGATCGTCGTCCGGAAGATACGCGCCCTGGAATTCGCCGGAATGGCGTTGCTGCAGGTAGCGGAACTCCCCGTGCACCATGGAGCCGCGCTGGCTCATGTAGCGCGGGCTGATGGTGGCGTCGTAGTTGGGGGCGATGTTCCAGTAATAGGGCTGCGTGAAATCCGTCCCGGTACGTTCCGACTGGCGGAAGGTCGGCGGCAGGAGCCCGCTCTTGCGGCGATCGTCAATGGGAAAGTTCATGTACGGAATGTAGGCCACCGGCGTACCGGCGATGGCCATGCGGGCATCCCAGGCCTCGCCGACACCCGTCTCCCGATTCAGCCGCAGTCGGCTGACCCGCAGCTGCCAGAGTTCGTTCCCCGGCTCGCAGGTGGAGTAGGTGGCGCGCGACAGTCGCACCACGTCCGCGTCCCGCAGTTCGATCTTGTCGCTTTCCCCCTGTGCGAGGGTTTCCGGGACCAGGTAGCGGGCCCCGTCCAGCTCCCCCCGGTCCCGCCCCAGCTCCAGATAGCCCTGGTCCGCGAACAGCCTCAGCCCCCGCTCGCCGTAGAGCAGCTCACCCCGCGCATCGATGCGCTCTTCCATCTGCCGGTACAACAGCTCGTCGGCGCGCAGCCACTGGTCCGCCCGCTCGACGGTGACATTCCCGTCGAAGGCGTACGTGCCGGTCCCGCGCTGGTAGCGCATACGGTCGGACTCGATGTGCGTGGCGAGGTCGGGATCGCGTCGCGCGCGGCCGTCGCCGGTCCGGGTCGGCATCGCCGGCAGATCCAGGCAGGCGTCCCACTGGCCCCCCGGATCGGGTGTTGCCGGCCACTGGGTACGCGACGGCGGTTCGGCGGCGGTGGCATGGGTAGCCGCGATGCCGGCGGCCAGGCCCAGAACCGCCAGCCATGGTGCCGCGGGACGGCGTTCCGGTGGGGACACGGGATTCCTGTCCTTCCTGTGTACATGGCCCGACAGCGCGGTAGACTGCGCTGAGGCTGATTGACAGTGGAGGCCGTCATTGAATCATTCCCCGTCGCCGGAAGCGAGCCCCGGGGGAGACCGGGAGACCGCGTTGCGGTGCTGGCTCGAGGACATCCTCGGTGTCCCGGTGGCCCATCTGCAGAGCGTTTCCTCCGATGCCAGTTTCCGCCGCTACTTCCGCTTGCGGCACGGGGGCACATCTCTGGTGGTGATGGACGCACCGCCACCGCTGGAGAACGTGGCCCCGTTCATGCGGGTCGCCGGCCTGCTGCACGAGGCCGGCCTGCATGTGCCCGACATCCACGCCGCCGATCCCGTGCGCGGTTTCCTGCTGCTTTCGGATCTGGGCCGGCACACCTACCTCGATGTTCTCGCCGAGGCCAATGCGGACACCCTGTATTCGCTTGCCGTGGATGCACTGGTGCGCATGCAGGCCGCGAGCCGTCCCGGAGTCCTGCCGCCCTACGATGAAGCCCTGCTGCGCCGGGAACTGGAGCTCTTTCCCGACTGGTACCTCACCCATCACCTGGGGAAGCCGCCCGATGCTGCCGGGCGGAAGCGCCTCGAGGCGCTATTCAACGGTCTCATCCACAGGGTTCTCGAGCAGCCGCGGGTCTGGGTGCACCGGGATTTCATGCCGCGCAACCTGATGATCAGCAATCCCATGCCCGGCGTGCTGGATTTCCAGGACGCAGTGTCGGGGCCGATCAGCTACGACCCGGTGTGCCTGTTCATGGATGCCTTCATCAGCTGGCCTGCACAGCGGGTCGAAGCGTGGCTGGAGGACTACCGGCAACGGGCCGGCGTCGCCGGTCTGCCGGTGCCTGATGAACCACGGCAGTTCCTCTCCCAGTGCAGCTGGATGGCGGTGCAGCGGCACCTCAAGGTGCTGGGCATATTCGCCCGCATCCGCTATCGCGACGGCAAGCCACGCTACCTGGAGGATGCGCCGAGGTTCTTCCGCTACCTGCAGTGGTCCGCCTCCCGCGAGCCGGAGCTGGCGCGGCTGCTGGCGCCGGTCCTGAGCCACTGCGGTGTGGGAGGCGAGCAACCTTGAAGGCCATGATACTCGCGGCGGGGCGCGGCAAGCGCATGCGACCGCTGACGGACCACAGGCCCAAACCCTTGCTCCCGGTCGGAGGCAAGCCGCTGCTGGTCTGGCACCTGGAGGCGCTGGCGGCTGCCGGTGTTCGTGACATCATCATCAACCATGCCTGGCTCGGGGAACAGATTCCGGCACTGCTGGGCGACGGGAGCCTGTTCGGCGTACGGATTCACTATTCCCCGGAAGGGGGGCAGGCGCTGGAGACGGGGGGCGGCATCCATCGCGCCCTGCCGCTACTGGGGGATGCCCCCTTCCTGGTCATCAACGGGGATATCTGGACGGATTTCCCCTATCAAACCCTGGCGCTGCCACCGGGAGATCTGGCCCATCTGGTACTGGTGGACAACCCGGTCCACAACCCCGGGGGCGATTTCGCCCTGCATGCCGAGGGGCGGGTCGGCGCGACGGGCAGCCGCAGGCTGACGTACAGCGGTATCGGCACCTATAGTCCGGAGCTTTTCCGGGAACTCGCGCCGGGTACCTTCCCGCTCGCACCGTTACTGCATCGCGCTGCGGCCGCGGGACGGCTCAGCGGACGCCATCACGAAGGCGCATGGGAAGACCTGGGAACGCCGGAGCGGCTGCGGGCCCTGGACCAGCGCCTGGCTGCCGCCGCCTACTGCCGCTGACGGGGAAGGGAATGGGCCACGAGATTGCGGGCGAGCGCTTTGGCAGTGCCGATTTCCATCGTTTCTCCGGTTGCTTGCGGCAGGAAACGGAGCTTCTGCAGCAGTGGTACCGGACCGGCATGCTGGCGGAGCGTCCGCTGCGCATGGGCTATGAACTGGAAGCCTGGCTGGTGGACGCCGCAGGCCGGCCGGCGCCGGAGAATGGCCCCTTCCTGGAACGGCTGTCCCATCCCCATGTAGTCCCTGAACTCGCCCGCTACAACGTGGAACTCAACGGCCACCCGCACAGACTGGTGGATGATGCGTTCCGATGCACGCATCGGGAACTCGGGAGTCTGTGGCGGCGTTGCGAGACAGCGGCGGGGGAACTCGGCCTGCGTCCCCTGATGATCGGCATCCCGCCGACGGTCCGTGTGGAGGATCTCGGGATCGACGCCATGTCGCCCCTGCCGCGCTACCGGGCCCTCAACGCCGAGGTCCTGGCGCTGCGCAATCGCCGTCCGCTGCACGTCGAGATCAGCGGGTCGCGGGAGGCCATCAGCCAGGATCGCCGCGACGTCATGCTGGAGGCCGCCGCTACGTCCCTGCAGCTCCATCTGCAACTGCCGCCTTCCCGGGCCGGACGCTATTTCAATGCCGCCATGCTGTTGTCCGCCGCGACCGTGGCACTCGCCGCGAATTCGCCGTTCCTGTTCGGGCGCGCCCTATGGCAGGAGACCCGCATTCCCCTGTTCGAGCAGGCGGTCGCCGTGGATCCGGTGGACGGCGCCCATGGGGTCGGGGCGCCGGGCCGGGTGACATTCGGTACCGGCTTTGTCCACGGCGATGCACTGCTTCAGCTGTTCGTCGAGAACCAGGAACAGTATCCGGTCCTCCTGCCTCAGTGCAGCGACACGCCACCGGAACGGCTCGCCCATCTGTCCCTGCACAACGGCACCATCTGGCGCTGGAATCGGCCCCTGGTGGGATTCGATGGCGACGGCCGCTGCCATCTGCGGCTGGAACACCGGGTCATGGCGGCGGGCCCGACGGTCGTTGACGTGGTGGCCAATGCCGTATTCTTCTATGGAGCTCTGCAGGCCTGTGTGGATCGCGACAGACCCCTGGAGAAGGAGATTCCGTTTGCGGCAGCCGCCGGGAATTTCTACGCTGCGGCCCGTTACGGCCTGGATGCGGAGCTTCGCTGGCTCAACGGCGCTCGGGTGGTCCTGCGGGAGTTGCTCCTGCAGAGCCTGATTCCGAAGGCGGACGCGGCACTGCAGCGGCTGGGCCTGGCCCCGGAAGCCTTTCGCCCCTACCTCGAGATCGTCCGGGCCCGTGTTGCCAGTGGCCGCACCGGCGCCGCCTGGCAGCTGGGCTGGGCGGAGCGGCACGGTCGTGACCTGGCAGGCCTGGTTTCTGCCTACCTTGGCCATCAGGCGGGCGGCCGGCCGGTTCACGAGTGGCCACCGTGAGTCTTCCGTGCGCCGCAGGTACGGCACGAGTCGGGCATTCCAACGGTTATTTCGGAGAGTGCGTGCATGACAAGCGAGTTTGCCGGCCTGCAGATCCATCGGGAAGTCCCCGCCGGATTCCTGGATGTGGCGGCCCGCGATTTTCACGCCCTGCTGGGCGGACCCACCCTGCTGGAGCTGCCCGGACGACGGCGTCCGGCGCTGTTCGTCTCCGTTCTGCTGCACGGCAACGAGGTGACGGGGGTGGAGGCCGTGCAGCAGGTACTGCGCAGGTATCAGGGCCGCCAGCTGCCCCGCGAGCTCTGCCTTTTCATCGGCAATACACGCGCCGCCGCGGCGGGAGTCCGTCGTCTGGATGGTCAGCCCGACTTCAACCGGATCTGGCCCGGGGGGGACGACCCCGAGGCGCCGGAGGCGCGGCTGGTCGCGGACGTCTGGCAACGGATGCGCGACCGGGGGCTTTTCGCCAGTATCGACATCCACAACAACACCGGCCTCAATCCCCACTACGGCTGCATCAATCGTCTGGAACCGGAATACCTCGGCCTGGCGTCGCTGTTCAGCCGCACTGTGGTCTATTTTACCCGTCCCCGCGGTGTCCAGTCGCTGGCGTTCTGCGAGCTGGCACCGGCGGTAACCGTGGAATGTGGACGGCCGGGGGATCCTCACGGCGCGGCCCACGCGGCCGAGTTCCTGGACGCTGTCCTGAGGCTGAGTTCGCTCCCGAATCGCGTGCCCGGCGACCGCTTCGGCCTGTTCCACACCGTTGCCCGGGTGCGGGTACCGGAAACCCAGCCGCTGGGCCGGGGTGCCGATGGCGACGGACTGGCTCTGCAGGGAGACCTGGACCGCTTCAACTTCCGCGAGCTTCCTGCCGGTACCTCCTTTGCCCACTACAGTGGCCGTGCCGTACCTCTGTTGGTGGAGGACGAACAGGGCCGCGACCTGGCGGAGCAATACTTTCTGGTCGATGGCGGGCAGGTGCTGACCCGCTGCCGGTTGATGCCCAGCATGCTGACACTGGATGAACGCGCCATCCGCCAGGATTGTCTCTGCTACCTGATGGAACGCATGGAGCTGCGCACCGGGGCATCGTGAGGCGCAGCCAATCCTTGTGCGCCGGCGTCAGCCCGGGTCAGTAGATGATGCGGTACCAGAGGGTGCCGATGTATTCGTGCAGCGCCATGGAGGTGCGTGTCAGCGAACGGCGGTCCGGCAGGAGGTCCGAGAACCGCAGGCGGGGGTCGTCGGCCGGCCGGCGGAAGTAGCCGGTGGGTGCCGGCGTTACCTCGCTGACGCCGGCGCGCCGGAACGCCTCGATCGAGCGCGGCAGATGCAGGGCGCGGCTTACCAGGACGATGCGTTCGAGTCCGTGCTCGGCCAGGATGTCGGCAGTGTAGTAGGCGTTCTCCTGCGTGTTGCGGCTCCGGGATTCCACCCACCGTACCGGGGCCCCGAACTCCTGTTCCAGCACCTCGGCCATGAGTTCCGCCTCGGCGATACCCCGGCCTGCCGGATCGCCGCCGCTGACCAGTAACGGCAGTTCCAGTTGCCGCTGCAGGCGGGCGCCGTAGCGGATCCGCTCCAGGGTCCACAGGCTCACGGTATCGCCGCCGTACTCCGGAGGCTGGTGGGCGCGGCCGCCGGCAAGCACGACGATCACATCGGCTTGCGGTGGAGCCGTCATCTCCGGGGGGAGTGCCGGCAGGCGCTCAAGCGGTGCCACCAGGGCCATGCTCAGCAATGGCGTGCTGGCGGCATAGAGGCTGACCAGGGCGACCGCGACCAGTAGCCTGCCGCCGCGGCGACGCCAGAACAGCATGCCCAGGAAACCCAGCAACAGCGGGCCCCCTGGCGGCAGGATCAGGCGGGTGAGGAATGACCACCACATGACGATGCTTCCCGAACAGTCAGTTGGCCGGTGACCGGACTTGCTCCAGACGGGTCAGGAGATGGGCCAGGAGGTGGCCGGCGACCGTGGGCAGATCCCGGGGGCCACCCAGCTCCGCGAGCTGCGTCACGGCCATTCCGGGGTGCCCGCAGGGGTTGATGCGCTGGAAGGGCGCCAGGTCCATGTCGACGTTCAGCGCCAGGCCGTGGTAACTGCCGGCGCGGCGGACACGCAGGCCCAGAGCAGCGATCTTGGCTCCGTCCACGTAGACGCCGGGCGCATCGTCCCGGGCGCTGCCCTGGATGCCATACTCGGCAAGCAGGCCCACCACCGCGTCTTCCAGCAGGGTAACCAGTCG
>SLLM01000095.1 GCA_007134055.1 Ectothiorhodospiraceae bacterium | reverse complement strand
GACCGCCGCCATGCACGAAGCCCCCCCGCAGAAACCCTGGTACCGGCAATTCTGGCTCTGGTTCGTCCTTGCACCGCCAATGGCCTCCGTCGTCGTGGGATTCAGCCTGCTCGGCATCGCTGTAACCCAGGGCGACAGCCTGGTCGTGGACAACTATTCGCAGGCAGGCAGGGCCCTGCACCGCAGCGACGAGCGGGAACGGGCAGCGGAAACGCTCGGCGTGGGCGGCACCCTGGTACTGGACCGGGAAACGGGCCAGATCACGGTTCACCTGCACGATCTGGACGAGATGCCGCAATACCTGAACCTGTTCCTCTCCCACCCAACTCATGCGGAACGCGATGTGGAGCTGGAGCTGGTACGCGACGGAACCGGCCTCTACCGGGCGAACGCGAGGCGTGCGGTGGACGGCCGTCACTACCTGCGCCTGGCACCCGGGGATGACCACTGGCTGCTGCGGAAGGAACTGGCCGCCGACGAATCCGAAGTCGGCCTGGCGGCAGACCGCCGGAGCGGACGATGAGCTCCGCCACGGAATGCTTCCACTGCGGGGAAGCGATTCCACCGGGCGTCGACCTCGCGCTAACGGTACGGGGAACCGAACACCCGGTCTGCTGTCTCGGCTGTCATGCCGTGGCAAGCACCATCGTCGGAGCGGGCCTGGATTCCTTCTACGTCTACCGTCCGCAGCCGGCCGGCCGCCCCGAAGACCCCGCCGCGGCCGACCCGAACCGCTACGCGGCCTACGATGAACCCCGGGTACAGCGCGATTTCGTCTACCGCAGTGCAGACGGCGATTGCGAGACCAGCCTGCTGGTCGAGGGGCTCTACTGCGCCGCGTGCGGCTGGCTGATCGAACGCGGCCTGGGGAAGGTCGACGGCGTGGAAAGCGTTCGGGTCAACCCCGCCACCGGAAGGGCCCTGCTCCGCTGGTCCCCCGACCGGATCCGGCTCAGCAGCCTTATGGCGCATATGGGACGGCTCGGCTACACGCCCCATCCGGTCTTGCCGGAGGTGGCCGACTCGCGCGCCATGCGCGAACGCCGCGGCGCCATGCGGCGGCTCATCGTCGCCGGCCTGGGAATGATGCAGGCAATGATGTTCGCCGTCGCCCTGTACTCCGGCCAGTACTACGGGATGGAGGCGCACCACGAGCAGTTTCTGCGCCTGGTCAGCCTGCTGGTGGCGACGCCGGTGGTGCTCTATGCCGGCCTGCCGATTTTCCTCGGCGCCTTCCGGGACCTGCGCAACGGCAGACCGGGGATGGACGTGCCCGTGGGGCTCGCAATCGGGACGGGATACGGCGCCAGCGTCTGGGTCACCTTCTTCGGCGGGCCCGAAGTGTATTTCGACTCCATCAGCATGTTCACCTTTTTCCTGCTGGTTGCCCGCTACGTGGAAATGGCGGCCCGGCATCGGGCCAATGCCACCACCGACGCACTCTCCCGACTGGTTCCGGTCACCGCCATCCGGCTGGGGAGCGACGACGCCCAGGAGGAAGTTCCCTCCCGTGATCTGCGGGTGGACGACCGGGTGCTGGTTCATCCCGGGGCCACGATCCCCGCGGACGGGGAGGTCCTGCAGGGCAATAGCAGCGTCGACGAATCCATGCTCACCGGCGAATCCGACCCGCAGAAGCGCAGCGCGGGCAGCCGTGTCATCGGCGGCAGTGTCAACCTGGATCACCCGCTGGAAGTGCGGATCCGGCAGGTGGGCCAGGACACGATGGTCTCCCATATCGGCCGTCTCCTGCGGCGGGCCCAGTCGGAGCGCCCGGGCCTGGCGCGGCTGGCCGATACCGTCGGCCGCTGGTTCGTCTCTGTGGTTCTCGTAGCGGCAGCGGCGGTGTTCGCGATCTGGTGGCAGGTGGACCCCAGCATGGCCTTTCCGGTGACCCTGGCGATGCTGGTGGCCACGTGTCCATGCGCCCTGTCCCTGGCGACACCAACCGCACTCGCAGCCGGGACCAACCGGCTCGCCGGAGACGGACTGCTGGTCACCCGGGCCGATGCCGTGGAGACGCTGGCCCGGGTTACTCACGCGGTACTCGACAAGACCGGCACGCTGACCGAGGGACGTCTCAGCGTAGCGGAAACGCGGATGCTGAGCGCTGCCGAACCCGCCCTTGCCAATCAGATCGCCGCGGCGCTGGAGCACCACTCGGAGCACCCGATCGCCCGTGCGTTCCGGCCGACCGGCCGGATCGAAGCCGCAACCCACGCCAGCGTGGTACGCGGCGCGGGGATCGAGGGCATGGTGGGCGGACGCCGCTACCGCATCGGCCGGCCGGACTGGGCCAGCGCGCCCTCGGGAAACGCTCCCGACCCCGGCTTCAACGACGGTGCCTGGGTGCTGCTGGCGGATGACCGGCAGGCCCTGGCGGCCTTCCGTCTGACTGACCGGCTGCGCCCGGAAGCGCGGCACTGCATCGACGCGATGACCGCCCGCGGCATCGCCGTGGAGATCGCGAGCGGCGACGCACCTGGGCCGGTGGCGGAGGTCGCCGCGGCGACCGGGATCGAGACGTGGCGGGCGCGGATGTCGCCCGAGGACAAGCTGGTGCGATTGAGGACCCTGCAACAACGCGGGGGAGTGGTGCTGATGGTGGGTGACGGTATCAATGATGCGCCGGTACTGGCAGGTGCCGACGTCTCCGCCGCCCTCACCGAGGGCACGGCCCTGGCCCAGACCAGTGCTGCCATGATACTGCTGGGCGGAGGCCTCGGCAGGCTGGCCGGTAGCCTGGGTACCGCGCAGCGCACCCTTTCAATCATCCGGCAGAACCTGGCGCTATCCGCGTGCTACAACGCCAGCATGCTGCCACTGGCAGCTCTGGGCCTGGTACCACCATGGCTGGCGGCAATCGGCATGACCCTCAGTTCTCTGGTCGTGGTGCTCAATGCCCGGCGCCTGCAGCGACCGCCGCCCCGAGGCATGACACGGCCGCAGACACCGCCGCTGACCGCGCCGGCACGGCGGCTGCAGGGAGGCTCGAGCGCATGAACATCATCTTCGTCTCCATCCCGATCAGTCTGCTTCTGCTGGCAGTCGCCGTGTGGGCATTCTTCTGGGCTGTGCGCAGCGGCCAGTACGACGATCTGGACTCCCCCGCCTACTCCATCCTGGAGGACGACGACACGAAGCCCGGCGATCACGGATCCGGCCAGGGCCAGAACGAGGAGCGCCCGCCGGAATGACCGCGGAGCTGACCCTGCTGGCGGCGCTGGCCATCGGCCTTGCCGGCAGCCCTCACTGCCTGGGCATGTGCGGCGGCATTGCAGGCAGCCTGGGGGTAGCGACGGCGAACGGGGCCGCCGGACAGCGGTGGCTGCTCGCGCTGTGCTACAACGTGGGAAGAGTCGGCAGCTACACTGCGATGGGTGCGGGCGTCGCGCTGTTGGTTGGCCTGCTGGGCATCGGTATCTCCCGCCCGGAGTGGGCCGCGATACTGCGCGTTACCACGGGCCTCGTACTGCTGGCAGTGGCCGCACATCTGCTGGTGGACTGGAGCGGCCTGCGCCGCATTGAAATCATCGGCGCCCGGCTCTGGCGCTTCGTTGCCCCGCATGCACGCCGCCTGCTCCCCGTGCGTACCGCCGGCGGCGCCCTCGCACTGGGGGCATTGTGGGGCTGGCTGCCCTGCGGCCTGGTATACACGGTGCTGCTGGCCGCTGCCCTCTCCGGGGATGCCGTGGTCGGTGGCGGCATCATGCTGGCCTTCGGCCTGGGTACACTGCCGGCGATGACCGGGGTAGCCGTCCTCGGACAGACCCTGAACCGCTGGCGGAACGCGACCGGCCCGCGGCGATTCCTCGGCGCACTCATGCTGGTCTTCGCGCTATGGACGATGGCAGCGCCGCTGGCACACATGGCACACGTCCCGTCAGGTGGTGGCCACCAAATCCACGGGAGCACCGGGGCGTGAGCATACCGGCAACCGGGAGCCGGACCGGGGGCGCGGTCGGAACCGGGAACGCCAGGGTCGTGGTGCGCTTCCTGGGCTCCATGAACCTGGCCATCATACTGCTGCTTGCCGTGGGCCTGGCATCGATCATCGGTACCGTACTGCAGCAGAACCAGCCCCATCCGGACTACCTGGTGCAGTTCGGTCCCTTCTGGTTCGGGATATTCCGCTCCCTCGGACTCTACGATGTCTATTCCGCCGGCTGGTTCCTGTTCCTGGTTGCGTTCCTGGTCACCTCCACCACCGTCTGCCTGTACCGGCACACACCCACGATCCTGCGGGAGATGAGTCATTTCGGTGCACTCCACCAGGCACGCTCACTGCGGGCGCTGGATCACCACCGGGAGTGGACTGCGTCGGGTTCCGTCGCCGAGATGTCGGCGACGGTGCAGCCGATCCTGCTGCGGGCGGGCTACCGGGTACGCCCCAAGCGCCGGGGCGAGGCAGTGCTGCTGGCCGGGCTCGCCGGACGCGGCAACCGGCTCGGCTACGTTTTCACCCACCTGGCAGTGGTCGTGATCTGCGCCGGTGGCGTGCTGGACAGCAATCTGAATCTCAAGCTCCGCGCCTGGACCGGTCACCTGGTGCCGGAAACACGCAATGTGCCGTTGTCGGAGACTGTCGCACGGAGCCGGTTGCCGGGCGGGCCCGGTGCATTCCGGGGGTCGGTCACCATTCCGGAGGAGGGCCGGGCCAATGCCGTTCTGCTGCCCCTGGGGGAGGGCTACGTCGTCCGACAGCTGCCGTTCGAGATCCGGGTGGAGGCGTTCCGGATCCTGCGCTACGCCGACGGACAACCCCGCTCCTATGAGAGCGATCTGCTGATCCGCGACGCGAATGGGGAACGGCCCGTCCGCCACACCATCCGGGTGAACGAACCACTGCGGCACAACGGCTACACCATCTACCAGTCGAGTTTCAGTGACGGGGGCTCGCGCCTCGACATCACCGCGTGGCCGCTGGCGGGCGACGGATTCGCCCCGGAGCACATGCACACGGCGGTTTTCCAGCGCCGCGAAGTGGTCACCGACAACACGCGTTACCAGCTCGAATTCACCCACTTCGAGCGCCACAACGTGCGGCGCGACGGCAGCCATGTGGGCAATCAGCCGATGTCCCGGGACATCGGCCCCAGCTTCCGCTATGTCGTCCGCGGCCCGGATGGCAGTATGCTGGAGTACGAGAACACCGCGCGGCCGATCGAACTGGACGGCGGCCGCTACCTCCTGAGCGGGATCCGGAGCCCGGGCAGTGAGGAATTCCGCTACCTGCACGTGCCCGTCGATCAGCATGACAGCCCCGCGCGCTTTGCCGCCCTCGTCGCCCTCCTGCGCGGCGAAGCGCTGATGGATGCGGGAGAGCGCGCCGTACGCCGCGTCATGGCAGATCTGCAGCTGGAGGAGCACCCGGCCCTGCGCGCACAGCTGCAGGCAAGCGTACCGATCCTGATCCGGGAACTGCGCCGCGGCGGGCTGCCCGCGGTGGAGCAACTGCTTGAGGGATCCGGGTCGGCAGCGGATACGCTGACACATGTTCCCCGGGAACTGCTGCGGGAAACACTGGAGGATGTCTACCGGCGCGCACTGGCGGCCAGTGGCGACGATCCGGACCGGCCACTTGCGGAGGAGGATTACGCTTTCCTGCAGCATACAGTCACCTCCATCCCCGCGTTGCGGAGCTATGGAGCACCGGTATTCCTGCAGTTGCGGGACTTCGATCAGCGGCAGGCGACGGGGCTTGAGATCACCCGCCGCCCCGGGCAGCCGATCGTCTATGCCGGTTTCCTGCTGCTGGTGGCAGGGCTGGTCCTCATGTTCTACGTCCACTACCGCCGGGCGTGGTGCTGGATCGAGCCCCTGGGAACAGGAAGTTCCCGGGTCCTGCTGGCTGGTCAGCCAAGACGCTTCCATGCCGGCTACCGGCAGCATTTCGAGCGCCTCGCAGCGGCGGTGGCCGGAGTTTGCTCCGGAAACCGTTGAAACGATCCACCTCACAGCCCCGGTATCAGCTACAGTAGTCCATGCACTGGCATGCCACGCCGGTGACACGCATCAACGCACCCGACTGGGGAGATACCGACATGACCGATGACACGGATCCGACTCGTCGCAAGCTGCTGCGCCGCGCGGCCATCACCGTCGCGACCATTCCGGTTGCCGGGCTGATTCTCCATCCCCGGCGCAAGGCCTGGGCGGACCTGCCGGAAGCCGAGGACGGCCATGCCCACCATTACGTCAATGACGCGGCGGACGCCGACCACGACGCCTACGAGGAAGGCCAGATCTGCGAGAACTGCGCGTTCTGGGCCGGCGAGGAGCGTAACGGCTGGGGCGGCTGTCACCACCCTGATTTTCAAAACGTGCTGGTCAATGCCGATGGCTGGTGCAGCGTTTACGTCTCGGGCGGCTGAGTCCGACTCCGCGTTCCCCGGGGACACCCCCCGGGGAGCACATGAACGGCTCTGTCGCCCTGTCGTGGAGACGCGACGGAGGTGTTCACCGGCATGCCAGTGGTGCAACATGTGGTGATCGGCCGAACCAACCGGGAGTTCCCATGATCCGACGCAAACCGCTGTCCGTCCTCCTGACTGCTCTGTGCTGCATACTCCCGTTCGCCCTGCCGGCAACAGCTCCTGCCAGCGGCCTCTATGCAGGAGCCGGGGGCATCTACACGGATTTCGACGACGAAAGAAATGATTCCCGGTTCGGCTATCGGCTCTACGCCGGCTACGACTTCATCCGGATTCCGGCGCTTTTCCGGCTCGGGCTCGAGGGCGGTTACACCCGGACCGGCACTTTCGAGGGTGACGACGGCAGCGAGCGCTACAACAACCGCGATGCCGGATTGCAGGGCACCATCACGACCCTGCCCCTGATCAACTTCCATGGCCGCGCCGGCTACGAATGGGGTGACAGCGAGGGGGGCATGTTCGCCCTGGGTGCCAGTGTCGGCGTATTCCCGTTGCTGCGGGTGCGGGCCGAGTACCAGAACCGCAACGACTTCGACGCCGGCATGCTGAGCCTCGAGCTCCGCCTGCCCTGATCCGCCCGGCAAGATCCCTCGCAACAGCCCGGCCATTCCGGTTGCGGGCTGTCGTCCCGCAGCAATGCGATTCCGCGGACAGCGACAAGGGCACGCGCCCGCCGTGTGCCCGCATTCGCGCCACAACCCGCAAAGCGACCCGTGCCGCTGCGGTTCAGTCGTCGATGTCGACGAGCTTCGTCCTCCCCGACCCGCCGTGCCGGATACGTACCTGCCGGGGGCGCAATCCGAACTCCCGGGCGATCAGCTTCACCAGCTCGGCGTTGGCCCTGCCACCCACCGGGGGCGCCTTCACCCGGGCGACCCAGCCCCCCTCCGCGTCCGGTTCCAGACGCTGTTCCCGGGCATTCGGCCGGACCTTCACCCGCAACGACCTCATCGCGACTCCTTGCCCCCGGGACGTGCCAACAGCGTCCGGCCCTCGACTGTGCGCAGGCGCAGTCCACCGTCCGGCTCGATCCCGAACCCCCTGGTTCTGCTCAGCAGCTCCAGCAACAACTGCTCTTCCATTGCACGTTCCGGGGGGCAGGTCCGTCCTCCCGTATCGATTTCCCCAAGCTCCAGGCTCTCCCCTGTCACGCGATAGCGGCCGTCGAACCGGCTGCACGGTGTGACACCGGAAAGGCGGCGATCCTGCCCGAAGCGCAGTATCATTCGCGCTTCCGCCTGCAGCGCCACCCCATCGAGACGCGCGACCTCCCAGTCAACGTCACGCAGCAGGCTGACCGGTTCACCGCCGCAACCGCGGAATACCTCCCCGTCCAGGGACACCGTAACCGCAAGAGGGTGGGGCATCCCACTCATGCTGTCGCGGCAGATACGGTCCCGCACCGTTGCGAACAGCCGCCGTCGCTCCGTCCGCGCCCGGTAGACACGACCGGTATCCACCGCATTCATGGCGAACGCGGGAGCCACGAAGGGGTC
>SLLM01000045.1 GCA_007134055.1 Ectothiorhodospiraceae bacterium | reverse complement strand
GTACCCGAAGAGGCGCGTTCGGAGGGAACGCAGGATCCCGAGCCGAACCGGGAAGGCACCGCGTCCCGCAAGGTGAACCGGTCACCCGTCCGGGAATCCGAACAGCCGTTCACTGATGCAAGCCAGGCTGGCTGACGGAGAATCGCCCCTGGCCATGTGAGTGGCAAGCACTGGGCTATTCACGTGGCCGGTGGCGGGTTCGATCGAGGTCATCCATACGAATCAGATCGTACAGGCTGCCGGCCCGCAGCTTTCGAACGATCTGCTTGCGATTCGCTTCCACGGTGGAGATGCTCAGGCCGAGCCGGTCGGCAATGACCTTGTTGTACAGGCCTTCGCTGATCAATCTCAGAATCCGACGTTCCCGGTCATTCAACAGTGCCAGTCGCGCGAGAACCGTTTCCTCCTGGAGACGCCTGACATGGTCTCGCGCATCCACTTCGAGAGCGTGACGTACGGCCCGGATCATGTCCCTTGATCGGTAGGGCTTCTGGATGAAGTCCAGGGCACCGGCCTTGAGTGCCCGGACTGCCATTTCCACGTCACCATGACCGGAAACCATGATGACAGGCAGTGTATATCCCTGTTCGCGCATCCGTTGATGCAGGATGAAGCCGCTGACTTCGGGCATGCGTATGTCGACAATCGTGCAACCACGCACCGCGGGCGAACATTCCCCGAGGAACTCGTCAGCGCTCGAAAAGGCATGGCTGCGAATGCCATGCGTTGCAAACAGCACGACCAGGGAGTCGCGGACCTCGCGGCTGTCATCCACGATGTAGACAACGGAGTCCACTTCAGCACCTGTCATGGGCGCAGTGAGATATCTCCGACTCGTACAAGTGTAGACAGGCAACTGCCGGGCGGTGCTCCATGTCCGGATGAGTGGAAGGTTGTCCGCGTGAGGGAATGCCGGTTCGGACCGAGGGCCCGGCAAAAGCGATTCTTTCCCGGTGAACACGTGCAGGCGTCCCTGTCAGGGTACGCCCGCTTCTCCGGGCGTTATGGCCTTGCGACGGGTATGCAACCAGATATACGCCAATGCCGCCAGACCGAGAGCGAGGCCGCCCAGTTCCACGATCAGAGCGCCGTCGAACGCGTTGCCGGGTATCAGGATCATGATGCCGGCGATGCCCAGCGGAACCCGGCACAGGACGCCGATGCGCCCGAACAGTTGGCCGGCCAGTGCAGCCGATATCAGCCACACGCCGAGAATGGCTGCGCTGAATACCCAGATAAACTCGTAGAGACCCCCATCCATCAGCAGTACCGGGGAAAAGACAAACAGGAAGGGCACGATGTAAGCGGTCCACCCGAGCCTTACAGCCGCCAGGGACGTTCTCCACGGGTCGGCGTTGGCCAGGTGGCCGGCTGCGAATGCCGCCAGCGCCACGGGGGGCGTGACCATGGACAGCATGCCGAAGTAGAGCACGAACATGTGCGCTGCCATGGCGGTGACACCCGCCTCGACCATTGCCGGGGCGATGAGCGTCGCCAGCAGCACGTAGACGCCCACCGTGGGCATGCCCATGCCCAGGATCACGCTGGCAACCGCGGCCATGCCGAGCAGGAGCAGCAGGTTCTCGCCGCTGAAGCGGAGGATGGCCATGCCCATGTCGAAGGCCATCCCGGTGAGATTCAGCACGCCGATGACCAGGCCCGCCCCGGCGCAGATCAGGATGATCTCGACGGCGCTCCTGCCGGTGTCCACCAGGGTATTCTTCAGTGCACGCAAGTCCGGTCGACGACCCTTGTAACCGCGGACGATAACCAGCACCAGGAGGGTCGCAACCGCCCAGAGCGCCGAGAGTTCCGGCTGCTTGTTGAAGTGGAGGAGGAGCACGAGGAACACCACGAAGGGCATCAGGAAGTGCCATCCGGCCCGCAACGTGGGCCAGAACTTCGGCAACTCCTCCCGTGGCACGGGGGTCAGGCCCATGCGCGCGGCAAGCAGGTCCACCTGTATGAACAACGCCACGTAGTACAAGATGATGGGCACCAGCGCTGCCAGCATCACTTCGCTGTAGGGGATCTGCAGAAACTCCGCCATGAGGAACGCCGTTGCGCCGATGACCGGCGGCATGAGCTGACTGCCGGTGGATGCCACCGCCTCAATGCCGCCGGCGAGGTGCGGTGGAAAGCCCGAGCGTTTCATCAGCGGGATGGTAACCACACCGGTGCCGGCCACGTTTGCGACGGCGCTGCCTGATACCGACCCGAGCATGGTCGATCCCACGACGGCGATCTTGCCGGAACCGCCCCGGTAGCGCCCCATGATCGACATGGCCAGCTCGGTGAAGAAATCGGAGCCTCCGGTCCCGGCCAGCAGGCGTCCCAGCAGAATGAACGGAATGATCACGATCACCGCCACCTGCAGGGCGATGCCGAGCAAGGCACTGGTATCCACGCCCAGGTAGACGGCCAGGCGCTGGAAGGAGACCGGATCCGAGTCGAAGGGCGGTGGGAACAGGTAACCGTAGAGCCCGTACAGGATGAATAACCCGATGATGATGGCAAGCGCCGTACCCGCAGCCCGACGGACACCTTCCAGCGTGAGCACCATCAGCGTCGATGCGATGACAACACCCTCTACCGGCAGGAAGACCAGCTCGTAGACCAGCGCCGGGTACTGCACGGTGAGGTACAGCGCCGCGCTCAGGCCGGCGAGGGCAAGCAGGCAGTCGTACCACACCAGGCTGGACTGGATGCGTCCGCGGTAATCGTACATGAGGAACACCAGCGCCAGGGATAGCGCCAGACCGAACGTCAGGACCTGTTCCGTGTAGGGGGAGTAACCGATGGCGCGGGGGATGTCCAGAATCCAGGCGAGTGTCCCCGCGACCAGGACGAGGGCGAGCACCTGTATCAGGTAGCCCCGCAGGCGGGCTGAAGGGCTGCTTCCCTCCGGACGAGAAGGGTCCGAATGGACCTCGGTCAGATTGCTGGCACCGCTGCTCATGTCAATCTCCGATACCGCTCAATCTCCGATACCGCGCCCCACCTGCATGATTCCCGTTGGTGTGCCGGCAGTAGAGGTACGAGGAGCCGATCGCTCCGTCAGGGTTCAGGTTCCCGTGATCCCTCCGGCATCGGAGGTGGTCGGCCGTTTCCCGGGTGCCCTACGCAGGTGGGGAAGCACCTCATCACAGCTGCTGACGATGCCGAAGTAGCGGTTCAGGTTGAACAGGGCCGCATCATGCTCCTCCCCGGACGTTGCCGAACAGCAGTCCGACACGGTCACCACGTGGTAGTCCCGCATGAAGGCGTCACGGACGGTGGATTCAACGCAGACATTGGTGACAACACCGCCGACCACGATGGTCTCCACCCCGGCGGCCCGCAGGTAGAGGTGCAGCGGCGTATCCACAAACGCACTGTAGCGATGCTTCAGCACGACCCGGTCGGCGGCCTGAGGCTGGACGCCGAAGAATTCCGCTCCCCAGCTTGCCTCGGCGCACACTGGCAGCTCGTCGACCCCGGGGATGCCCCGCAATCGGCCCAGCCAGGACGGTGAATCGGACCAGGGACCGTGTTCAGTGCGCACAAAGAAGACCGGGATCCCGGATTCCCGTGCCCGTGCCGCGAGCCGCTGTAGGTTCCTGACCGTGACCGAGACGTCGGGGACCAGTTGCGTTCCGCGCTTGCCGAACGAACCCTGCGGGTGGCAATAGTCGTTCTGCATGTCGATGACAACGAGAGCCGTTTTGCGGGCGAGGATTTCATTCAGGGTCATGAGCGGTTCCTGTTCTGTCTCGCGTTGAGTACTCCTGCGCCCCCGTCGGTGGCAGGCGTTGATCGCGCGTGTTGACTCCGCGCGTTTAATCGACGATATAGTAATAAGCGACTTAATCACAAAAAATCGATTTTTGCTATAGAACGTCGCAGAAGTCGGTACCGGTGAGGTGGAGGCAAGGTGATTGGTCGCTTCGGGCGCGTTCCCATTCCGGGAGCCTGATCCGGCATCGCTTCCGGCCACGCTCCGGTGTGATGCCGCAATCACGCTTCCTCCTGGTCGGGGCGTCAGCAAGACCGGATAATTAAATCGTAAGCGAGTGGAGAGAGAGTGTGAAAAGAATGACGACACGCAGAAGGCCCCTGGGTCAGCTGGGGATGAAGGTCGCCGCAGGACTGGTGCTGCTTGGTTCCGCGGTGCTGGGTGCCAGCACCACCGCCTTCGCCGGGGGTAGCCTGACGGTGGCCACCACCACGCAAGGTTCGCTCAACCATCTGGTCGGTTCGAGCATAGCCCGTGTCCTGAGCGAGGAGCTGGACGTCCGTGCCCGGGTGCAGCCGCATACCGGTGAAAGCGCGCTGCTGCCGCTGGTCAACAGTGGCGATGCCGAACTGGGCCTGGCTGCCATCAACCAGGCAATGGGGATCTACGACGGCGAAGGTACCGGCAGAACGCAGCACGATCTGCGCATCCTGACCACGTTGTTCCCGGTGAAGGTCGGCTACTTCGTTCGCGAGGATTCCGACATCCACACCCTGGCCGATCTGGAAGGGCGGCGTGTAACCCACGGTTACATGGCGCAGGGGGCAATGATCGATGTGGTGAATGCGCTGCTGGCGAACGGCGGGTTGACGCCCGACGACGTGCGGCCCGTGCAGGTGCCCAACGTCAATCGTGGTGGGGACGACTTCGCCGCGGGCCGGGCCGACGCATTCTTCCACGCCGTGGGTGCAGGCAAGGTGTCCGAGGTGGATGCCAGCGTTGGCGGGCTGCGTCTGCTGCCCCTGGATACCTCCGACGAAGCCCTGACAGCGATGTCGGAAACCTTCCCCAAGGGGTACCGGTTCGACCAGGAGCCGCGGGACGGTCTGGCAGGGCTGTCGGATACCACGCCGTTGCTTGCCTATGACTACGTACTGGTGGTCGGGGCGGGCGTCGACGATGACCTGGTCTACAACATCACCAAGGCGCTGGCGGAGAACAAGCCGAAACTTCGCCAGGGTGCGGCGGTGCTCAACGAGATGAGCCTGGAGCGGATGTACATCGACTGGCCGATGCCGACCCACCCGGGTGCAGTGCGGTACTACGAGGAACGGGGCGTGGACCTGGTCGCTCCCCAGTAAAGTCGGAAGCAAGTCCGTCGTCGCCCCGGTCTCCGGCAACCTGCGGGAGACCGGGGCGACTGTGCTTCCGGGCCTGTCCTGTTCGTTCTCCTGGCGACGGCGACGCGAGCGGAACCGGCGTTACCCGACCTCCGCAATCATGTCCTGGCCCCGGCAGGACGATTCCCGAGCGGGCAGGCCGTGCGCCCGGGGTCTGGCGTGGCGATCGTTCGGGGCGGGGTCACGCCTGTTGCGTGCGCATATGTTCGCAACCCGACGAAACTTCAAGGATTTTACATCCACGCGCGAGTTTGTCGTACCATTGCCGGGATGCTGCTTGGGTCATGCCATGACTCCGGACAACGCAGGAGGAACCGCTATGGGATTCGCACTATCAGCGATGCAGTTGACCAGTCCCGCCTTCGGCCAGGGGGAGAGAATTCCCAAACGCAACAGCAGGGAAGGCGAGGATCTCTCGCCCGCGCTGTCATGGAACGGCGTACCGGAGGGGACGCGCTCCCTGGCGCTGGTCTGCCACGATCCGGACGCGCCACTGGTAACCGGGCAGGGGACGTACGGCTTCGTACACTGGGTTCTGTACGGTATCCCCGCTACGGCGGCGGGTGTCCCCGAGGGAGTCCGGGATTATCTTGCCGGCACCAATGATTTCGGCGAGACCGGTTACGGTGGCCCCATGCCGCCGGAAGGCCATGGAGTACACAACTACTTCTTCTGGGTCCTGGCTCTGGACAAGGAACCGGAGCTTGAACCGGGCCTGACGATGTGGGAGCTGCTGGCCCGGGTAGAGCCGCACCTGATCGGCATGAACCGCCTGGTGGGTACCTACGAGCGGACGTAGGGGGGCCAGCGCCGATCGTGCGCCCGACGAAGGCTGGGCGGGTATCGTCGGGCGTCGTGTCCCGGGCCAGGCGGACGCCTCAGAATATGCCCGCATCCAGGCCGGCTGCCATGTGCATGCCCAGCTCCTCGCACTGGTCGACGAAGGCATCCTGCCATTCGCCGTGACATAGCAGGATCTCCTGAACCTGTTTCCATCGCAGGCCGGCAAGTATGGCCTCCAGCGCGCGTCGGGTGCCGGTGCCATCCAGCCGTGCGCGTATGTAGACGGCGCAGGGCATGCCCTGCTTGTGGTCGATCACCTGATAATAACTGCGGTCGAAGAAATCCTTCAGGGCCCCGCTCATGTACCCCAGGTTCTCCGTTGTACCAAGGATGATGCCGTCGGCCCGAAGCACATCATCCGGGCCCGCGTCCAGCGGGGGGATCCACTCGGCGTCGACATTTTCGATCTCCTCGTGACGGGCCCCACGCAGCACTGCATCCGCCAGCTTGCGGGTATTGGGTGAGGGCGCGTGGGCCACGATCAGGAGCCGTTTGCGAGCGATGCCATTGTCCGGTGACGGAGTTCCTGCAGTCATGCCGCACATCCTGTCGGTACCTGGTAATGCATTCCGGCCGCACCGCTGGAACCGCGGGGTCGAACGGTACGGCCTCCCCGCGTAGTATGCTTGCAGGAGCGGCGACAAGTCACAGACGCCGTATCCGGGAAACGTCAGTCAATCCAAGTGCCGGAAGGGATGCCCGGGCATGGGGAGAGGGGACGAAGATGAGCGAACACGTGTACAAGGTCGTCGAACTCACGGGATCTTCCTCCAGCAGCGTGGAGGACGCAGTGCAGAACGCGATTACGCGGGCCTCGAAGACACTGCATCACATCCGCTGGTTTGAAGTCGTGGAAACCCGCGGCGTGGTGCAGGAAGGCAAGGTTGCCCACTGGCAGGTCACGTTGAAGTTGGGCTTCACTCTGGACGACTAGGCTATTCCGGCTCGCGGGGAGCGCCGGCGTATTTCTCCGGCGGAAGGCCGATAATGTGCTGGAATCTGACGGGCACTGCCTCCAGACGTTTCCTGCATGATGGTCAATGTATCAACGTGCGCCGGAATGAGCAGTGTACGTCTTCGTAGCCAACGGGCAGGGGGGCACGGCGCATCCCGCCCGCGGGTGCGGAGGGCGAGATCATGTACCAGACTGAACTGACGGTGACCACCCCGGGGCGCGGTTTTACGGAGATCACGCGCCGGGTCGTGGAGGTGGTGCACCAATCCGGCACGGCGACCGGACTGTGCCATGTGTTCCTCCACCACACCAGCGCATCCCTGATCGTCTCCGAGAATGCGGACCCGTCCGTATGCCGGGACCTGGACCGCTTCATGGCGAGACTGGTACCGGATGGCGATGCACTGTTCGAGCACGATGCCGAGGGGCCGGACGACATGCCGGCGCACGTGCGCGCCGTCCTCACCGCCTGCAGCCTCACCATTCCGGTCCGTCGGGGACGCGCGGCCCTTGGAACCTGGCAGGGGGTCTGGCTCTGGGAACATCGCCATGCGCCCCAGGAACGCCGGTTGACGGTGACAGTACACGGGGCATGAGCATGTGTCATGATGGAGCCTGATCAATATGTCCCGAAGGGGTGGTAAGGGCAAGGGGAGGAGAAGAGCCGTGAAACGAACAGTAACCGGCACGGAAAAGTGTTCACCGATGCGCACGTTGATGCACGGGACCACGGGCATCGTAGTGTTCGCGGGCATCCTCGGGTTCTCCGTCGCGAGCGCTGACGACCTGAACGTCAACCCCGGCCTCTGGGAGTTTCACTCGGTGATGAAAACCGAAGGGCCCGTGGACATGCCCGAGGAGCGTACATCGGAAACCGAGTGCCTGACACAGGACATGATCGACGAGGGCCCCATGTTCGGCGTGGACGAGATGGAAGATGGCTGCGAGATCATCAACAGCGATATCAGCAGCAACGAGGTCAACTATACGATGCGTTGTGACGCCGGTGACGGGCAGACATTCGAAACCGACTACCACATGCGCCTCATGGGGGACCGGATCGAAGGCAACATGGCTGGTGACATCGAAACGCCGATGGGCGATGTCCACCTGCAGGTGGAGTTTGAAGGCGAGCGCGTGGCGGACAGTTGCTGACGCACCGGCCGCGTGCCGGACCCACCAATCCATTCGCCGGCGCGGCTGGCGCCACAGGGGAGACCGTCAGGGTGATCAGTATTCGTGCAATGCGAAGTCCCGTCGTTCATTCGTTGCTGGCACTAGTCACGCTGGCGCTCGTCAGCTGCGTTACCATCAACGTCTATTTTCCAGCTGTCGCGGCGGAGCAGGCAGCGGACCGCATTATTCAGGAGGTGTGGCGCCAGCAGGGTGAACCACCCGAGGCGACGGATCCCCAGAGCCGGAACATGCAGGATGGTCAGCCCCCCATCGCGGTGCGGGTGCTGAACCGGCTGGTCCCGGCAGCTGCCGCGGCATCGCCGGACCTGGACATCAGTTCGCCGGCGATACGGAACCTGACGGCTTCCATGGAAGAGCGGCATGAAAGCCTGCGGCCCCATTACGAAAGTGGTGCCATCGGCCTGACCAACGACGGGCAGATCGCGGTTCGCGACCAGAACGCGATCCCCTTGCAGGAACGCAACCGGGTGCGTCAGCTGGTGGCGGACGAGAACGACGACCGGTTGTCGCTGTACCGTCAGATCGCGGTCGCCAATGGCCATCCGGAGTGGGAATCGGACATCCGCGACACCTTCGCCGAGCGCTGGATCGCCAATGCGCGTTCAGGCTGGTACTACCAGGATGGTCGCGGCAACTGGCAGCGCAAGTAGACCGCGCCGGGGGGTCATTGCATCACGGCGCGCAGCTGCTCCAGCAATGTCGGCCAGTCGACTTCGCGGCTGAAACCGATGACATCGACGCGCGGCACCCCGGCGCCGCGGACGAGGAAGAAACCCCCACCATCGGCGGGCTCGACACCGCTCATGCGGCAGACTTCATCCCGCAACCGGCAGCGGATGCCAAGCTGCCGATAGCGGAAGTCATCGAAGATCCGTAGCAACGGGGCGGCCACGACCGCCCTGCCGCCACCGCCGAGGTCGGCAATGTTTTCGATCGCCCGCTGGCTGATCCGCCGGGGTCCCGGCGAGCCCGGCGCCGAGTAGAGGTGGGCATCGAACGCCACCGGCTCCCAGTTCACCAGTTCCAGACCGATGATGTCGCCATGCAGGCGACCGGTAATGCGCCCCAGGGCGAAGGCTCCGGAAACCTGCTCCAGATCCAGAGCCCGAAGACGGATATCCGTGTGCAACTGGGGAAACCGGCCCATTGGCTCGTTGATCCGGAGCCGGGGGATGGTGACCCGGCCATCGAACACGTCCGCCTGCAGGGCACCGTCCAGACTCAGTCGCCGATCGCGGTAGGTGACCCGCGGTATGGTTCCGGAGAGGGTGCCCCGCAGTGGGGGCCAGCCCAGGGAACGGCTCAGGGGGCGAAGACTGATGGGCTCCAGACGACCCTCAAGGGTTGCCTGCAGATCTCCCGTCCGCATGCCGGCGACGTCCAGGTGATCCAGTTGCAGGCGGCCGTCCTCCACCGGCACGCCAACCGGACGCCGCAATCGCATCGAATTGCCGTGGAGCTGGAAATCGAGTTCCGTGGGCCCGAGTCCCAGCCGATAGAACCCCGCCTCGGCCCAACGGAGTCGGGACGGGGGAGCGCCGGCATCCGCCGTCCAGTACAGTGCGCCATCGAGCTCTGCCATCGTGAAGCGTTCACGCTGATCATCCACGCTCACGCGGTCCAGCGCGACATGCCCCGCCTCCACCTCTCCCTGGCGCAGGGATAGCTCACCGGACATGTCGCCGCTCATGTCCAGCCGATCGAACAGCGTTCCAATTAGAAACGGCTGAAGATAGGTATCGTATCCATCGGGTAGATAAAGATTTGTTATCCGCAGGTTCAGCTGCTGCAACGGTTGTGCCGCCGCCCAGTCCATCCGGGCGTTCCCCCGGCCCCGCAGCAGCCCGGGTTGCTGCAGACGCAACTGTTCCAGCCAGGTCCGTCCGTCCCGATGCAGTACGGCGGCGACGAGATCCGTGGGGTGGCGGTCCAGGTCCAGCAGAACAGGATCCACGTACGCTAGCCCCTTGCGCGCCCGCAGGCGCAGAGTCCCGCGTTGCTCGGTCCCACTGCCGCGCATCCCCAGGACCACCGTCGCGTCCAGGTTCTCGGTGGCAAGGCGACCGTCCGCACTCGCAATGGTCGCCCCGGCCAGGGTCAGGACCACCGTGCCATGTGCCGTCATTCCCGGGTCCAGGGTGATGGTCGCATTGACGGAAACCGCCCCGTCGAGCAACCAGTCGTCAAGGTATCCCGCCTGCTGCAGGGTGCGAAGGGGGAGGTCGGGAAGAGAAAGCTGCAGTTCGCCGCCGGCCTCGGGGGACCAGTCAACCCGCAGGGAAATGCCGTCGTCGGCAGCATCTCCGCTGAGCCGCACCTGCATCGCGTGATCGCTCCGGTCGTGCAGTATCTCGCCCCGCAGCAAGATCCCTGGCAATCCCATGCCCGCGAGATTCACCCTCGCCTCCCGACAGTGCACCAGGGAACCGCGCAACTGCAGGCTTTGGCAGTGCACCGCCAGCGGACCGGCCCGATGGATGTCGTTGCCGACACTGCCCACTCGAATGGTTCCGGAGGGGGCGGCATCCGCGGAGCCCAGCCCCAGCTCCAGTGTGAGGTCGTCGGCACTGAACAACGGGTGCGCAACGGACCCGATGCCCAGGGTAAGCTGCTGGATCCCCAGCGCCGGCGCGGAGCAGGCAAACAATCCCCAGAAACCGAAAACCAGCGCTAACCTGTGTATCCACACGGGCATCCGTTCGTCGTCACACATGCAGCCATTCCGCCCACTGCGGCCACAGGACCGTCCTGTTGATGGCAATCGCCGTTATCTGCCATCGTCGCGGCCTGTTGGTGAAGGCAATCATGCCGATCACTGTACTGCAGGCCGGCAGGGCCGTCATGGCCCATCCCCGCACGCCGGGATCCTCTCGCGGCCGCTGGATGCACGAATAGCCGCATCGATGGATATAGCCGACGCTGCGCCATGCCGTGGCGTACCAGGCCGGCGGCGCTACACTAGAGTGCGAGTGGCGATCCGGCGGCACGTGATCCCGCGAAGAAGAACGGCAAAGTGAGGACGGAACGATGACGGATGCGGTGGAACGGACAGGGAAATGCCTCTGCGGCACGGTACGCGTGACAGTGCAGACAGAGGCCAGGGCCTTCGGCGCCTGTCATTGCAGCATGTGCCGGACGTGGACCGGAGGCCCGATGTTCGCGCTGGAGTGTGGTGACAACCTCAGGATCGAAGGCTCTGACGCGGTTTCGGTGTATGGCTCCTCGGAGTGGGCGGAACGGGGATTCTGCAGCCACTGCGGCACCCACCTGTTCTACCGTCTAAGGGGGCAACCGTTCTACGCCGTGCCTGTAGGCCTGCTTGAACCGCAGGCGGATCTGGTGTTCGAACACCAGATCTTCATTGACGAGAAGCCGGCGCACTATGCATTCGCGAACGAGACCGAGAATCTCACCGGGCAGGAGGTGTTCGAACGCTTCGAGCCGCCAACCGGGTAACGACCAGGGCCGAGGGCGTCGGGCACGCCTGCAGGCGCGGTCATGACGTGCCGGGCGGCACCGGCTTGCGTACGAAGCCCGATCGCTCCGGCACCTCGGCGCGCGGAATGAAGGCAACCGGCAGGGATCCGCCATCCCATGCCAGTTGCAGTCCGCTGGCATCCCGGGCGTGGATGGCTGCCTCGATAGCCGCCAGGTCCACGGGTTCACCGTCGCCATCGAGCAGTTTCTCCACCACCCGCGACAGTCCATCCCCTGCGAACAGCCCCGGACCGCGGGGCGTTTCCAGCAGCAGATTCGCCTCGTCGTCGATCACGGCCACACCGGTGGGATTCACGGCATTCCCGAACTGATCCAGCAGACGGTCATCCGCACCCAGGTGCAGCACCCAGGGGGTGTAATCCAGTTCCACGTAGCCCCGCTGGGGACCGTTCTGGAAAAACCATTGACCGGCCTCATCGCAGTTGTAGTTCCTGCCAATGAAGTCGAACAGCGCCTGGTTGCGGACCCTGGCTCCATTCAGCCACCAGCGACCAGCCTCATCCAGGCGCAACCACCCGTAGAGAGCCGGTACGTTCGGCCAGCGTTGCATTGCCCGCTTCACTCGTTCATCCATTTGCACTCCGTTCGCAGATGGTGTTTGTTGAACATGGTGCCACGACTCGGGCGGCAACGGCGCCATTCTCGTGAGCGCTGTCGCGCATGGATGGATCACCCGATCTGGAACAGGGACGGCGACCTGCGCGGGGCCATGACGGGACGGATCGGAACGGAGGCTCGTGCAGGGAAGGTCATGGATGCGGTGGACGACGGCGATCCCAGGCGGGACCAATCTCGACACCTCCGGGACGCTCTGGTAGCGTCTCGCCAAGCTTCCCGTGTCCAACGCCGGCCGCTATGACGGCGCGTCAGGAGGCAGCAAGCACTACAATGAGCAGCGAACCGTCACAGATCCGCAGGGACCAGGCACAGGAATCGGCACCGCTGCTCGACGTTCGCGATATCGTCGTGCAGTTCGGAGGGCTGCGAGCCCTGGACCATGCGAGCCTTGGCGTGCGCGAAGGGACAATCACCGGCCTGATCGGCCCCAATGGGGCGGGGAAGACGACGCTCTTCAACGTCATTGCCGGCTACTACGAGCCGCGTGTCGGGCGGGTGTTCCTGGACGGCCAGGATATCACCGCACTGCCTCCGCATCGCATTTTCGAACGCGGTCTCTGCCGGACGTTCCAGATTCCCCGCGAGCACGCCAGCATGTCCGTGCTCGAGAACCTCATGCTCGTCCCGTCCGGCCAGCTCGGCGAGGGCTTGTTCAATTCCCTGTTCAGGCCGTGGCGGGTTCGCGAGCAGGAGCATGAGATCGAAGAGCGGGCAGAGGGGGTGCTGCAGTTCGTTGAACTCTCCCACTTGAAGCACGAGTACGCGGGTAACCTCTCCGGCGGTCAGAAAAAACTGCTGGAGCTAGCCCGAACACTGATGGCCGAACCCAAGATCGTATTACTGGACGAGCCTGGTGCAGGCGTCAATCCGGCCCTGATGGAGCGCCTTGTGGAGAACATCG
Organism: Ectothiorhodospiraceae bacterium; assembly: GCA_007134055.1. GTDB lineage: Bacteria > Pseudomonadota > Gammaproteobacteria > Nitrococcales > Aquisalimonadaceae > Natronocella. Next base: position 11,811 of record SLLM01000045.1, on the reverse strand, counting down.
TCCACCTCAACCGGGAGCGGGGGACCACCTTCCTCATCATCGAGCACGACATGGACATGATCATGCGGCTATGCGACCCGGTGATCGTGATGAGCCAGGGTCGATATCTCATGGAGGGGCCGCCGGAAGCCGTTCGCAACGACCCCCGAGTGCTGGAAGCCTACCTGGGAGGGCAGTATGCCGCTGCTGAAGGCTGACGGGGTCACCGCCGGGTATGGCGACATGGAGATTCTGCGCGACGTCAGTATCGCGGTGAACGATGGTGAAATCGTCTCGCTGATCGGGCCGAACGGTGCCGGTAAGTCCACGCTGATGAAGACGGTATTCGGCCTGCTGCCCACCAAGGCCGGAACCATTACCTATCACGGCAAGCCGATCCACGGGCGCGAGCCCCACGATATTGTCACCCTCGGCCTGTGTTACGTGCCCCAGGTGGATAATGTCTTCACCTCGATGACCGTCGAGGAGAATCTCGACATGGGTGGCTATCTCCTCCATGACCGGGATATTGGTTCGCGAAAGGAGAGAATCTACGAGTTCCTGCCCAGGCTGCGCGAACGCCGTCACCAGCGTGTCGGCGGGATGTCCGGTGGGGAGCGGCAGATGGTGGCGATGGGCAGTGCGCTGATGCTCGAGCCAGAATTGCTGCTGCTCGACGAGCCGTCGGCCGGCCTGTCGCCCAAACTCGTCGACGAAATTTTCGACAATATCCGCCGGATCAACGCATCCGGCGTCGCCGTGCTGATGGTGGAGCAGAATGCGCGCAAGTCGCTGGCGATGTCTGATCGTGGTTACGTGCTCGCCGGCGGCCAGAACCGTTTCGATGGTACGGGAGAGGAGATTCTCGCCGATCCCGACATGGCCAGGCTCTATCTGGGGGGATGAGCTGTGAACGGACCCGAGAGCCCGCAATCGGAGGTGGCAGTCGCCGATGAGCGGCGACTCGGCGAGCGCATACGAGCGACGATTCAGACCCGCGCCTTCCTCGTCATCGTGATTGCCATCATCATCGCTGGCCTGTACGCGGGTGGCCTGGTCGCCGGCACGAGCGGTACCCGTCTGCTCTGGCTCACCGTCTGGGGGCTGGCGCTTGGCGGGATCATCGCTCTTGGAGGAATCGGCCTGACCCTCGTGTACGGCGTCATGAATTTCCCGAACTTCTCCCACGGTGCGCTCGTTTCCCTGGGCGCCTACGTGACCATGTCGTTCATGGCACTGCTGCCGCAGGGGCCGACCATCTGGCCGATGTCCTTCGGCTACGAGTTTCTGGTAGCGATGCTGCTTGCCATGCCCGTGGTGGGTATTGTTGCGCTGGCCATCGATCGGGTCGTGTACCGTCGGCTGCGTCGGACTGGCGCCCATCTGGTGCTGTTCGCCATGGCTTCACTTGCCATGCTGTTTTTCGTGCAGAGCATGGTCTACCTGGGTTGGGGGCCGGATTTCCACAACTACTATCCAGGTCGACCCAATCCGGCCCTGCAACTGCCCCTGGGGATTCGTGTCCGTGGTGACCAGCTGTTCATCCTGGCGCTGGGCCTCGTGTTCATGGTCGCGATCGCCGCCATGCTGGAGTGGACCCGCATGGGCAAGGCCATGCGGGCCACCTCGGACAACCCTCAACTTGCCCGGGTGCGGGGTATCAACACCGAACGCGTCATCGCCTGGACCTGGGTTCTGGGCGGTGCCCTGGCCACCGCGGGCGGGGCGATGTACGGGCTCAGCGCCCAGCTTCGCCCGGAGATGGGCTTCTGGCTGTTGCTGCCCATGTTTGCCGCCGTGATCATGGGCGGGCTTGGCAACGCCTACGGTGCGATGGCCGCGGCGCTGATCATTGGCGTGGCCCACCAGGTGTCCGCCTCGTTTCTGAATCCCACCTACGGCCCGGCGGTCGCGTTCGTACTCATGGTGGTCACCCTGCTGATTCGTCCGCAGGGACTGTTCGGTCGTGGGGGAGGGTAGTGCCGTGACCCAGGTGGTTGTTATCAAGGGTCTGATGCTCGGGGTCTCGCTGGCGCTGATCCTGCCGATTCTGCTTCCCCCGGGCCGCCCCTGGCGGGTCCCGGGTGGCATCGCTGCCGGTCTGGTCCTGGGTTTCGGTCTCGCCCTGGCGCTGCCCGCAGGATATCTATCCTACGTCATCAGTTTTCTGGTGATGGCGGGCATCTTTGTACTCCTCGCTCTCGGCCTGAACACACAGTGGGGCTATAACGGCCACCTGAACTTCGGCGTGGCCGGTTTTTTTGCGGTAGGGGCGTTCACATCCGCCTTATTCACCATCGAGGCACCCACCGGCATCGCAGCCCAGTACACGCAGGTGGTGTTCGGCCTGGAAATGCCGTTCCTCGTTGGCGTGGGCGCTGCGGCGGTGGTCTCCGGTGTCATCGCTTTCATCGTCGCGGTTCCCGTGCTGCGCCTGCGGCTGGATTTTCTCGCCATCGCCACTATCGGGATCGCCGAGATCATCCGGCTCATCTTCCAGAACGAACGTTGGCTGGCCAACGGGCCGCAGCCGCTTCGCGGCATCCCGCAGCCCGGTCGCTGCCTGTTCCAGTCCGTTCCCTGCGACTGGTTGCCGGAATGGGCGCACTGGATTGTCGAACCCCTGGGCACGCGGGACTACCTCGCCTTTTACCTGGTGATCGTGGCGTTGTTCGTTGCTGGCACCTACCTGGTCCTTGAGCGCGCCTGCCGCTCGCCCTGGGGGCGGAAGCTGCGCGCGGTCCGGGACGAGGAAGCCTCGGCCGCCATGAACGGCAAGCGGGTAACCCAGGTCCGGGTGCAGTCCTTTGTGGTCGGCGCAGTAATCATGGGCATCGCCGGTGCGCTCTACGCCCACCGCATGGTGGCGATCGACTACAGCCACTTCCATGCACTGTTCGCCACCTTCCTGGTCTGGATCATGCTCATGCTCGGGGGCAGCGGCAACAACCGTGGAGCCATACTTGGTGCCGTCGTGGTCTGGGCCGTGTGGAGCGGCTCCGCCTTCCTGGCGCACGCCCTGGACCCGGTGCTCGGCTCGATTCACGCCGAACTCGCCGGCCGGGCGCAGTACATTCGCTGGCTTCTGGTCGCGCTGCTGTTGGCGGCGGTCGTGCTCTACCGCCCGCAGGGGCTTCTGCGTGAAGAACTTCGCGTGTCCCGGTATCTGAAGCGCTGGCCCTCCGGCCGCTGATGAGAGCTTGCCGCCGTGCGCGGCGGCAGCTAGATGACAAACGGGCGGAGCCGCAGAGCGTTCCGCCCGCATCGCTACTGGCGCCGTCCGTGGCGCCGGGATCGAGGTCGATTGTGCCCGTTTATTCTTCGGGGATCTCGGCCGGATCCATGATCATGACGGTCCTCTCGCGCCCGTCGCTGTACTGCACGATGGCGATCGGCGTCTCCACGTCACCGGCCTCGTCGAAGTTGGTCGGACCGGCGGCACCCGAGTACTGGACATCCTCGCCATTCATGATCGCTTCCATGCCCGCCCGGATACTGTCCAGGTCGCCGGCGGACACGGTGACCCCCGGCGGGTTGGCAACATCACGCAACCGATCGCGCAGTACCGGCCCGGTGATCGAGTCGGGGGTCTCGTGGCCGTCGGCGTAGGCCTTTACGATCGCCAGGCCGATGACGATCGCCGCATCGTAGGCGGACTCGGTGAACGGCGGTACCCGCTGGTGATCGAACTCCGCCCGGAACTGCTCGGCGAAGGCCTGGAACTCTGGCCGGTCCGGATCCTGCCCGGGAGAAGTGCCGTACACACCCTCCACGGAATCGGCACCGATTGCGTTCACCACGTCATCGGCCAGGTTGCCGTCGACCAACTGCCAGTTGGTGTGCTCGAAGACATCCCTGGATTCAGCCAGGAAGACGGCGCTGTGTCCGGGGTAGCTCGCGGCGAGCAGCAGTTCCGGGTCGTCGGCAAGCGCCGAGGCCAGCATGGAGGTGTAGGTCGGCTGGGTCTCCTCCGGGTGCGGTACCTGAGCATGGATGGTGCCCCCGCGCAACTGGAACGAGCGCGAGAATGCGTTGGACAGGCCCTGTCCGTAGGGGTTGTTGATGTAGATCGTGGAGGCCGTATCGAACTCATAGCCATCGATGAGTTCGCCTCGTGCGAGCTGCGCGGCGACTACGCCCTGCAGCGCGTCGGAGGCCGTGGTGCGGAAGAGCAGGTCCGCCTCGGCGTCCTCCGGCAGTACCGTGATCAGGGGCGATGTCGACCCGTTGGAGACCTGCAGCACCTCGTTGGGAATCGTAGCGGATGTGGCGACCGCCACGGTCACGCCGCTGGACCAGCCACCGATGATGGCCGGAACGCCGTGCACGGAGATCAGTCCCTCGGCGGCCTCCACCGCCGGAGTGGGCTCGGTCGCGGAGTCTTCCGCGATATGGTTGGAGACGACTGGCCCGCCGAGCACGTCGCTCGCGGCCTGATTGATGTGCTGGATGCCCAGGGCAGCTCCGTCCCGATAAAACTCCCCGAACTCAGCGCCGGCCCCGGTGAAAGGTGCGATCTGGCCGATGGGCACAGCCGGTGGATCGGCTGCCACGGGGCCGGAAAACCCCATCGCGGCGGTGACTGCGATAACGGTTCCAAGCGTGCTTTGCGTTGTCCTTCTCATGGTGGCTTCCCCCGCTCGATTGACTGGGAAGGGTTGGATCCGCTGCCTCCGGAAGCCGGCCTTGCGGTCAGCTCCCGGACCGCAGCATTATTAAGCTACCGCCAGTGGGGAGTGAGCGCAAACCACTGGAGAAAATGCCCGGGACGGTCTGCACCTCCCGGGTTGCGTGGCGGCCGTGACCAGCGCGCAAACGTTTGGAAGGTCGACACCTGGTTCGCCGGCCCGCCTGCGTCGCGTCAAGTATGTAAAAGGCCTTCATTGTCCACGGCGGTCTCCTCCCTGATTCAGACGACTGGCTCTTTGAGTCGGACGAGGGCCTGCCTGGGGGCTTCGACCTCAGCCGGTGTCACCCGCTGCAGGCTGTCCAGGTGGGTTCTACCCCGTCCCCTGGGTTCTCGGTCTTGCGCAACGGCATCTTGCCTGGACTCCTCCGGGCTGCATCGCCTTCTTTTCCACGTGACCACACCGTTTCCCCGGTGTCGGGGGAAGTCCATGCTCCAGCGTGCTACGGTTTCAGACGAGTTGACAGGGGAGAGCGCCATGTCGGGCGCCGAATCGGAGGACCCTCTGCATCGCGCCGAAGAAGCGCTGCAGCGGGGTGACTGGGCCGCGGCTCGCACCGCTTTCAAAGCAGCAATCAAGGGACGAGAGAACGCCGAGGCCTACGAGGGCCTTGGTTGGGCGGCGCTGGCCATGGACGTGGGTGAGGAGGCTCTATGGGCTCGACACCACGCCTATCGGCTATACCGGAAACAGAACGATCCCGTCGGTGCTGCACGCATGGCCATGTGGGCCGGCAAGGATCACGAAGACTTTCGTGGTGAGATGGCGGTTGCCCGCGGATGGCGGCAGCGCGCGCACCGCCTGCTGAAGGGTCAGCCAACGGTGCCGGAGCACGGCTGGCTTGCCCTGTTCGACTGCTGGGCTTCGCTTGGCCACGGTGAGAATCCCGACTACGTCCGGCAGTGCACACGGAATGCTCTGGCCGTCGCGGCGAGCTGCGATGAACCTGACCTCGGCATTCTTGCACTCGCCATGGAAGGGCTGGCGCTGGTCAGTGACGGCCGCGTCGACGAGGGCATGGGCAGGCTTGACGAGGCCGCTGCCGCGGTGCTCGGCGGCGAAATGCGGCAGCCGATCTGGGAACTGCCCGTCCTCTGCTGGCTCATCTTCGCCTGCGAACGGGTTCGCGATTTCGGCCGCGCTGCCGAGTGGTGCGAGATGATGCGCGCCGCCGCCGAACGCCTGCAGCACACGGCCAGCCAGGGGATCTGCCGCGCGCATTACGCCACGCTGCTCGCCTGCCGCGGTCGGTGGCAGGAGGCGGAGTCCGCCCTGAGCGAGGCCACGGCCTGTTTCCAGGCCAGTTGGCCGCCGCAAACTGCGGAAGCCACCATCCGCCTGGGGGATCTGCGACGGCGCCAGGGGCGTCTGGACGAAGCTGAAGCGCTGATGCGGCCGCTCGAGTGGCATCCACTTGCCATGCTCGGCCTGGCCGAGATCGCCCTGGAGTGCGGACGCCTTCAGGAGGCCGCAGAACGGGTCGATACGTATTTGCGCCGTATCCCCGAAGGTAATCGTCTTGGCCGTGCTGCGGCCCTGGAGCTACAAGTGCGCATCGACGCCGCGTCCGGCGACCACGCACGCGCCGCCCAGACCACCGAGGAACTGAAGGCCATCGCATTGGCCGTGGGTACCGGGCCCCTGCAGGGGGCGGCGTGCTTCGCCACCGGCGTCCTCGCTCGTGCAACGGGCGACATGCAGCACGCACGGACCTGTCTCGAGGATGCCGTTGCCTCCTACGAACGCGGCGGCACCCCGTTCGAGGCTGCGCGTGCACGAATGGAACTCGCAGCGGTATTCACCGCCCTGGAACGCCCGGACCGCGCTCGGGACGAGACAGCCAGTGCACGACGCACCCTGGAGCACTTGGGTGCCCATGACCGGCTCGAGCAGAGCAGTACCTCCGAGCTGCCGACTCTCACGCCACGACAGATTGAGATCCTTCGCCTGGTCGCGCAGGGCATGAGTGACGCGGAGATTGCCTCGGCGCTGGGCATCAGCGCGCATACCGTGCACCGGCATGTGGCCAACATCCTCTTGCGCCTGGACGCCCCGACCCGCGCCGCGGCGGCGACACAGGCCGCGATCGACGGCCTCATTTAGTGGTCCCCGTTTGCGTCCATGACCTGAACAGGCCATTCCACGAACCGCGCCTCATGGCCTGTCTGCGCGAAGCGCCGGTTCTGCCTTCGTCGCTGGTCTCGAGTTCAACGGCTTCCAATTTGACGGGAACCGCTGACCTGAGACCATCGTCGGAGGAGGGGCGCGGACATGGCAACTGCATCGATTCAACCGTTCAACGAAAAGGCCGCCCACGTCTGGAGCAGTGGCGGACACGGCTACGAGTTCATTGCGCAACAGGGCTTGCCGGGGATCATCCACGCCGTTGACCGCCTCGACCCCTAGCCCGGCGATCTGGTGCTTGATCCCGTGCGAGTACGTCGTGACCGTCGCCCATCGCAAGTGACATCTTCCCTGGCTGATAGGCGGTCCGGCTCGTGCTGCAGCCGATCGCCTTGTGACGCGTCGCCGCTTTCGCCGTTCTGCATGCCGTGCGTTACCGGCGACGCCTCAGCGACGAGCACAGCGCGCCGACGGCGAAGGCGATACCAATAGAAATCAGCGGATTATCGCGGACGTAGCTGTTCACGCGGTCGAGCACATCATCGGCCCGCTGGCGGCCAACGGCAGCCGCCTCGCGAACGCGCTCATCGGCGTGGGATGCATGCTCCCGAGCGTACTCCTCGGCCTTGCGAGCGGTCTCCGCGGCCCTGTCCACTGCTTCATGAGCCTTCCCCGCAACCTGATCGGTGGTTCCGTGTCTGCTTGCTCTCGTTGCCATGATCGTATCCTCTTTGTCGCTGTGTAGACGGGTGAAGATCACCCGTCAGGTGTGGCGCTCATTGTCGCCAACTCCTTCGCTAAGTATCTGCCGGTCGTGTTCATCGACCTGTATCGTGTTGTATACCCGGCTTTTCATGTGCTCCCCGAGGGTGACGAGAAACGCTGTCAGAGGGACGGCGAGGATCATGCCGACGACCCCACCCAGCGCAGTCCCCCAGAACAGGATCGAGATCACGACCAGGGCAGGGTGCAGGCCCGAGCGGTCGGCCATGATCTTGGGCGTGAGCAGCATGCTCTCCAGCAGTTGTGTGACAGCGATGACCGCGAGTACCAGCATGACGAGTTGGGGCCCTCCGTCGGACTGGAAATAGGCGATGGGTAGTACGGTGACAACACCGATAATGAAGCCAAGGTACGGCACGATGTTCAGCAGCCCCAGGGCGAGGCCGAAGAAAATCGCGGCCTCGAGCCCGACGACGGTAAACCCGACCGCCATCACGACACCCATGATCAGTGCGATGGTCAGCTGTCCTCGGAAGAATGCGGTGACGTAATCGATAAAGAGCTGACCCAGGTACATCACCTCGTTCTGCCTCTCATGCGTGAACAGAAACAGCATGCCCTTGGCGTACTCCTTCAGACGGTTGCCGGAGAGCAGCGCAAAGAACAGGTACAGGGGAACGAAACCGAGACCCACCAGAAAACCGATGTATGCCATGGTGCGGTCAGCGGCTTCCTCCGCATTCGGGAGTATCGACTGGACTTCCATTTCGGCGATGGCGTCCTCCAGCATGGGCAGCGCTTTCGGGAACCGGACCGACAGGGAGTCGTAGCCGCGCTCGGTTATCGCCGGCACAGACTCGAAGAACTGGCTGCCCTGATGTATGGCCGTGGGCAGAACCATCACCATCACCGTGAGAAACAGGCCGAAGAGGATGAGGAACAGGGAGGCAACGGCGCCGAGCCGGCTCATGCGCAGGACGCGCTCGAACAGGTCCACGACCGGGAACAGAACCAGGGCCATTACGCCTGCGATGGCCAGGGGGAAGACCAGTGCGTGCAGGGCGCCGATGATTTGTCCGAGAACCCAGATGACGAGCACGATCGTACCCACAAGGGTGACCGTGCTGAGGGCAACAACGGTGTAGCGGAGCAGCCGTCGCTCGCCGGGTGCGAAGTCGAAACGGGTGCTCATTTCGCAACCCAAGGGTTACTTTTACGCTCAATGTATCGTTCTGGCATCCATGATCCATCTGTGGATGGCGGGGTGTGGATGTAAGCTGCCGGCCAGCGCAGGCACCCGATGTGCAGGCTTCTCAACCCGGTGTTCAGCCAAGGGGGCACGATGTGCCCCCTTGGCTGTGGGTTGCATCAGTCGCGCTCATACTCTGGTGCGTTTTTCAGCGTTTCCTCGTCCATATCCGTGTAGAAAACCGATTCGTCATTTTCCCTGGAGTGTTCGATGTGGTCCCAGCCCAGGCCAACGTCCTGTCCCCCGAGGCCCAGAAAGCCACCAGTCGTGACCACGACGCCGAGGATGCGGCCGTCTTCGCCGATGACCAGATCCTGGATCACGCCGACGTCCTCATCAGTTCCGCGGTGCTTGACGTTGTTGCCGATGACTTCGTCGGCGTAGAACGCACCAGCGGGCTTACCGCTCATGTACTGCTCGCCGGCCCGCTCCTGCCCAGCAGTCTCCTGACCGGAACTTTGCTGCTGACCGGCGCTCTCGGCACGCTGCTGACCAGCACGCTGCTGATCGGTACTCTCGGCACGCTCCAGACCGGAACGGTCCTGCCCGCCGCTTTGCTGCTGACCGGCACTCTCGGCACGCTCCTGTCCGGCACGCTCCTGATCGGTACTCTCGGCACGCTCCAGACCGGAACGGTCCTGCCCGGCGCTTTCCTGCTGACCGGCACTCTCGGCACGCTCCTGTCCGGCACGCTCCTGATCCGCACGGTCGTCGGCAAATGCGATCGAACTCAGTGCGAATGCCGGGACTATCGCGGCGGAAAGGATCAACGCGTTTAGCTTCATCATCATTGCTTCTCCTCTGTCTGGCGGCAGTTTGCCGGACCCTCCTGGGTCTAGAGTGCAGTTCCCGAACTTGTGGGGTTGCCATTCCACGGTGGAGTTAAGCGAACGCCCTGTCAGTGCGGTGGCGCACCTGTCGCAGTTCTGTGATGCAGTCGGCATAAGCCCGCAAAGCGCCCTTGTAGGGTCGATTTCAGTGCTTTCAGGTATCTCTACTGTTCGGAGTCTGCTGTGCGATTTGTCACGCGTGCACGTCTTCCCATGCGAGCGTTGGTCATGGCCGGCCTCCTGCCATTGGCGTTCCCAATGTCTGCCCAGGACAGCGAAGGGGGGTATCGGCTGCTCGAGCTGGACGGCTACAAGGTAAAGTGGGGCGAGCAGGAGTTAGGGGTGGGGGCGAGCGTCAGCTACGCGCTCGCTGACGAGACGCTACGGTTCGATGATGCGCGCAACTGTCGTGATATGGAACCGGTAAAAGCTCTCTCCGGGCAGGATATCCCCATGGAAACGCTGGCGCGCGAGATCACGGCGGCGTTTCGGGTTTGGGAGCGCGCTTCTGGTCTGTCATTCCACATGGTCGGCGATGTCCGGGAAGCGGACATCGTCGTCGGCGCCCAAGGCCGGCCACGCGGGTGGGCGTTCGCCAACGTATCCTACGTCCCCAGATCCTACGCGCCCGTATCCTACGCGCCCGACTCGGAGGACGGTTTGCGTGCCATCGATCAGGCGCTGGTGTGCCTGAATCCCGAGCAGGAGTGGAAGGTCGGGTTCGACGGCAACAAGGATGTCTATGACATCCGCTATACGCTGATGCACGAGATCGGTCACGCCATCGGCCTGGACCACCCCGGGCCATCCGGGCAGGTTATGGCGTTTCGCTACACCGAGGCCTTCGACGGCCTGCAGCCCGGCGATCTACGCGGGGTCCGGCGGCTCTACGGGCGTGGCGCCGATGACTTTGTCCTGGGGGCGCCGGGTGAAGTCGCAAACATGAGTACTTCAGAGTCTCCTTAAGAGGGTGTTTACATATTCTCATGTTGTCAGTCGACGCATAAGCATTCGTGCCTCCGTCAACCAGACCCAGGCCTCCGAAACGCCGGGCAGTCGGTCATGGTGCATGATCAGCCTGCGAGCCCGCTTGTTCCATGCCTGCGTGCGCTCGACCACCCAACCCTTGGCGAGCACCACAAAGCCTTTCGCGTCGCTCTGGATAGTAAACAAGTCGTCTTGACCCGATACGTGCCAGCGGCCGGTCTGCTTGTTCGCCGGGTGGCGAACCACATCCACGCTAAAGCGTCTGCGCACATTTGCCGGCGTAACCGGTATCCACAAAAAGTGTTGCCACGCCAGGGTACTTCGGCATCGTGCTCGCCATCACCGGATGTGCCTCGTCGCGGTCCTGCATACTGGCAGCGGTTACGCTGACCGCGAGCACCAGGCCGAGCGTGTCGACCACCAGGTGACGCTTGCCACCAGTGATCCTTTTGCCCGCGTCATAGCCACTGGCCCCACCCTGCGGTATATGTAAACACTCTCTGTAAGGAAGCGCTGAAGCATTACGCCAAGGCCGGTTTCATCGCAAAGCGATGAAACCGGCGAGCCCAGCTGCCTGCCAGGGGTGCCCGCTCGCTCTTCGTTGTCCGGCACGGTCCCGCGTCACGCTCCTGATCTCATCCGAATGCAATGCCTCCAGGTACGCCAGCGTACCGACTCGGCACGGACCTTCAGACATAGTGCAGGTTGTGTCCGGAGTTGCCGTGGCTATTGCCAGGCGTCTTCCTTGAAAGGATGCCGTTATTACCGCCTCAGGAGCTATACCATGAACAGATTCACGTCACTCGCACTCGCAGCACTACTGACACCCACACTCGCTCTCGGTACCGGATCCCTGCTCGCCCAGGATCGCGATGCAGACCACGACGAGCAAACGCGTTCCACCGAACGGTCAGGCACGACCTCCGGGGAAGACGGCGACGAGACGCCTACCCACGAAAGGTATTCTGACGCAAAGGAGCAGGCAGATCACGAAGATCAGGTACGCCAGGGGGACCAGCAAGACCGGGTAGCACGGGAAGATCAGGCAGCCCAGGAGGATCAGGACACTCATATGACCGGCAAGCCGGAGAAGGGATTCTCCGCCGACGACCTGATTGGTCAGAACGTCAAGCATCGGGAAACCGACCAGAATGTCGGCAAGGTTAAAGACCTTCTGTTCGATCAGGACGGGAAGGTCGTGGCCCTGGTGCTCAGTACTGGCGGACGGCTG
>SLLM01000178.1 GCA_007134055.1 Ectothiorhodospiraceae bacterium | reverse complement strand
CGGCAACGGTGTGGTGCTGGAGCCGGGAAAGCTGCTGGAGGAGATCGAAGACCTGGAGCAGCGCGGTATTCCGGCCCGGGGCAGACTGCGAATCAGTCCCGCCTGTCCGGTGATCCTGCCTACCCACCAGAGACTGGATGAAGCGCGGGAGCTGGCCCGGGGGAAGAACCGGATCGGGACCACCCACCGGGGTATCGGGCCCGCCTACGAGGACAAGGTGGCCCGGCGGGGCATCCGGATCGAGGACCTCTTCGAGGCCTCCGTACTGGAAGCGAAGCTCTCGCCGCTGCTGGATTACCACAATTTCCTGCTGTCGCAACTGTACGGGGAACCCGAGGTGGACGCCCGGGAGGTGCTGGAACGGCTCCTGGCCCAGGCGGAGGCTCTGCGGCCGTTGCAGGAAGATGTCACCGCCATCCTGCAGGAGCATATCAATGCCGGGCATAACGTCCTCTTCGAAGGTGCCCAGGGTGCGCTTCTGGACGTGGACCATGGCACCTATCCATTCGTGACCTCTTCCAACACCACAGCCGGTGCGGCGGCGACCGGGACCGGTGTTGGCCCGCGATACCTGGACTATGTGCTGGGCATCACCAAGGCGTATACCACACGGGTGGGGTCCGGCCCCTTCCCCACGGAGCTTGACTGCGAGGTTGGGCGTTACCTGGCGGAGAAGGGCAGGGAGTTCGGCTCCACCACGGGGCGGGCCCGTCGTTGCGGGTGGTTCGATGCGGTGGCCATGCGCCGTAGCGTGCAGGTCAACAGCCTGTCCGGGTTGTGCATCACCAAGCTCGATGTGCTGGATGGGCTGGATAGCGTCCGGATCTGCGTTGGCTACGAGGCGCAGGGCCAGTGGTACAACCTGCCGCCGTCCGGCGCCGACGCCCTGTCGCACTGTGATGCGGAATACATCGAGATGCCCGGCTGGCAAGGGTCAACGGCCGGCCTGACGGACAGGGATGCCCTGCCTCCCGCGGCGCTCGCATATCTGGAGAAGCTGGAGGAACTGCTGGGCGTTCCGGTGGACATCATCTCCACCGGGCCGGATCGCAGGGAAACCATCATGCTCCGGCATCCGTTCGATGCCTGAAACGCATGAAGGGCGAACCCGGAGGTTCGCCCTTCATGCGTTCCGGTTGGTGCCCAGGAGAGGACTTGAACCTCCACGGGGTTACCCCCACTAGCACCTGAAGCTAGCGCGTCTACCAATTCCGCCACCTGGGCCTGCCCGCGGCTGCGCCGCTGCAGTCCGGCGCGTACTCTACCGGCGGAGGGGTGGCCTGTCAACGCTCGCAGGTCCTGAACAAAGGTGATTCTTTGCCACGTCGAGGCCGGCAACGGAGTACACTGTGTCCATGACCAATCGCAGACCGAAAGCGGATCCCAGGGACGACCCGTTCCTGGGTCGTGAACAGAGCAAGTACGAGCATCCGGTTCCCAGTCGTGAGTTCATCCTGTCTTTTCTTGCCGATCAGGCAGCCCCGTGTACCCGCGAGGAACTGACCGCGGCCCTCGGTCTGGAACACCCGGACGCTATAGAGGGTATGCGCCGTCGACTGATAGCCATGGAGCGTGACGGGCAGCTGGTGCGCAATCGACGGGACGGCTACGTGCTCGTCGATCAGCGGGACCTGATACGGGGCCGGATCATCGGCCACAAAGACGGGTACGGTTGGCTGGCCCCGGACACTGGAGGTGACCGGATCTTCCTCTCCCCACGGGACATGCGGGCAGTCCTGCATGGGGATCGGGCGGTCGTGTGCATTACCGGCGTGGACCAGCACGGAAAACCGGAGGGACGCCTCACCGACGTGCTCAGCAGGGCGAACAAGACCGCGGTCGGCCGCTACACGGAGGAGAGCGGGATCGGCTTCGTGATTCCGCAGAACCGCCGTCTGCACCTGGACATCATCATTCCCCCCGAGCAACGCTCCGGCGCGAGCAGGGGGCAGCTGGTTGTTGTCGAGATCGAGCAGCAGCCCACCCGCCGCCTGCAGCCCGTGGGGCGGGTGATGCAGGTTATCGGGGAGCAGATCGAACCTGGAACCGAGGTGGAGACCGCGGTACTGAACCACGGTATCCCCGTGGACTGGCCGGATGCCGTCAGGCACGAGGCGGAGCGGTTCCCGGAACAGGTCGCGGAGGAGGACAAGCAGGGACGGCGGGACCTGCGCGAACTGCCGCTGGTCACCATTGACGGGGCCGACGCCAAGGACTTCGACGACGCCGTCTACTGCGAACCCAAGCCCTCCGGCTGGCGACTGGTGGTGGCAATTGCCGATGTATCCCACTATGTGCGCCCTGGAAGTGCCATGGACCTCGAGGCCCATAACCGTGGCAACTCCGTGTACTTTCCCGGCCAGGTCGTTCCCATGCTCCCGGAGCGGCTGTCCAACGGCCTGTGTTCCCTGAATCCCGAGGTGGATCGACTGTGCATGGTCTGCGACATGCTGATCGGGACGGACGGCACGATTCGCCGGTCACGTTTCTACCGGGCGGTGATGCGCTCCCACGCCCGCCTGCTGTACGAGCAGGTTGCGGGCATTGTGGTGAACCGGGACCCGGACCTGCGCGATCGGTTCCAGCACATCACCCGCCACCTGGACAATCTCCACCGGCTGTACGGCAGCCTGCGGCGTGCGCGGAGCCGTCGGGGCGCCATCGACTTCGAAACCACCGAGACCCGTATCGAGTTCGACGCCGACGGAGCAATCAACGCGGTCGTGCCGGTGCAACGCAACGAAGCGCACATGATCATCGAGGAGTGCATGCTGGCGGCGAACATGGCGACGGCTCGGTTCCTGCGTCGTCACCGGATTCCGTCGCTGTTTCGCAACCACGAGGGGCCGGACGGTGACAGGCTCGACAACCTCAGGGATTTCCTGGCCGGTGTCGGTCTCTCGCTTGGCGGCGGGGACGACCCGCAGCCGCGGGATTACGCCAGGCTGATGGAGATCGTCTCCCGCAGGCCGGACCGGGAAATGGTGCAGACGGTCATGCTGCGTTCCCTGCAGCAAGCGGTCTACCATCCCGACAACATCGGCCATTTCGGCCTGGCGATGGCGGAGTACGCCCATTTCACCTCGCCGATCCGGCGCTATCCGGACCTGCTGGTTCACCGGGCGGTTGGCCACGTCCTGGAGGCCTCCGCTGACGAGCCGTTCCCCCTGGACAAGGATCGCCTGCTGTTGCTCGGGGAGCACTGTTCCATGACCGAGCGGCGCGCTGACGAAGCCACCCGCGAGGTGGTGATGACGCTGAAGTGCCGGTACATGCAGGATCGCGTCGGCGAGAGCTTCGATGGCGTGATTACCGGTGTGACGGGCTTCGGCCTGTTCGTGGAACTCGAGGCGGTGCACGTGGACGGGCTGGTGCACGTCACGCAGCTCGAGAACGACTACTTCCATTTTGATCCGGTCCGGCATCAGCTTGAAGGGGAGCGCAGCGGTCGCGTCTATCGTCTCACCGACCGGGTGCGGGTGCGGCTGGATCGAGTCGACCCGGATGAGCGGAAGATCGATCTGAGCATGATCGGTCCCCTGGATGCCGATGGCAGGCCGGTTTCCGGTGCACAGGCGGCGGGGCGCCGGCAGGGCGCGCCGAAAAGAGCCGGGGCGGCGGGTAATCGGCCGCGTCGCCGCAAGGAGAAGGCCAGGGCGGGGCGCGGCTGAGCCTTGAGAGGGATGATGCCGGAAGGGCTTGCATGGCGGCTGCCGGCACGCGTTCGGACATGATCGAGCAGACAATCCTCGGTATTCACGCAGTACGTTCCGCCCTCAAGTACGATCCGGGCCTGCTCCTGGATGTCTGGATGGAGCGGGGGCGCCATGACCGACGCATGGAACGCCTGCGCGAGGAGATGCGACGGGCGGGCATCCGGGTGCAGGCGGTGCCCAGGCGGGAGCTGGATACGCTGGCGGAGCACGGCGTGCACCAGGGGGTCGTGGCCCGGGTGAAGGGAACGCCGCCGAAGGATCTGGACGACCTTGAGGCCATGCTCGACGACTGCGGGGCGGTACCGTTTCTTCTTGTTCTGGACCAGATCCAGGATCCGCACAATCTCGGCGCCTGTCTGCGCAGCGCGGACGCCGCCGGCGTCCAGGGGGTCATCGCCCCGCGGGACCGCGCGGTCGGGCTGACGCCGGTTGTGCACAAGGTGGCCTCGGGGGCGAGTACCACCGTCCCGTTCTTCCAGGTCACGAATCTTGCGCGCACACTGAAGCGGCTGCGGCAGCGCGGGATTTTCCTGGCGGGGGCGACGGGCGATGCCGAGACATCGCTGTACGCCCGGGACCTGAGCGGGCCCCTTGCCGTGGTCATGGGGGCGGAGGGCTCCGGTCTCCGGCGCCTTACCCGGGAATCCTGTGATTTCCTGTTGCGTATCCCCATGGCGGGCACCGTCGGCAGCCTGAACGTCTCCGTGGCCACCGGCATTGTCCTGTTCGAGGCATTACGGCAACGGATGTCCCACGGACCCTGATTCCGCGGCGGATCCCGGCTGGTGGCGGGATGTTAGTGCTTGCCCGGGATTTTCTGTATACTTCCGGCCTTTCTCGGGAACTCTCCCGGGAAATGCCCTGCCTCACGGCCACACGCCGGAGGCTTCTTCGGGCGGAACGCCCGGGTAACCGCAGGGAGTGACAATGCGACATTACGAGATCGTGTTCCTGGTCCACCCGGACCAGAGCGAACAGGTGCCGGCGATGATCGAGCGCTATCGCGGCACCGTGGAATCAAGCGGTGGTACGGTGCATCGGCTGGAGGACTGGGGGCGGCGCCAGCTTGCCTATCCGATCAAGAAGCTGATCAAGGCCCACTACGTGCTGATGAACGTGGAGTGCGGACGCGAGGCCATGGATGAACTGCGTTCCGCGTTCCGCTTCAATGATGCCGTGATTCGGCACATGACCCTGTCGAGGGACGAGGCAGTCACCGAACCTTCCCCCATGATGCGGGAGGAGGCCAAGGAGCGCCCACGCCGGGAGGACAAGCCTCCCCGGGACCGGGGTCAGGAGCGCCCGCCTGCGCGGGAGGAAGAGGCGGATGCCTGACGGCATCCCCGTTCTGCCCGGCTGAATCCACCAATCATTGAGGAACCACGACATGGCACGTTTTTTCCGCCGCCGGAAGTACTGCCGCTTCACCGCGGAGGGTATCAAGGAGATCGATTACAAGGATCTCAACACCCTGCGCAATTACGTGACAGAGACGGGCAAGATCGTTCCCAGCCGGATTACCGGTACCAGTGCGCGTTACCAGCGGCAGCTTGCCGCGGCGATCAAGCGGGCACGATATCTGGCGCTGTTGCCGTACACCGACCGCCACTAGCGGGAGTTCCAACCGACCATGCGGGGTCTGGCCCAGTTCATCATGAAGGGGCGCCTCTACGGCATCCTGTTCGTGGTGGCGACCAGCCTGGTACCACTGTTCGTGTGGTTCGGTAACGCCGCCCTCGCCCTGTGGACGTTGCGCCGGGGCCCCGCGGATGGGTTCATCATCATTGGCGGGGCCCTTGCCGGGTATCTGCTCGTCGAGGTGGTCGCCACCGGGAACGTTGCCGGCGCGCTGCTGATGGCACTCGTCCTGTGGTTGCCCGTGCTCGGCGCCGCGCTGGTGCTGCGCGGGACCGTCTCGCTACCGCTGACCGTGCTGGTGGTGACGGGCTTCAGCGTGCTGGTGCTGGGCTTCTGGTACCTGCTGGTCGGAAGCGGTGAGATGGCCTGGGCGGCTCTTCTTGGCGTGGATGTCGGGGAGCTGAGCGAGGAGCAGCTTGCGGAGCTGGCTTCGCTGGGGCGCTATCTGCCCATCGGAGTCGGGCTCAGCGTCTGGGTGAATACCATGATTGGCCTGATGCTGGGCCGTTACTGGCAGGCACTGCTGTACAATCCGGGTGGTTTTCAGGCCGAGTTCCACCAGTTTCGCCTGGGTAACGGTCTGGCACTGGCGACGGTGGTCTGCCTGATGGGAGGCCTGTTGTTCGGGTCCTGGGGAATGGGCCAGCTCGGCATACTGTTGGGGGCCGGCTACGTGCTCCAGGGCCTGGCGGTGCTGCACGCCTTCACTCTCGCCCGGAGTTGGGGCTGGCCGGTGCCGGCAATCGGGTACATTACGCTGCCGTTCAGCTGGCCCGCCTTCCTGCTGGTGGGGCTGGTGGACAGCTGGCGGGATCTGCGCAAGAGCCTGCCGAAACCGGACACGGATGGAACGGAGTAGGGGGCTGCTTTTGCCTCCATGACGCCCGGCGATCCGGGCTTGCGATAGAGACAGTTGAAACGGGGTTGCAACGATGGAAGTCATTCTGCTGGAAAAGGTCGATAATCTGGGCGACCTCGGCGACAAGGTCGCGGTCCGTGCTGGTTACGGACGCAATTACCTGATTCCTCAGGGAAAAGCAAAGCCTGCGACCGCCGAGAACGTCAAGTACTTCGAGGAGCGCCGGGCAGAGCTGGAGCGGCAGGCGCAGGAAGTGCTGGCTACGGCCGAGCAGCGCAAGGCGCAGCTCGAGGGTCTGGAGATCACCATTGGTGCCAAGGCCGGCGAGGAGGGGAAGCTCTTCGGATCCGTCGGTACGACGGACATCGCGGATGCCGTCACGGCAGCCGGTGTCGAGATCACCCGGCAGGAGGTCCGACTTCCGGAAGGCCCGTTGCGGGTTACCGGCACGTACGAGATCGACCTGCACCTGCACAGTGACGTGGATGCGCAGGTCACCGTGGTGGTGGTAGCACAGGAAGAAGCCTGAGGTCCGCCGGCCGCCAGAAAACGGGGACGGGTGCCCCGTTCACGGGAAAGGTGGCGGTCTTCCGGTGGCCTCCTGTCGATGGCATCCCCGCCCGCTTGCCGGTACTCTGGTGGCACTCTCCGCGTGACCGGCGTCGAGGCGCCGTCGCGTGCCCGCGTACTGGAGGCCCCGCCGGACGTGACACCAGCTGGCGCATTCGTCTCCATGGGATGTGACTGACATCGATATGGCTGACACCCAGAGCACCGGTTCCCAGGCAGCGGACGTTGCCGCCCTCCGGATCCCGCCACACTCCGTGGAGGCGGAACAGGCGGTGCTGGGCGGGCTGATGGTCGACAACGATGCATGGGAACGCATTGCCGATCGCATCCGTGAGGAGGATTTCTACCGCCACGACCATCGCCTGATCTTTCGCGGCATGGTCGCGCTCGCGGAGGGGATGCGTCCGATGGACGTGGTGACCCTGTCGGAATGGCTCAAGGATTCCGGCCATCTGGAAGACGCCGGGGGCATTGCATATCTCGGCGCTCTCGCGGCGGATACGCCCAGCGCGGCGAACATTTCCGCCTACGCGGACATCGTCCGTGAGCGGGCGGTCCTGCGCCAGCTCATCCGCGCGGGTACGAGCGTGGTGGGTTCCGCATTTCAGCCGGAAGGCCGGGAGAGCCGCGAGCTGCTCGAAGAGGCGGAACGCGTGATCTTCGAGATAGCGGAGAGTAGCGGCCGCTTCCGGCAGGGGTTCGTGGGGGTGCGCGACGTACTCCCGGGCGTCGTCGATCGCATCGACCAGCTCTATCACCAGGATGGCAGTGTCACCGGCCTGCCCAGCGGTTTTACCGACTTCGACAACATGACCTCCGGCCTCCAGGTGGGGGAACTGATCATCGTTGCCGCCAGGCCGTCCATGGGCAAGACCACGTTCGCCATGAACCTGGCCGAGCACGCGGCGTTGCGCGGGGGCACGCCGGTGGCGGTGTTCAGCATGGAAATGCCCGCGGACGCCCTGGCCATGCGGATGCTCTCGTCCCTGGGAAGGATCCAGTTGCAGAAGATCCGTACCGGAAACCTGGACGACGACGACTGGCCCCGTCTTACCTCCACCATGAGCCTCCTCTCGGAGGCGTCGCTCTACATCGACGATTCCCCGGGGCTGTCGCCCCAGGAGATGCGCGCCCGGGCCCGACGGCTGAAGCGTGAGCACGGCCTGGGCCTGGTGGTGGTCGATTATCTG
>SLLM01000189.1 GCA_007134055.1 Ectothiorhodospiraceae bacterium | reverse complement strand
GCTTGCACAGGCGCCTGCTAGAGACTCATCCCCCGGGCGGTCACCGGCCACAGGCATTCGACGCGTCCGTTGCGTACCCCGACAAACCAGTCGTAGATGTTGACTGTGGGATCGCAATGTCCGGGCACCAGCCTGAGCTTCTCGCCCAGGCGCAGCCTGTTGTCCGGATCGCTGATCACCCCGTGCTCGTCCGAGGCGCCGATGTATTCGATGTCGTCGCGACCGTAAACCACCGCCACGCCGGAATCGACGCTCTGGGCCTTGAGGCCGGCGTCGCAGATCGCCTTCTCCGCCTTCGTCTTGCTCATGACCGTGGTGTAGATGAACAGGCTGTGCTCGAATTCGTCGATGGCGCGGCCATCCTCCATGCGGATGCGCCCGTAGTCCGCATCCATGAACACATAGGAGCCGCACTGCAGCTCGTTGTAGACGTGACTGCCGCCCTCGAATCGGTAGGTGCCGGTACCGGCCCCGGCAACGATGTCGCAGTCCAGGCCTTCCTCGCGCAGCCGTTCCACCGTCCCGGAGACCCGGGAGATGGCGGTATCGATCGCCGCCTTGCGCTCGGCGTAGTCGCGCACGTGTTGCGCCTTGCCCTGGTACGCCTGCAGGCCGGCGAAGCGCAGGCATTCCGAGCCGGCGATGCGCCGTGCCAGCGGAACCGCCGCTTCACCGGGTTCCACGCCGCAGCGGCCGGCGCCCACGTCGATCTCGACCAGTACCTCGATGCGGCTGCCGTAGCGCAGGGCAGCGGCGTCGATGGCGTCGATGTTGTGCAGGTCGTCGACGCATACCAGCACCCGGGCCTGGCGGGCCAGGGCGGCGAGGCGTTCGATCATCCGCGGGTTGACCACCTGGTTGGATACCAGAACGTCGCGGACACCACCGTTGACCAGGGCCTCGGCTTCACTGACCTTCTGGCAGCAGACACCCACGGCGCCGCTGGCGATCTGCAGCAGGGCGATGTTGGCGGACTTGTGAGTCTTTGCGTGGGCCCGCAGACGCAACCCCTGCTTGTCGATGTAACGGGCCATGCGCTGGATATTGCGCTCGAAGGCATCCAGGTCGATCACCAGGCAGGGGGTGATCACGTCGTCGAGGGCCGTGCCTACCAGTGCGGGGACGTTGGTGCTCATGGTGTGCTCCTTGTCGCGAGATGGGATTATCGGTCCACCCAGGGAAGCCTGTACATGTCCACGTTGCCGCCGGTGAGAATGATTCCCACCCGGCGATCGCGGAAGATGTCCGGGTGCTTCAGCACCACGGCGACGGCCACCGCCGAGGATGGTTCGATCACGATCTTCATGCGTTCCCAGACCAGGCGCATGGCGTCGATGATCTCCTCCTCGGTGGTGAGCAGGATGTCGCTCACGTGCCGGCGGACGAAATGCCAGGTCAGCTCCCGCAGCGATACCCGCAGGCCATCGGCCACGGTGTCCGGGGCGTCGTCCTCGATGATGTGCCCTGCCTTGAGGGAACGATGGGCGTCATCGGCGTTTGCCGGTTCGGCGGCGTAGATGCGGGTGTCCGGGGCGATGGTGGCGAGGGACAACGCGGTGCCGCTGATCATGCCGCCGCCGCCGATCGGGGCCACGACCGCGTCCAGCTGGCCACTGTCGTCCAGGAGCTCGCGGACGCAGGTGGCCTGGCCGGCGATCACCCGGTGGTCGTTGTAGGGGTGCACGAAGGATGCCCCGGTCCGTTCCACCAGGTTGTTCAGTGCCGCTTCCCGGGCTGCAAGACTCGGTTCACAGGTGACGATTTCCCCCCCGTAGCCGGTCACCGCGCGCATCTTCGCCCGGCTTGCGGTACGCGGCATGATCACCGTGCAGGGGGTGCCCCGACAGGCCGCGGCATAGCTCAGGGACAGGGCGTGGTTCCCGGACGAGTGGGTCGCCACTCCCCGTTCCGCTTGCTCATCGTCGAGGCTGAACACGGCATTGCTGGCACCGCGCACCTTGAAGGCCCCCGCCTTCTGCAGGTTCTCGCACTTGAAGAACAGCCTGGCACCGCTCATGCGGTCCAGGGTGTCACTGGCAAGAACCGGCGTGCGGTGGATCCAGGGGTAAATCCGCGCGTGGGCGCGCCGGACGTCATCGAACGTGGGGACGTACATGATGATTCCTCCTCGCTGCCCCGGTGATCAGGCGGAGCGGCGGCGGGCGGCCTCGCCCGCAACGCGGTAGTAGTCCTGGGCGGCGGCTACGCCACTGCCCAGGCGAATGGGATAGCCCAGGTCCTTCATCGCCATCTCCGCGGTTCCGATGCCGGCCAGGGCGATGACATCGCTCATCTGGCCCAGGTGGCCGATGCGGAACAGCCTGGTCGCCAGGTACCCGAGACCGATGCCGTACGATACCCCGTAGGTGGCGTAGGCGTGATTCACCAGGTCGGTGCCGTCATGGCCCTCCGGCAGCAGTACCGCGGTGACCGTGTCCGAGTACAGGCGGGGATGCCTGGCGCAGGGGCGCATGCCCCAGGCGGAAACGGCCCGGCGCACGCCCTCGGCGATGCGGTGGTGGCGGGCATGGACCTGCTCGATGCCCTCCTCCAGCAGCATGGTGACGCTCTCCCGCAGGCCCTCGATCAGGCTGATTGCGGGAGTGTACGGATACTGTCCACGCCGACCGGCATCGAGCATCTCCCGCAGGTCGAAGTAGCAGCGCGGCAGGCGCGCGGATTCCATGGCGGCGCGGGCCTTGTCGCTGACGGCGACCACGGCAAGGCCGGTGTTGAGCATGAAGCCCTTCTGGGAGCCGGCGACGGCGACGTCCACTCCCCAGTCGTCCATGCGAAAGACCAGGGAGCCGATGGAACTGACGCCGTCGACAAACAGCATTGCCGGATGATCCTCGGCGTCAAGCACCGTGCGCACCGCGCCGATGTCGCTGCAGACGCCGGTGGCGGTCTCGTTGTGCACGGCGAGAACGGCGCGGATACGGTGCTTTTCGTCGGCGGCCAGGATGCGGCGGAAAGCGTCGATCGGCAGACCTTCACCCCATTCGCAGTCGACGACCTCGACGTCCAGGCCGTGGCGCTGGCACAGGTCGATCCAGCGCTGCGAGAACGTCCCGTGGCGCGCGGCCAGGATCCGGTCCCCGGGAGAGAGGGTATTGCTGATTGCCGTCTCCCAGCCGCCGGTACCGCTGGCGGTGAACAGGGCCACTTCCGCGTCGCGGCTGCCGAAGACCGTGCGGATCTCCTCCAGCAATGGCACGAGCATCCGCCCGAAAGCCGGCGCGCGGTGATCCCGTGGCGGCATGCTCATCGCCCTGCGAAGACGTTCGGGAATGTTGGTCGGCCCCGGGATGAAAATGGGGTGCTGCTGATCCATGGCTTCTCCTCCGGTAGGCGATATGCTATTCAGGATAGAGATGTGAAAAATTTTTCCAATTTTTTCGTTCACGCATGCATAGCGGAATCGAAAAACACTCAACGCACTGAAATAACGGAATTATTTATTTTTCCCCTGGTCTCGGCTCATGGCCCGCGAAATATTCCGTTGTGTGCTCGACGGGCAAGCCGGGGGCGGTGGATGCCGGGATGAACGGGACCGACAGGAGAGAATCGTGATGAACGAGGAACGGGCCAGGCGCCGGCGTGGCAGGCCGCGCGGCAATGATCCGCAGTCAACCACCGGCACCGTGCAGGCGCTGGACCGGGGAATGATGCTGCTGCGGATCCTCTCGGAGCAGGACGAGGTCACGCTCACGGACATCGCCCTGGACGCCGACGTTGCGCCCACCAGCGCCTACCGCCTGCTGGTGACCCTGCAGCAACGGGGCATGGTGAGTTTCGACGAGGACGCCCAGACCTGGTCCATCGGCGTGGAGACCTTTCGCATCGGCAGCGCCTTTCTGCGGCGCACGAACTACCTGGAGGCAGGCCGCCCGGCGATGCGCCGCCTGATGGAGGCCACCGGCGAGACCTCCAACATGGCAATCCAGGGCGGGGGCGATGTGGTCTTCGTCTCCCAGGTGGAGACCCACAAGCCGATACGGGCGTTCTTCCGGCCCGGCACCCGCGGCCACATGCACGCGTCCGGGATCGGCAAGGCACTGCTGGCGGAGCAGTCCGCGGAGGACGTGCACGAGGTCATTGCCGCGAAAGGCCTGCCGGCCCTGACTCCGAACACACTGGATACGGCGGAGGCGCTGTTCGCCGACCTCCAGCGCACCCGGGAGCGGGGCTGGGCATTCGACGACGAGGAGGGAACCGCTGGCATGCGTTGCCTTGCGGCACCGATATTCAACGAGTTCCGGGAGGCGGTGGCCGGGATCTCCGTCTCGGGGCTGGCCGTGCGGCTGGCCGACGAACGGCTGGCGGAGGTCGGCGCCATGGTCCGGGAGGCGGCGGACGACGTCACGGCACGGATCGGCGGCCTGCAGCCCGGCCGTCCCCGTTCAGAGCTCGTGCATCTTCCTGACCAGCTCTGAACGGTGTTGCAGCAGCATGTCGCGAAAGGTCTGCGCCGCGGGCGACAGCGAACGCTCCGCCTGGAACAGCAGTGAGACCTCGCGCTCGACGACCGGCTCGATCATCTTTTTTACCGACGCGCCGAAGGCGTGGGCCAGCTTGGTGACCGCGGATGTCATGATGGCCACGCCGAGGCCGCTCTCCACCATGCCGATCATGGTCAGGGGCAGGGCGATCTCGTGTCGGCGCCGCAGGGCAATGCCCTCCCGGGCAAGGGCGAAGTCCAGGTGTTCGCGGACCGGGTTGCCGGCCGGCGGCCCGACCAACGGATAGTCCTTGATCGTCTGCCAGGTGATCTCCTCCCCGTGCTGCTCCAGCGGGTGGCCGGGGGGCACCAGGGCCACGTAATGGTCGGTTACCAGAACCTGCGTTGCCAGGTCGTACTGCGATTCCGACTTGGTACCGATCCCGAAATCCACCTCGCCCTGACGCACCATGCCGTAGACTTCCGGTTGAGAAACATCATGCAGGTTGACTTCGATCTTCGGGTACTTGTCCCGGAATCTCTGCATGATCGGCGGCACGAGAAACGCGGCTTGCACCGATGCCGCGGCGATGGTGACGCGGCCGCGGCCCAGGGCCCTGAGCTGGTCGGAGCTCCCGATCACGGTATCGATGTCCGCCAGCACCTTGCGCACCAGCGGCAGCAGCTCGGCACCGGCAATGGTCAGGCGCAGCATGCGGGTGTGGCGGTCGAACAGGCGCAGGTTCAGGTTGTGCTCAAGCTCCCGCACCAGGGTGCTTATGGTGGATTGGGAAACCTCGAGCTTTTCCGCAGCCTGGGTGAAGTGCTTGGTCTCGGCAACGGCAACGAAGGCGCGGAACTGGCGGAGGGTTACATTCATTGAATTTCCAGATTAACTTATCGTTCATGCATTAGTTTACCGATTGGTGCAGTGGTGCCAAGCTGGAAATCATGGAAGAGTCCACGCTTCGAAACAACGATCCCGGTACGAGAAGGAAGCGTCGTGACGGTCCATGCCAGGGAGCGGTCACACGGCAACGCACTGACATGGTAGAGAAGAGACGCCGGCAGCGCTCGTGGGCCTGGACGGCGAGGAGGAGGAGATCATGGTTTGCATCAGTTCCCGATCGGCACTGCGTGGTTCCATCGCGTCCGCGGTCCTGGCAATGGGTGTTTCGACCAGCGTCCAGGCCCTGGATGAGGTCACTCTGGTAACCACCTGGTACGCGCAGGCCGAGCATGGTGGGTACTATCAGGCTGTCGCCGAGGGCATTTACGAAGAATACGGCCTGGACGTGAACATCCGCATGGGCGGGCCGCAGGTAAACGGCCTTCAGCTGCTGGTGGCCGGCCGCGCCGACTTCGTCATGAACTACGACTTCGCCGTGCTGAGCGGCGTCGAAGAGGGCCTGCCGCTGGTCACGGTGGCCGCGCCCTTCCAGTTCGACATCCAGGGGTTGATGACCCGAACCGATGTATCCGGACTCGACGATCTGGATGACAAGCAGATCCTGGTGGCGGGGACGGGGACCACCTACTGGTGGCCCTGGTTCCGCGACACCTACGGCTATGACGAGGAGCAGCGCCGGCCCTACACCTTCAGCCTGCAGCCGTTCTTCACCAGCGAGAACGTGGTGCAGCAGGCGTTCCCCTCGTCCGAGCCGTACCAGGCGCAGCAGCAGGGCATGGAGGTCAACTTCTACCTGCTCTCGGATGCCGGCTATCCCCCCTATACCCAGGCCATCACCACCACCCGGGACATGGTCGAGAATGATCCCGACCTGACCCAGCGCTTCGTGGAGGCCTCGATCCGCGGATGGAAGAGCTACATGGAGAATCCGGAGCCGGGCAACCGCCTGATCAAGGAGGACAACCCGGATCAGACCGATGGGCAGCTCGCCTTCGCCCATGACTGGATGACGGAAAACGAGGTGGTTTCCGGTCGCGAGGCGGCGGAAAAGGGCATCGGCATCATGACCGATGAGCGCTGGGAGTACACCGCCAACTTCATGATGGAAGCCGGCCTGCTGGATTCCGACTCCGACTGGCGCAAGGCGTACACCACCGAGTTCGTCGATCACCTCGGGATCATGCCGTAGCCGATCGCGGCATGTTGCGGGCAGCCGTGGCGGGCAATCCATCCCGCTGCGGGCTGCCGACACCCACACGATGGAGGAGATCGCCGTGAATTCAAATGCCCAGATGGCCCCGCAAGGCGGAATGAGGGGAGCCGACCCGTCGCCGGGGGAGGAAGTTGTCCTGCGTGCCCAGGGGGTGGAGAAGACCTACCCTAATGGTACCCATGCCCTCGACGAAGTGAACCTGGAGGTGCGGCGGGGAGAGTTCGTCTCCCTGCTTGGCCCGTCCGGCTGCGGCAAGAGCACGCTGCTGAAGATGTTCGCCGGCATCGAGCAGGCTTCCTCGGGCGAGATTTCCGCCTATGCCCAGGGGGATGAGAGCATGGAAAACCCGAGCCACGGCATGGCCATGGTGTTCCAGGAGGCCACGCTCATGCCCTGGTCGCGGGTGGCGGGCAATGTGCGCCTGCCACTGGATCTCGCCGGCGTCCCCAAGTCCGTCAGCACGCCCCGGGTCAATGAGGCCCTCAACCTGGTCGGCCTGGAGGGCTTCGAGAACGTCTACCCCCGGGAACTCTCCGGCGGCATGCAGATGCGCGCCTCCATCGCCCGTGCGCTGGCGGTGCAGCCCAAGGTGTTCCTGATGGACGAGCCTTTCGGCGCGCTGGACGAATTCACCCGCAACCGTCTCGATGCCGACCTGCTGGATCTGTGGCGGCAGCGGGGCTTCACCGTGGTGTTTGTCACGCACAGCATCTACGAGGCGGTGTTCCTGTCCAGCCGCGTGGTGGTGATGGCGGCGCGCCCCGGGCGGATCATTGCTGATATTCCAATCGAGGGGCCGGAAGTCCGGGATGAGAAATTCCGGGTCTCCAAGCCCTTCATCGAATACTGTCGCGTGCTTTCCGATCATCTCGCCCGGGCCAACCAGGGCGAGTGCTGACGGCTGGCGAACCTTCCGGAGGTCGACATGGAAGCAATCATGAACAACGAGCGCGCCATGCGCTTTATAGCTCCGACCCTGTTCGGCGTCGCCATGCTGCTGATCTGGGAAGTCATGATATGGGTGACGCAAGCGCCCGTCTATCTGGTGCCGCCGCCGAGCGTGATCGGCTCCCAGCTGGTGCAGGACTGGGGCCTGCTGACCTCGTCGCTGCTGATCACCCTGCAGATCACGCTGACCGCCTTTGTCTGCGCGGTGACCATCGGCGTGGCGGTGGCGTTCCTCTTCGCCCAGAGCCGGGTGCTGGAGGTGAGCCTGTTCCCCTATGCGGTGGTGCTTCAGGTTACCCCCATCGTGGCCATCGCGCCCCTGATCATCATCTGGGTGGACAACGCCTTCGTGGCCATGGTGATCTGCGCCACGCTGGTTGCCCTGTTCCCGATCATATCCAACACCATTCTCGGCCTGCGCAGTGTCAATCCCGGTCTGCTGGCGCTGTTCCGCCTCAACAAGGCCACGCGCTGGCAGACGCTGATACGGTTGCGGGTGCCCAGCGCCGCACCGTACTTCTTCGGCGGCCTGCGTATCTCCAGCGGCCTGGCCCTGATCGGCGCGGTGGTGGCGGAATTCGTCGCCGGCGTCGGTGGCACCCGGGCGGGACTCGCCTATCAGATCCTGCAGTCCGGCTACCAGATCAACATCCCGCGGCTGTTCGCCGCACTGCTGCTGGTCACCCTTACCGGGGTGGCGCTGTTCGTCATCATGGTCACTCTGTCCAAGCTGGCCCTGGGCGGCTGGCACGAGAGTGAGATCAGCGACTGACATACGTGGCGCACGGGCCGACGGGGCCGTGCGTTGTGCTCCTGAAACGAAAGGCAGAACAGGCAGATGCAGAATCAACCCATGCTCCTGCGCAACGCCGGGCACGTGCTTACCGGCCTGCCCGGCGAGGCGGCACGCAGCCCCGCCCGGGACCTGCGTATCGAGGACGGCGTGATCGTCGAAATGGGCCGGGGGCTGGAGTCGTGGCCGGGGGAGCGGGTGCTCGACGCCAGCGACTGCGTGATCTATCCGGGGTGGGTGAACACCCATCACCACTTGTTCCAGTCGCTGATGAAGGGTGTTCCGGTGGGCATCAACTCCACCCTGACGCCGTGGCTGAAGTCCGTGCCCTACGCCTTTCGTGCCGCCGTGGACGAGGACTTCCTGCGGCTCGCCGCCCGCATCGGCATGGTGGAGCTGCTGCTATCGGGATGCACCACGATCGCCGATCATCATTACGTCTACTACCCGGGAATGGCGTTCGATCCCTCGGAGGTGCTGTTCGACGAGGCCGATGCCCTGGGAGCGCGGTTCATGCTGCTGCGCGGCGGTGCCACCCGCGCCCGTGACGCCGAGGAGGGAGCGCCCGCCCACCTGCGGCCGGAGACGCTGGACGGCATGCTCGCCCACGTACAGGATGTGGCCGGCCGCTATCACCAGTCCGGTCCGCGACCCATGACCCGTGTCGCGATGGCCCCCACCACCATCACCATCTCCCTGGCCACCGAGGAACTCAGGCCCATGGCCCGGGCAGCCCGTGAGCTCGGGGTTCCGCTGCATTCACACCTCTCCGAGACCGTGAGCTATATGGAGCACTGCCGGGAAGCCTACGATCGCCTGCCACTGGAGTACGCGGCAGAGCATGAATGGCTTGGACCCGATGTCTGGTTCGCCCACCTGGTGCACCTGGCAGATTCGGAACGGGACATGCTTGTGGAGACCGGTACCGGGATGGCGCATTGCCCGCAGAGCAACGGCCGCCTCGGCAGTGGCGTGGCGCCCGCGCCGGCCCTGGCCCGGCGCGGTGCTCCGGTCTCGCTGGGGGTCGACGGCGCCGCGTCCAACGAGGCTGCCGACATGCTGAGCGAAGCCCACTACTGCTGGCTGATGCACCGGGCGCATGCCGGGGCCGCCTCGCGCCCACGCCCGGAGGGCACCGGCGAACAGGGAGCGGACGCCGTCACTGTGGAAGAGATCATCCGCTGGGGCAGTGCCGGTGGTGCCGGAGTGCTCGGGTTCGAGGGCGTCGGCACGCTGGAGCCGGGAATGGCGGCGGATCTGGCCGTCTACCGGCTGGATGAGCCCCGCTACCTGGGGCTGCACGACCGCGCCATCGCCCCGGTGGTGAGCGGGGCGCGACCGTACCTCAAGTACCTGCTGGCGAACGGGCGGGTGGTGGTGGAGGATGACGCCATCCCCGGGCTGGACATGGACGCACTGCGGGCGCAGGCACTGGATACCGTGAAGGCCCTGCTGCGGGCCGCCTGAAGATGGGGCGGCGCGCCAGGCATTGGCGGTTGCCGGAACCTATTGGATGAACCGATCAATATATATGAATCAACGTATTTACCAATAATCCGACCATTGCGAGCATGAGTCCAGAGGCGTCCGGTGACGCCCGGACGACCGCCCGCGGACCCGAAGGCAACGCATATGAAACGTGTCGACTACCACGAGCCCACGACGCTGGAGGAAGCGGTCCAGCTGATGACGCGCTACCCGGACACGGCGAGTTTCTTCGCCGGCGGCACGGATCTGCTGGTGGAGCTGCGGGAGCAGACCCGCCGGGCGGATCACGTGGTCAACCTCAAGCGCATCCCGGACCTCGGCATGCTGACCTTCGACCCGCGTGCCGGGGTTCACTGCGGCGCGCTGGTGACGGTGCGGACGCTGGAGAACGCGCCCTTCATCCGCGCGCACTACGCCGGTCTCTGGCAGGCGGCCCGCGAGCTGGCCTCCATACCGGTGCGCGAGCGTGCGACTCTGGCCGGCAATGTCTGCCGGGCGTCGCCCTCCGCCGATACCCTGCCGCCGCTGATCGCCGATCAGGCGGTGGCCCACGTCTATGGGCCCGCGGGTAGGCGGGACGTGACGCTGGAGGACTTCTTCCTGGGGCCGGGGCGCACGGTGCTGAGCCACGAGGAGGTGCTGACCGGCTTCTCGATCCCGGCGCCGGAACCGGGAACGGGCAAGTCCTATATCAAGCATGGCCGCCGCAAGGCGATGGAACTGGCAACCGTCGGAGTGGCTGTCACGCTCACCCTTGACGGTGACAGCGTCAGGGACCTGCGCATCGTCCTCGGCGCCGTGGCGCCGACACCGATCCGTGCCCCGGAAGCGGAACAGGTGCTGATCGGAAAGCGGCCGGAACCGGCGCTGATCGAGCAGGCGGCGGAGGCGGCCATAGCCGGGTCAAGACCCATAAGCGACGTGCGCTCCAGCGCCGATTACCGGCGCCGCATGGTCGGGGTGCAGACCCGGCGCGCACTGCAACAGGCACTGGAGGCGGCACGATGAAGCGCATGATCACGGTCACCATTAACGGCGAGGAGCAGGAACTGGCGGTGGAACCGTACCGCAGCCTGCTCGATACCCTGCGGGTCGAGGCCGGTCTGACCGGCAGCAAGAAGGGCTGCAACGTGGGCGATTGCGGTGCCTGTACCGTCATCCTCGACGGCCGGCCGGTGAACTCCTGCCTGGTGCTGGCGGCGGAAGTCGACAACTGCGACGTCCGCACCATCGAGGGCCTGCAGCATGCACCGGACCGGGTGCATGCGCTGCAGGACAACTTCATGCAGTACGGCGCGGCTCAGTGCGGCTTCTGTACGCCGGGGATCCTCATCATGGGCAAGGCACTGCTCGACGAGAACCCGGATCCAACCGAGGATGAGATCCGCTTCGCGCTGGCGGGCAATATCTGCCGTTGTACCGGATACACCAAGATCATCGAGGCGATCCGGCACACGGCCCGGCAGCTGGCTGAAGAGCGCCAGGGGGTGGAGTCATGAATGCATCCGTGATCGACACCACCGCGAAGGGGGCGGTGGAAACCGAGGGCCGGGATGGCAGGGGCGAGGATGACGGCACCATCGGCCGTAGCGTCAAGCGCCAGGATCTGCTGGAAAAGGCCACCGGTCACGCCAAATTTGCAGGGGACATCGTGCTCCCCGGCATGCTCCACGGCAAGATCAAGCGCAGCGACGTGGCCCATGCGCGCATCCGCCGCATCGACACCAGCAAGGCCCTGGCCCTGCCCGGTGTCAAGGCGGTGCTCACCCACGAGAATGTGCCCCGGGTGCTGCACTACGGCTCGCCGCATCCGCGTTCCGCCTCCGTGACCCGCGATCAGTACATCTTCGACAACAAGGTGCGCTACTGGGGCGAGGGAATCGCGGCAGTGGCCGCGATCAGCGAGGAGATCGCCGAGGAGGCGCTGGACCTCATCGAGGTGGAGTACGAGGAACTGCCCGCGGTGTTCACGCTGGACGAGGCCACGGCCGCCGATGCCCCGCAGGTGCACGATCGCGGCCCGGGCGGCAACCAGGTCATTGACCCGATTCGGGTTTCGCGGGGCGACGTGGACAGTGGCTTCGCCGAGGCGGATCTGATCCTCGAGGGCGAATTCGAGTTCGGCCGGCCGACGGCCTGCTACATGGAACCGAATATCTGCGTGTCCCAGTGGGATGGCAACGATAAGCTCACCATGTGGAGCTCCACGCAGACCGCCTTCATGGTACGAGGCATACTCGCGGAAGTGCTGGGTGTGCCACTCAACCGGGTCCGGGTGCTGGTGGATCACATGGGTGGCGGCTTCGGCGCCAAGCAGGACCTCTTCCAGCACGAGTTCCTCTGCGCGCTGCTGGCGCGGGAAACCCGGCGTCCGGTACGCATGGAGTTCAGCCGCAAGGAAACCTTCCTCGGCGGCCGCTCCCGGCATCCGGGCACCATGTACCTCAAGCAGGGCTTCAGGCGCGACGGCACCATCACCGCACGCCAGGCCCGGATCACCCTCAACACCGGCGCCTATGGCTCCCATGGACCGGGGGTCACCACGGTGGGCACCACGGCGCTTACCTCCCTCTACCGCTGTAACAACGTCGATCTGGAGGGGCGCTGCATCTACACCAATACGCCCATCGCCGGCGCCTTCCGCGGCTATGGCGTGGTCCAGGTCTACTACGGCCTGGATATCCAGCTGGACGAGGCCGCCGAGGCCCTGGGCATGGATCCGGTGGAGCTCAAGCTCAGGAACGCCGTGCGGGAAGGGGACCTGGCTCCCTCCGGACATCCGATCATCGGCCACGGGCTTGAGGACTGCCTGCGGCGCGGTGCCGAGGAAGTGAACTGGGGTCCGGTGCGGCAGGCCACCCGGAATCAGGACGGTGTCTACCGCCGCGGCTGGGGGGTCGGCTGCGAGATGCATGGCTCCAGTGCATATCCGGGAATCAAGGAGCAGGGCAACGCCACGGTGAAGATGAACGAGGACGGCACCGTGACCCTGCTGACCGGCGCCGCCGGCCTCGGTACCGGCGCCCACACGGCACTGGCGCAGATCGTCGCCGAGGAGCTGGGTGTGGCCTTCGAGGACGTCTCCGTGGTCCACGGGGATACCGACATCGTGCCCTGGGACATCGGCGCCTTCGCCAGCCATACCACCTTCATGGTGGGGCGGGCGGCGCAGCAGGCTGCCGCCGACATCCGCCAGCAGCTGCTGGCGCAGGCCGCCCTGCGCCTGGAACGCGATGCCGCTGACCTGGCTGTGCGTCGGGGCCGTATCGTGGCCGTGGACGGGTCCGGGAGCAGCCTCAGCGTCCGGGAGGCGGTGTCCCCGACGCCGGGTATTCCCGCCGCGCATCTGATCGCCAACGGCACCTATACCCCGACCAAGTCGTATTCCTTCGCCGCCCACTTCGTCGAGGTGGAGGTGGATACGGAAACCGGCCAGATCCGGGTGCTGCAGGTGGTGCCGGTGCACGAGTTCGGCAAGGTGATCCATCCCGTGGCCGCCGCCGGCCAGATCGAGGGCGGCATCCAGCAGGGGATCGGCCATACCCTGAGCGAGGACTATGTGGTGGACACCAGCAACGGCCGCTCGCTCAATGCCGGATTCGTCGATTACAAGATGCCCCTGGCGATGGACATGCCGCCGATCCGCACCATCATGCTGGAAACCGCACCCGATCCGGGTGGGCCGTTCGGCGCCAAGGGCATCGGCGAGGATCCGATCATCGCCATTGGACCCGCCATCGCCAATGCGGTGTACGATGCCATCGGCGTGCGTTTCCACTGCTACCCGATCACGCCGGAGAGGGTCATCAATGCCCTGGCGGGCACAGACTGAACCAGGAGAGCCCCATGTCCACCATCAGCATCAACGCCCCCGCCGGCGAGCAGCCGATCCCGGTGACCATCCTCACCGGGTTCCTGGGAGCCGGCAAGACCACCCTGCTCAACCGTATTCTCACTGAACGGCACGGCTATCGTATCGCCGTGATCGAGAACGAGTTCGGCGAGGAGGACGTGGATTCGGATCTGGTTCTCACGTCGGAGGAAGAGATCTTCCAGATGACCAACGGCTGCATCTGCTGCGTGGCGGACGTGCGGACCGACCTGGTGCAGATCCTGGAGAAGCTGCTGGCCCGCCCGGACCGGCTGGACCACATTCTGGTGGAGACCAGCGGGCTTGCCGATCCGACGCCGGTGGCGGCCACCTTCTACATGGACACCGACATAGCGAGGCAGGTGCGGCTGGATGCGGTGATCACGCTGATCGACGCCCGCCACGCCCTCGGGCACCTGGATGACCCGGAACTGCTCAATGCCGACAACCAGGCGGTGGAGCAAGTGGTCTCCGCGGACCGTATCATCGTCAACAAGATGGACCTGGTCACCGAGAGCGAGTACTGCACCCTGCAGGAACGGATCCGCCGCATCAACCAGACGGCGGAGCTGATCCCTACCAGCTACGCCCGGGTGGACATGGGCCGGATACTCGGCATCAACGCCTTCGAGCCGGTTCCGGCGGCGGTATTCGATCCCCTGGAGGAGGATGGACACGATCACCATCACGACCACAGCCACGACCCGACCGTGGAGTCGATCTCCCTGACCTTCGATCAGCCCTTCGATGCCGTACAGCTCGAGGAACGGCTGAAGACCCTGCTGGATGACGATGGCGACCGTATCTTCCGGATGAAGGGCATCGTTGCCGTGGAGGGCGATCACCGCCGCTACGTGGTGCAGGGCGTGCACCGGCTGATGGAAATGCGCCCCGCGGACCCGTGGGCGAACCGGCCGCGTTCCGGCAAGCTGGTATTCATCGGTCGCAACCTGGACCGGGAGGCCATCGAGGCGCTGCTGACCCCGGCACTGGCAGCCGCCGACATGCTGCGCCAGGGTGCCGGTTAGCCGCGCCATCCCGGCCGGCCCCTCCGACATGAAACCGCCCGGCGGGTGTGGCCCGCCAGGCGGTTTCATGTGCGCCCCCGTGATGCCGCCGCCGGCTACTCCGGGCCGATCATTGTGACTGGCCGAGAATCTCCGCCGCCCGGGCGAGTGCCCGGTCGGAGATGCGGGCGCGCACCCCGTGGAAGTCCGGACCGCGGGTGGCGTCCAGGCCCATGCGCGAGGTGGTTCCCACGCCGGATGCGGACGGATCCAGCGCGCTGCCGGGAAGACCGTCCACCATCAATACGTCCCGGTGGGGCTGGAGGTGGGTGGCCATCGCCCACAACACCTCCTCGTCGCGGGTCACGTCGACGTCCTCGTCCACGGCAATGACCGTTTTCAGGTACGGATCCCAGCCGAGCAGGCCCAGCATGACCTGGCGTGCCTCACCCTGGCGGGCCTGCTTTACCGCCACGTAGGCGTGGAAGTGGGTGCCGGAGTTCGGGTAGTGCAGGCGGGTGACACTGGGGAAGCGCTGCATCAGCTTCTCCACCATCTCCGACTCCCGGGGGATGCGGGCGAGGTTGAGATGCTCCGCCGAGTTGCCGCCGACGATGTCCACCAGCATGGGTGTGTGGCGCCGCATTACCGTCTCCACCCGCAGCAGGTTGTTGGTCGAGCGGTTCGAGGAGTATCCGGTGAACTCGCCGAACGGCCCTTCCTCGACGCTGGCCTCCGGGTCGATCACCCCTTCCAGGACGATCTCGGCTCCCGCCGGCACGCGGATGCCGTAGCGGGGCGTACGCACCACATCCAGCCGCTCCCCCAGCAGACCGCCCGCCAGCTCGCGCTCGTCCACGTCGTGGGGGACGCGGGCCGAGGCTGCCAGCATGAACAGCGGATGCGCGCCAACCACCATGGCCACCGGCAGGGGACGGCCGTGTTCCGCCGCCCGGTTCAGCAGGCGCCACAGATCCCCCCGGGAGTGCAGGCTGGTGGCGATCTCGGTGGCGGAATGCAGCATGGAGCGGTGATAGCTCAGGTTGCCCGCGCCGCTGTCGTCACCCTCGGCAACAAGGATGCCGTTGGTGATGTAGGGCGCGCGATCGGTCTCGAAGTGGGTGATCAGCGGCAATTCGGCCAGGTCGAACCCGTCCTGCTGCACCACCTCGCAGACGGGGCCGCTTTCCAGTTCCCGCGGCTGCAGCAGGTTGCGGGATCGCTCCTGGTAGACCCGGTGGATGCCGCCGAGGTCGGTGCCGAGCATCCGGGCCACCCGCTCCCGCGACGAGAACACGTTGGTCGCGACCGGTACGCCGAGACCCTCCACGTTGCGGAACAGCGTCAGGGGCTGGCGCCCCTGCAGGGTCAGGGTGTGCACCACGGCGGTGATGTCCTGGTCGGCGGAGACCGGGGCGTCCACGGTCAACACGTCATCACCATGGGTTGCGCCGTACTGCTGCAGGAAACTCTGGAAGTCCTGTGCCGTTCCGGTAGCCGCTGTATCCATGACCTGTTCTCCGGAAAAAAAGAGGCGGGCTGGTGCAACAGGGCACGGCCCGCCCAAACCCCATGGAAAGTGGGATGGAAGAGGAATCAGTTGCCTTTCAGACCGGCATAGGAATCAGTGAGGCGGGCCTCGGCCTCTTCCCGGTTGCGCGGCGGCGGTGTTGGTTCGATGCCGACCATTCGGGCAATGTTGTTGCCCAGGTAGTCCTCCAGGCCTTCCTCGTCCAGGCCCATTCCCTGGGGCGGCTCCTTGCAGAGCACCTCCAGCTCACGCAGCCACATGCCCGGCTCGTTGGGCGGCGAATCGGTACCGAACACGATCTTGTGCCGCGGCAGCTGCCGGGCGAACTCGACGATCCGCGACTGGAAGCACCAGCCGGATTCGCAGACCACGTTCGGTGTGTCCATGGCCATCCAGAACGCCTCGAAGGAGTAATTGCCCCCGGTCTGGATACCGAAGTGGCCGATGATGAAGTTCACCATCGGGAACTCGCGGATGATCGGGTAGAACATGGTCGGGATGGTATAGGGCCCGTCACCGGTGTGGATGAGCACGACAATGCCGAGATCCGCGCAGACCTTCATCGCCGGGCGCAGCCAGTCCAGCGCACGGTCGGGCCGGTAGCCGTGCATGTTGGCGTGCAGCTTCAGCATCTTGAAGCCGTATTCCTTGACGTGGAACTCCAGCTCCCTTGCCCCGTTTTCCGGTCCCCAGCGGGGGTTGAAGGTGAAGTTGCCGATGAATCGGTCCGGATACTTCTGCGTGAGTTCCGCCACGTAGGACATGTAGTCGCGGATCCCCTCGCGGCCGCGACGGTTGCCATCCCGGTAGCCGGTGTTGCCCGGGGGCGGCTGGATGAAGCCCATGTCGATGCGGCGCGGCTTGCCGTTGATCATGTACGGGCCGTCCATCATCTTGAGCATGCGCTCGCCGGTGAACGGCTCGCCGGTGTGACGCCAGGCCTCGTCCACCAGGTTGGTCGGGTGCAGGTGGGTGTCGATAATCATCTGTATTCTCCATTCACAACACGGTGCCGGGATTGCGCAGCGACTCGCTCAACGGGCGGCGGCCTCGGCCTTCGCTTCCTCCAGGCGCGCTTCCGCTTCCTCCACCGTGCGTGGATAGGGGGTCGGCTCCAGGCCGATCATGCGGGCGAGGTTGTTGCCGAAGTAATCCTCCAGGGTCTCCTCGTCGAGATTCAGGCCCTGGGGCGGCTCGTGGCAGAGCACCTCCAGCAGCCGCAGCCACATGCCGGGCTCGTTGGGCGGCGTGTCGGTGCCGAACAGGATCTTGTGGGTCGGCAATTCCTTGGCGAACTCCACGATCCGCGACTGCAGGCACCAGCCGGACTCGCAGTAGACGTTGGGTTCGTCCAGCGCCATCTGGTAGGGCTCGAAGCAGTAGACGCCGCCGGTCTGGACGCCGAAGTGCGCCATGATGAAGTTCACCGTCGGGAACTCCCGGATCATCGGGTACCACTCGGAGGGAATGCTGTAGGGCCCGTCACCCGTATGCAGCTTCACCAGCAGGCCCAGCTCGGCGCACTTGGCAAGCGCCGGGCGCAGCCAGTCCAGTGCACGGTCGGGACGGTAGGCGTGCATGTTGGCCTGGAACTGCACCATCTTGAAGCCGTGCTCGCGGGCATAGTACTCGATGGCCTCGGCGCCGGCCTGGGGACCGCAGCGGGGGTTGTAGACAAAGCATCCCATGAGCCGGTCCGGGTAGCGCTTGGTGAGTTCCAGCGTATAGGCCATGTACGCGTCGATGGACTCCCGGCCGCTCAGCTCGCCGTCGGTCCAGGTGTAGATCGTGTTGCCCTGGGGTGGCTGGATGAAGGCCTTGTCGATGCGCCTGGGTTTGCCGTTGACGTAATATGGCCCGTCCATCATCTCGATCAACCGTTCGCCGGTGAACGGATCCCCGTCGTGGCGCCAGGCCAGGTCCACGATCTGGGTGGGGTAGCAGCTCAGGTCGATGATCATGTCGTCCTCTCTCCTCCTTAGCGTCAGCGCTGCGTATCGGGGATCCTCCAGGCGGAAACCGGGGGGCCCTGCCGGTCCATCCCATGGCGCGCTTCCCCCGGATGCTGGCAGTGGGGGCTTAATCGGTAAACATCGGCAGTCATATATATTGATCGACAAATCCGATTAATCCGGCCTGGCAGCGGTGGCCGGGTCCTGTCATCGGCGTGCCCGGCGGATGGGTAGAGGGGTCTCTAGCCCATGTCCCGGAACAGACGGCCCCAGCCCCGCACCCGCACTGGAGATGCGTCGGCGAGCTGGAGGGCCTTCCAGATCACGACCGAGATGGTGTCGAGGAGGGCAATACCGGTTTCCCGTTCCAGCGGCTCCACAAGCGGCGCGGCGCGAAGGTTGGTACAGAACGTGGTGATGGCGTGCGGCCTTTCCCCGGCCACCCGACGTACCAGCCGGCGGAGGGTGTCGGCGTCGACATCGCCGAAGGCGAAGTTCACCGTCTCGCCCAGATGTTCCTCCGCGACGGTGTCGATGCCGATCGCAGCGTAGTTGTCGATGATCCTTCGCTGTACGTCCGCCGTGTACGGGGTGACGAGGCCGAGCCGGCGGGCGCCGTAGGTCGCCAGCACTTCGTTCAGCGCCAGGACCGAGGTGCAGGCGGGAATGCCGGTGGCTTTGGTGATCGCCTCGCACAGCACCGTGTCGGTATCGAAACCGAGCCAGCCAGCGGAGGTGCCGTTCCAGGCAATGACGTCCACCCGGGCGTCGGCGAGCAGGGAAGCGGCCTCCAGCAGCCTGGAGTGTTCGAACTGGCCGAGGGCGTTCTCCCGCAGGGAGATCTCCCGCACGGTGAAGCGACTGAAATGGACGGATACCTCCGGCAACCCGGATACCATGGCACTGGTGACCGGCTCCAGTACGGTGTTGGAGGACGGCGTGAGCATCCCGAGCCGAATGCGTCTGGTCATGGTTCTGTTCCTCTTCCCGGCGTCGGATGGAAACACCTGCGGGCACATCGATGGTAGGTGCCGCTACGCGCCACCAACCCTACTCCGGTAGCAGGCACCACCCGGGCGTCAGCCCTGCCCTCCACGGTAGACGACCCGCAGGATATCCTGACGTGCCAGCGGCAGTACCACCCGGGCGTCAGCCCCGGAACCCTCATGTGGAGGAGAGTCGGGTTTCGGGGTGACGACCGCCGTCGTACATGTGCAGGACCCAGCCCTGCTCCTTGTCGTGGCAGAGGATGTAGACGCCGTCGTCGTCGGCGCGAACCTTGAAATACCGCCGTTCGGGGGAAAGCCACCGGTCGATGATCTTGCGCACCTCGAACCAGCGCCCACCGAGGCGAAAGCGGCAGGGGTGCTCGTCGTACCGGTAACCAGCATGGCAAACCACGGAAATCGCCAGTTGGGCCATGGTCGTTCCTCCTCACCCTGAACATTGCGACCCGGAAACGAGTCCCGGGGTTCACGCCATTGGGCCCTGGAAGGAGGTTCCAGTACCGCCATTGCATTCCGGGATGCGCTGCCGTCTGCGCGCGATTCCCCGTACCATTGCCCACACATGACCGCTCTTGTCGTGATCCTTGCCGCCGTTCTTGTCATCGCCGGGCTGGCCGGACTGGTGCTGCCCGCGCTGCCGGGCCCGCTGCTGTTGTTCGCCGGGCTGTGGATGCTGGCGTGGGTGGAAGGGTTCGTCCACGTTGGCACCCATACGCTGATCCTTCTCGGCGGGATGGCTGCACTGGCCATGCTGGCGGACTTCGTTGCCGGTGCCTTCGGTGCGCGCCATTACGGTGCATCTCCGCGTTCGGTGGCCGGTGCCGCTCTCGGGGCGCTGGTCGGGATCTTCTTCGGCCTGCCGGGCCTGATTGCGGGACCGTTCATCGGTGCCCTGCTTGGCGAACTGTCGGCGCGCAGGAACCTGCTCGCCGCCGGTCGCGCCGGCTGGGGCGCGACCCTCGGGCTGCTGCTGGGCACGGCGGTGAAGGTGGCGTTGGGCCTCGCCATGCTTGCCCTGTTTCTTGGCGTTCGGTTCCTGTGAGCAGGGCGTGGTGGACCATGCCGGCCTCCTGTCGGGTGCCGGATCTGGCAGAATGGGAATATTGCGTGCAGCACGCGGCATGTGCCGGCGGGGGTCCCATGCAGCAACCCGTGATCGAGCTCTGGTTCGACTTTGGCAGCAACTACAGTTATCTCTCGGTGATGCGCATCGGCCGGGAAGCGGAGCGACGCGGCGTCGCGCTCGCCTGGAAACCCTTCATGCTCGGGCCCATCCTGCGGGAGCTGGGCTGGAGTGATTCACCGTTCGTGGTGCAGGAGACGAAGGGGCGCTACGTGTGGCGGGACATGGAGCGCCAGTGCGCCAAGTTCGGGCTGCCCTGGAACCGGCCACGGACGTTCCCCCGGCGTGCCGTGCTGCCCCACCGGGTGGCGCTTTGGGGGGAAAGCGAAGCATGGATCGCCGATTTCTGCCGCACGGTCATGATGCGCAACTTCGTCGAGGACCGGGACATCGATTCAGACCAGGCAATGTTCCAGGTGCTGGGCGCGCTGGGGCTGCCTCCCGAGCCGATCATCGAGGCGGCCCGCTCACCCGCCAACAAGGAGCGCCTTCGCGAACAGACCGACGAGGCGCGGGCACGGGGTGTGTTCGGCGCACCCACCTTCTTCGTCGGCGACGAAATGTTCTGGGGCAACGATCGCATGGACGATGCCCTGGAGCTGGCCTCCCGAGCGGGGTGACGCCGCCGTGGAACACCAACCCTCGCGGCAACACGGACAGGACAACATGGCATACAAACCGATCGACCCGCAGTTCGAGGCACGGGTGCGCGAGAGTTTCAGCCGCCAGCGCGTCATGGATACATTCGGCGCCGACCTCACCGAGGTCTCCCCGGGCCACGTGGTGATCAGCCTGCCCTTCAACCCGGACCTGACCCAGCAGCACGGCTTCCTGCACGCGGGGGTGGTGACCACCCTGCTCGACAGCGCCTGCGGCTATGCCGCGTTCAGCCTGATGCCCGCCGATGCGGCGGTCTTGAGCGTGGAGTTCAAGATCAACCTGCTGGCGCCGGCCGCCGGCACCGAGCTGCGCGCCACGGCGGACGTGGTCCGTCCGGGACGTACCCTTACCGTCTGCCATGCCGATGGCTGGATGAACAGTGACAAGGGCCCGGTGCATGTGGCGACCATGCAGGCGACCATGATCGCCCTGGCCAGCACCGAGGGACGTCAGGGATGACCGGACCTGCCGCCGCCCGGCGCTCGCTTCTGATCCTCGTCGCCTGTGGCTGCGGCATTGCACTCATTACCTTCGGGATGCGCTCGATCTTCGGCCTGTTCACCGATCCGGTGGTGGACACCCATGGCTGGTCCCGCGAGGTATTCGCGCTCGCCATCGCCATCCAGAACCTGGTCTGGGGCCTGACCCAGCCTTTCGCCGGCGCGCTGGTGGATCGCTACGGCCCGATCCGGGTTTTGGTCACAGGCGGCATCATCTTTACAGCCGGCGTTGCGTTGATGACCGTGAGTACCAGCCCGCTGGAGCTGCATCTCACCGCCGGCGTGCTGGTCGGTCTGGGGATGGGTGGCGCCTCCTTCGTGACCGTGATCGGCGCCCTCGGCCGCCTGGTCCCCGAGGAGCGCCGGCCCTGGGCGCTCGGCATGGCGACGGCGGCCGGTTCACTGGGGCAGTTCCTGTTCGCGCCCCTGGGGCAGGCCTTCATCATTGGCTATGGCTGGCAGCATGCAGCACTCCTGCTGGCCGGCCTCGTGGCCCTGGTGGTGCTCCTCGCCTTCGGTATTCGTGGCAGGCCGCAGCAGGCGGCGATGGCGGACAGCGAGCCGGATATCTCCCTGCTCCAGACCCTGGGCCGCGCCATGCGCCACCCCAGCTATGTCTACCTCCTGCTCGGATTCTCGGTATGCGGCTTCCAGCTGGCGTTCATCACCATCCACCTCCCGCCGTACCTGAACGATCTGCAGGTCAGCCCCGCCGTGGTCGGCTGGGCGATCGGCGCCATCGGTCTCGCCAACGTGGCCGGCGCCTACGTGGCGGGTTCCGTCGGCAGCCTGGTCGGGAACCGTAACCTCCTTTCCGTGCTCTACTTCTCCCGCGCCGTGGCGATCGCGCTGTTCCTTGTCGTGCCGGTGAGTTCCTGGTCGGTGCTGCTGTTCGCCACGGTCATCGGTCTGCTGTGGCTGTCCACCGTGCCGCCCACTTCCGCGCTGGTGGCGCTGATGTTCGGCACCCGGTTCATGGGCATGTTGTTCGGCCTGGTCTTCCTGAGCCACCAGATCGGCTCCTTCCTTGGCGTATGGCTGGGCGGACTGCTGTTCGAGATGACGGCGAGCTACGACGTGGTCTGGTGGCTGACCGTGGCGGTCGGGGTGGCTTCCGCCCTGGTCCACCTGCCCATCCGCGAGCAGCGCGCGACGTACGCCCTCAAACCCGGGGCGGCGGGAGGCTGACATGCCCGGCAAGGCGGCACAGCCGCATCTGTTTGCAATCGCGCTGCTCCTCCTGGTGCTCGGGTTGACGGCCCTGGCGGCAATCCCTCCGCTGCGCTTCACCGCGCAGCAGGCCGAACCCCCGGCAGTCCTCTATGCCGTGTTCCCGCCGGCGCGTTCGGCACGGCAGGGCAATCGGGCCATTGTCGAGGCCGGGGCAATTCCGCTGAGAAACGTGATGGGTGGCGTCGCGTGGACCTTCATCGCTACCGACAACGAACACGCCCGCAGGGTGGAGAGCCAGGGCGCCATCGTGCTCGCCCTGCCGGGCCGCGCCAGCGTGCTGCCGGTGTGCGGCGCAGGAGCATCGCGCGTGTACTGACTTTCTTCCTGTGTCAGGGGGTGGAGCGAATCGGTTACGGTGGTGTATCCGGCCTGCCGGTTGGGCTTTGCTTCTCGCGGCCATCATGGAATCCGCGCCAACGGCGCGCTACGCGGCCGATCGCGGTAATCAGGTGGACAGACCAGCGCGCAATGCCCACTATGGCGGGTGACACCCTCTGGCGGAGCCTTGGCTATGCGCGTTTTCGCCAATCCGGTCGGTGGCGGCTCGCTGTGGTTCGATAACCTTGCCACTGCCCACGGTACGCCGGTCGCTTACGATCCCCAGGCACGGGCCTTTGTCCCGATGCCGCCGTTCTGCGCCAATCGGAATAACATCAACTGCAACTGGATTGCCCCGGAGCAAGGGGCTTTCTGCCGATCCTGCGCCATGACGGCGCTGGCACCCGACCCATCGATTCCGAATGCCATTCCCAACTGGGCGCAGACGGAGGCGGCCAAACGCTGGGCCCTGGATAATCTGGGGCGCT
Organism: Ectothiorhodospiraceae bacterium; assembly: GCA_007134055.1. Classification (GTDB taxonomy): domain Bacteria; phylum Pseudomonadota; class Gammaproteobacteria; order Nitrococcales; family Aquisalimonadaceae; genus Natronocella. The sequence goes on along the minus strand of SLLM01000189.1, from coordinate 1,532 downwards.
GGCACTGGTTCCGGCCGGAGGACCCGGGCGCCCCTCCGGTGTTTCACATGCTCGCCGAGGGCCCCACGCCGGTGTTCATGGGCCATGCCGAGGGTGTGGTCACGATCAGTGTGGCGGAAGTGGATCCTGTGCTGGTTGCCGTACGCCGTGAGGCGCTGCAGGAGCCCTATCGCACCATGATCGGCCACATGCGCCACGAGATTTCCCATATGCTGTGGTGGCGGCTCAGCCTCCGCGATGACTTTCTCGACGCGTTCCGTGCCATGTTCGGTGATGAGCGGATCGATTACCCCGCCGCGCTCCAGTACCACTACGAAAACGGTCCGCCCACCGGGTGGCGGCAACACTACCTCACCAGCTACGCCTCGACCCACCCCCACGAGGACTGGGCGGAGACAGCCGCGCACCTGTTGCACCTGACGGACATTACGGACAGTTTCGTGGCTTCCGGTCTGTCGTCGCCCCAGATTCCGCATGCGGGCTGGGATCCCTACTCCGAGCCGGATCCGGATCGGCTGATACACGTTGCGGCCTCGCTGGCCGTGCGCGTCAATCATGTCAATCGATCCATGGGGCTATCGGATCTTTACCCGTTCGCGCTTTCGGACCACGCACGCCACAAACTCGCCTTTACGCACGACTGGTTGCGTCGCGGGGCCCAGGGGCTTTAGGGAAGTGCTCACGAGCCTTTCCGGAAGTATTCACGGCGCCGCTGCGCCTGGCATCGCGCAAAATCCGTGCATGATCCCCTGAGGTGCAGCCGGCTTACGCCCGTGGCGTTGACGCAAGCCACCACAGGTAGAATCACTGCCGGCGCCGCCTTGTTCCGGGCCACGAAGGAAATCCGGAGCCGAGCGCAACGGCGTGAGTACTTCGGCACTGCCTTGAAGGTTGGTGGAGTATGCTGCGGAGGGCGGATTCTGCGGAGGGTAGCGCAACCCGCAGACAAGGCCGGACACGCCTCAAGTTCCACTCCGGTGGTGTCTTGATTCGGTCCGGCCAGTCGTTGGTTGTCGCCGGTTCAGGGATTATCGGCCGCCCACGAAGGCGCCGATGTCGTCGAACTTCGTCTCGCCGGCCTGGACCAGTGACTGCTCGTCCCGCAGAAGGCCGTTCACCTTATCGTGCAGTGCATCGATCATGCGGATCATGACCTGGTTCTGTTCGGCCAGCAAACGGGTGGTTTCATGCAGGACTTGCTCCCTCTGGGCTGCGTCAGCGCCTTCCAGCTGGGTGACTTGTGTCTGGAGCTGATTCAGCATGACCCCATAGGTGGTCCCTTCCAGGTCGGGCAACTGGTCCTGCGCATTCACATGCATGGGGCCAGCGATGAATGCGACGCTCATTGCGATCGCCGGAATGCTCCAATTATTTAATCTCTTTGCCTTCATGTTTCCTCCTAACGCAAGGTAGTGGTCGGATGGCACGATTCATGTTAGGCCTTCGAAACATTCTATCCATACGCGTAATCCACTAGTTCTGGAGTTTGAATAGGAAGGCGCTTGCCAATTTAATTTAAATGATAGTTTTTT
>SLLM01000147.1 GCA_007134055.1 Ectothiorhodospiraceae bacterium | reverse complement strand
TGGGAACCCGGCAGTCCTCGAACAGCACCTCGGCCAGGTGACCCTGACGCAGCCCGAGCATATCGATCTCATTGGCGGTAAACGGTGACTCCTCGCGCACGGCGACCACCCGCATGAGACGGCTCAGGCCGCGCTCGTCCTTGCCGACCGAGCAGGTGACATTGACGATGTCGCAGATGCTGGCGTTCGTGATCCACATCTTGCGGCCATTGACCACGTAGGCGTCGCCGTCCTCCGTGGCGCGGGTCCTGACTCCGCGCGGATCCGAACCGGCGCCGGGCTCCGTGCTGGCGGTGCAGGCGATCGTGGAGCCGTCGATGATCCCGGGCAGAAAGCGCTCCTGCTGCTCCCCGGTGCTTGAGGCGAATATGCGCGCCCCGGTGCCCTCGTGGGCGATAACTGCCAGGGCGATGGCGGGCGGCAACTGCTCGTACATCAGCCCCATGGTCACCGCAGAGAGCTCGGCACCACCGGCAGACTCCGGAATGCGCGCCGCCGTGAGCCCCTGCTGCGCGCAGAGGTCGAAGATCCGGGTCATTGCCTCCCTGGGAAGCGGTTGATCGACGTCGTGCGCATCCATGATGGGCCGGATCTCGCGGTCCACCATCTGCTTCATCGATTCCTGGATCATCCGCTGCGCACTGTCCGGCTGAAACTCCATCACCATCTCCATGAGGGTCCGTTTAGGGCTGCCGCGCGGCGCGGGCTCCCGCATCGGCTTAACAAGGCATTGGCTGTAGTATATGATCGAATGCAGCTGTATACAAGCGGGGACTGGAGAACACATATGCCCCGTACGTAGCCTCCGTACGGCGTCATACAATCGGCACCGCGATAATCGGCGAATCAAAGGAGACTGGATAATGAACGATCACGCGCCTTCACGCACCACACCGGACCTCCTGCAGCGCCCGTTGAGGATGCTCATCGGCGAGCAATGGGTGGAAGCCGCCTCCGGAGAGGTTCTCGATGTGGAGAACCCGGCCTCGGGTGAAGTAGTCGCGGCGGCGCCACGGGGCGCCGCCGCCGACGTTGACCAGGCCGTCCAGGCCGCCCGTCACTCCTTTGATGCGGGCACGTGGCACCGGCTTTCCGGAGTCCGCCGCGAGCGCATCATGCTGCGCCTGGCGGAGCTGCTCGAACAGCACCACCAAGAGCTCGTCCATCTGGAAGTGCTCGACTGCGGAATGCCCATCTCCCTCGCCGGCAAGGCCATTGAACGGGGCGTGGACGGCTTTCGCTACTACGCCGGCATGTGCACCAAGATCTATGGGGTCACCAGTGATATCTCCGGACCCAGAGCGGACTTTCACGCCTACTCCCGCTGCGAACCGGCGGGCGTCGCGGCCCTGATCATCCCCTGGAACTCACCGCTGGTGGCTGCACTCAACAAGCTCGGACCGGCCCTGGCAGCAGGATGCAGTGTCATCCTCAAGCCGGCAGAACAGACGCCGCTGACGGCGCTACGTCTCGGCGAGCTGGCCCTGGAGGCTGGCGTCCCTGCGGGCGTCGTCAACATCGTCACCGGACTTGGCAATGAGGCCGGCGCGGCGTTGTCACGGCATCCGGACGTCGACAAGCTGTCGTTCACCGGCTCGACCGCCGTCGGCAAACAGCTGATCCGGGATTCGGCGACGAATCTCAAGCGGCTCACCCTGGAACTCGGGGGAAAGTCGCCGGTTTTCATCTTCAATGATGCGGACATGGACAAGGCCATCCCGCGCGCGGCCAATGCCATCTTCGCCAACACCGGCCAGATCTGCTACGCCGGCTCCCGCCTCTATATCCAGAAGGAGTCGTTTGACCGGGTTGTCGCCGGCATCGCGGACATTGCCCGCAACATGCGCATCGGCGACGGCTTCGATCCGAAAACCCAGATGGGCCCGCTGATTTCGGAACAACAGCAACGCCGCGTGCTCGAGTACATCGACCTGGGGGTCGCGGAAGGCGCGGAGCTGGTGGAGGGTGGCGGCCGCTTCGGTGAGAGCGGGTACTTCGTCTCCCCCACGGTGTTCAACACCACCGGGAAGACCGGTCGCCTGACACAGGAGGAGATCTTCGGCCCCGTGCTCGCCGCGATGCCGTTCAGCGGGCTGGAGGATCTGGCCACCCTGGCGAACGATACCGACTACGGTCTTGGAGCCGGGGTGTTCACCCGGGACGTGGGCAACGCCCACATGGCTGCGAAACTGATTCGCACCGGCAATGTGTGGGTGAACTTCTACGGGGGTACCGATAAGTCGTTGCCCTTTGGTGGCTACAAGCAGTCCGGCTGGGGCCGGGAAGGAGGCCAGGACGGTATCGACGCATTCCTGGAGAAGAAGTCGGTCTACATCCGCCTGTAAGGCCGGTTCGCACCGGGACCACGGCTGCCCGCCCGGCTCCGGGGGGTTGCGGCAACTCGGCCCGCCGTGGCAGCGGGGACTACTTCCTGAAGGGTTGGTAACTGCCATCCGCCCGGGCATGCAGCGAGAAACCGAGGACTACCACAATGCGTGAAACGCAAGACCGGGACATCACCGACCCGGATGGAAGCCCGGAGGCCATCGTGGCCGACATCGAGAACCGCTGCGTGCGACTATCGACCTCTCATGCGAACTGCCGCATCGTGTGGCGGGTCTGGGGAAGAGGCCCCACCCTCCTGCTGCTGCATGGCAACTACGGCAGCTGGACCCATTGGATTCGCAACGTACTGCCGCTGAGCCGCAGGTTCCGGGTCATCGTTCCTGACATGCCCGGGTTCGGGGACTCCTCCCCCCCTCCGGAACCCTACGACGCGCAGAGCATTGCCGAACTGCTCCGGGCGGGCCTCTTCGAGCTGGGCGAAGGCGCCGGAGAAGTGTCGATCGTCGGCTTCTCCTTCGGCACTACGATTGCCGGCGCACTGGCCGCTTCCGGCACGGTCCGGCCCAGGCGTCTTGTGATCATCTCCAGTGGCAGCCTGGGCGTTCGGCGGCAGCAGATCCCGCCCTTCGTCTCCTGGCGCCGCCAGCCCACGGCAGAACTCCAGCAGGAGGCACATCGCCGGAATCTTGCGATGATGATGATCAGCAATCCGGACCGCATCGATCCGCTGGCAGTCCACCTCCAGGCGCAGAACACGCGGCGCCGCAGCATACAGGCCGAACGCGTCACCGCAGGTAACCCGCTGCGGGAGATGCTGTTCCGGATCGATGCGCCGATCGCCGGAATCTGGGCGCGCAACGACGCCACCATCGGGCCATACATGCAGGATCGCATCGAGCTGCTCGCGGACGCCCAACCCGGTGCCCGCGCGGTGGTAATACCGGATGCCGGTCACTGGGTGCAGTACGAGGCGGCGGAACCCTTCAACCGGGTGCTGACCGACCTGCTCGGGGACAAACCGGGACCGGACACCGACTGATCTGCAGGCCCTTATCGACGCGAAGGGTCAGCCGGATCCCCGACGCTGTCGAGCCGTCGCCAGAGCGCCGCCCTGCGGCCGTACACCGATGCATGCCTCCCGCGAACACCAGAGCCTGAGATGCCTGTGCCGTACACGCAAGGCACATTTTGCACGTTTAAAGACATGCGTGTACGCTAGTATACAGTCGTCGGCAGAACTGAAAGCGGATCCTGCCCCGCCCGGGACTCCGACGCGAAGCCGGGAGCGCTGCCCCGCCGGGCCTACGGGCTCGTTACCGAAGACGGCCCCGCCTGCAGATCAACGCGCAGAACTGCATCCACTGCATGACCTGCGACATCACGGATCCGCGGCGGAGCATCGACCGGGCAACCCCAAAGGGCAGTGACGGACCCAATCACCCGAGCATGTAGGGAACGAAAAACAGGGAACTTCAGCCATGAAAATTCTGGTCGCGGCAAAACGTGTCGTGGACTACAACGTCAAGGTCCGTGTCCGCTCGGATCACAGCGGTGTCGAGACCGCCAACGTGAAGATGTCCATGAACCCCTTCGACGAAATCGCCGTCGAGGAGGCAATCCGCTTCAAGGAGGCCGGTCATGGCGACGAAGTGGTCGTTGCCTCGATCGGCCCCCGACAATGCGAAGAGGTCCTGCGCACCGCACTCGCCATGGGCGCCGACCGCGGCGTGCTGGTGCGCAGTGACGCCGCCCTGGAACCGCTTGCCGTCGCCCGCCTGCTCGGGGTGCTCGCCGAACGCGAGAAGTCCGACCTGATACTGCTCGGCAAACAGGCCATTGACGACGATGCCAACCAGACCGGCCAGATGCTGGCGGCGCTGCTCGGCTGGGCCCAGGGAACCTTCGCCTGTCGCCTGGAAGCGGTGCAGGATGGTCTGCGCGTTACCCGCGAAATCGACGGCGGCCTGGAGACGCTGTTCATGCCGCTACCGGCGGTGGTGACCGCCGACCTGCGACTGAACGAACCGCGCTATCCGAAACTGCCGAACATCATGAAGGCGAAGAAGAAACCGCTGGAGACCCTCGATGGGGACAGTCTGGGGGTGGACATCAGCCCCCGCCTGCACACCCTCCGGGTCTCCGCGCCGGAACCGCGCAAGGGCGGCGTACGGGTGACGGATGTCGCCGAACTCGTGGACAGACTGCGCAACGAAGCAAAGGTACTGTGATATGACCCAGGCGACACTTCTGCTGGCAGAACACGATAACTCGGAGCTGGCACCCTCCACCTACGCCACGGTAACCGCTGCCGTGGCAATGGGGGGAGCCATCGACATCCTGGTGGCCGGTGACGGCTGTGCCGGGGTCGCCTCGACGGCGGCGGCCATCCCGGGCATCCGGCGGGTTCAGCTGGCGGAGGCGGAGGCACTGCGCCACCCACTGGCGGAACAGCTTGCAGCACTGGTTCTGGATCTGGCGCCGGAGTACACACACCTTGTCGCGCCCGCCACCACCTTCGGCAAGAATGTCCTGCCGCGCATCGCCGCACTCCTCGACAGCCAGCAGGTATCGGACATCGTCGCGGTCGAATCACACGACACGTTCATCCGTCCCATCTACGCGGGAAACGCCCTTGCCACGGTCCGCTCGACAGACGGCAAGAAGGTGATCACCGTGCGGCCCACTGCCTTCGAGCGGGCCGACTCACACGGGGGCGAAGCGGCCATCACCGCGATTGACGTCCCGGAACTACCGCCACTCAGTACATTCGTCGACGAGGATCTGAACCAGTCCGATCGTCCCCAGCTGGACAGTGCCCGGATCGTGGTTTCCGGCGGACGCGGACTGGGCAGCGGAGAGAACTTCCGCATCATCGAGGAACTGGCCGACCTGCTCAATGGCGCGGTAGGCGCCTCCCGCGCCGCCGTGGACGCCGGCTACGTTCCCAACGACTACCAGGTGGGGCAGACCGGCAAGGTGGTCGCCCCCGACCTCTACATCGCCGTTGGCATCTCGGGCGCCATCCAGCACCTGGCGGGAATGGCAGGCTCCAAGGTCATCGTTGCCATCAACAAGGACGAGGAAGCGCCCATATTCGAGGTAGCGGACTACGGTCTGGTGGGCGACCTGTTCACGATCGTGCCCGAACTCGTGGAGGCCATCCGGGCCAGCCGTTGACCAGCTGCAGCCTGGCGAGCGCATTGGTCCGACTCATCTTGCAAGCCGATCAGCCCGGGGTTACGATGCACTAATGGATACATATGTGTACATTTGAGGTTCCCTTCCCATGGCAACGGATGACGCCGCGGCTACGCCCGCGGGCACACTCCCGAAGATCTCCGGGGGGCATGGCCCGCGGGGGGAGCAGGCTTACCGCAAGCTTGTCGAGGCGGTCCAGTCCGGAGCGCTGAAACCCGGAACACGGCTTCGGGAGACGGAACTCGCCGAGCGCCTGGGCAGCAGCCGTACGCCGGTTCGCGAAGCCCTGGGGCGCCTGGAAAGCGAAGGACTGGCGGTACGCGATCCCCACCGCGGCATGATCATCGCCGAGCTGGATCACGGCATGATCTCCGAGCTGTACCTGATGCGGGAGATCCTGGAAGGCACTGCCGCCAGCCTGGCGGCCCGCCATGCATCGGACGGTGAGGTCGCGACCCTGCGGGAGATCGCCGACCGCGACCGGGAGCTGTCGGACTCTGCCCAGCTCGCCCGCAACAACCGCTACTTCCACGAGACCCTGTACCGCGCCTCCCACAACCGCTACCTCATGAAAACGCTGCGATCCCTGAGGGATTCCATGGCACTGCTCGGGCAGACCACCCTGGCACTGGAAGGACGCTCCTCCACCGCCCTGGAGGAGCACGCAGCAATCATCAGCGCCATCGAGCGGCACGATGCCGATGCCGCGGAGGCAGCGGCCCGGGAGCATATCCAGGCCGCCTATCGCTGCCGGCTGCGGTTGATGTTCGACGGCTCCGCTGTCTAGGTTCGCGAATCAGTCCCTCGCCCGCCACCGGGCGCGATCTCAGTCCCCCCCGGTGGCCACGCCTTCCCTCCAGGGCGCGTCCATCCGTGAAACCCCGCATTGCCGCCGACAGGGCATGCGCGATTTCGCGCGCCTGGCGTACGATGTCGCGCGATGTGAGCGTCCCGGGCCAGCTACAGACGCGCAGTGAACCCGGCACCAACCATCTCCACAGGGGCAACACGAGGGTCCGCATGACGCAGCTTGCCCCTCCGGGAACATCATCCGGCAGCGTCCGGTATGAGTCTGCGCGGAACCCAGGCCAGATAGGCGATCATGCCGAAGAGTTCCACCAGCGACTGGAAGACGATCACCACTACGGCTGCCTGCCACGTTTCCGGCAAGGCCAGCGCGATGGGCAGGACGACGAACGAATTGCGTGTCCCGAAACTGAACGTCAGGGTACGGGCCCGCGGCGCGTCAAGGCGAAATACGCGGCCAAGCAGCTTGCCCAGGGCCGCGGAGAACAGCAGGAACAGTACGAAAAGCAGCAGGAGCTGCGGCAGCAACAGCGCCATGGCAGCCACGGTAGTGACCTGTGAGGCGGCGATCACGAATACCACAAGCGTCAGCAATGGTATCGGCACCCAGCCCAGGCCCTCCACCAGCCGGCCTGCCAACGGGCGGAATTCCGCCAGCCGTTCCGTACCCCAGGCCAGCAGCAACGGCAGCAGGATCAGGCCTGCAAAGGCGGCGACAAGGTGTGTCACAACGGCGGGTTGGAATACCTCCCTGCCCAGGAACAGCCAGAGGTATGCGGGCAAGGCCAGCAACTGCACCAGGAGGAGCACGGGCGCTGCGGCAATGGCGCGAGCGGTGTTCCCGCGCCCCAGGTGAACGAAGCTGACGAACCAGTCCGTGCACGGCACCAGCAGCACCAGCAACACCCCCAGCCGAACGGCAGGATCCAGGGGCAGAAACAGGGTCAAGCCGACGAAGAGCGGGATGACCACGAAATTGCCGATAAGCAACGGGATCAGAAAGCGCCAATCAGAGAATCCGACGCTCAGCCTGGTCAAGGGTACCTGGGTAAACGTCGCGTACAGCAGCATGCCCAGTAGTGGCCACAGCCAGAACTCGATGGCCTCCCCAAGCGCGGGCCGTGACAGCCCCACTCCCAGACCCAGCAGGATTGCCACAAGGTAGATCCAGGACTGATGGCGCTCAAACCTCTCACGCATTCGGTCTCACTTGCTCATGAGAGCCCGGGTAGCGGAACGCACCGGGCGGTCAACGCTCTGGCAGCATCCCAAAGGCTCGGAGAGCAATCAATGGAGCAGGCTTCGGGAGTCATCCACTAACGCCGGACACCCCTTGCGGCGGTAAGCCGACCGCTGATTCCGAAACCGTACCGGTCATGTGGCGATGCGGGGGATACGAACGGCGTCCTGTCCAAGCGGTTCCATCAGGCCGGACACAAGGTACTGGCCATTCAGGAAGATCGTGCACCCGTCGCCAAATACGAAAAGACGCCCCCGCAATCGCGGGGGCGCAAAGTGAGGAAGACAGGGTTGAAGCGGGATGAATCAGAAGCTGTAGCGGACCATGCCGTGCAGACGCAGGGCGTCCTCGGAGTCACCGTCCTGGTTCTTGGCTTCGTTCCAGCTCAGCTCCACGCCGTAGGAGACGCGCTCGACCGGGGACCAGAT
>SLLM01000251.1 GCA_007134055.1 Ectothiorhodospiraceae bacterium | reverse complement strand
GTCGGCAAGGCGAACGCCTTCCGGGAGCGAATAGCCGGTGGTCGGGTGAAACAGGCCGGCGGCAAGGCCGCTGCGCGGAACGCCGGCTGCGCCCTCCGCCCAGAAGGCTCGAGGATCTCCGGCTAGCAGGATGGGCAGTACCCCCTGTTCCTCCCGCAGGCACTGATCAACCTCGATGCCCCTCGACACGAGGTAGTCCCGGATGCCGGCCCGGCAGGCATCGGCCGAGAGTTCGCTTCCGTCGCTATACCGGGTGTCCTCGATCAGGAGGCGGTGCTCGTCGAAGGGCAGCACATAGACGAAGCGGTACCCGTCCTGCTGGGAGACGGTTGCATCCATGATCACGGGCCGGGCCACGCCGTGGGGTCTCGGGCACACGAATTCGCGGCCGACGAATTTCTGAAAACCCATCACCAGGTGGGCACTGCCACGCTGGCCGCGCCCGTCGATGACTGCGCCGGCCTCCACGGTTTCCCCGCTAGCCAGTCGCACGGTCGCCGGGGCCACGGAATCGACATCGACCGCGGTGCGGATGGCGGCGACGCCCTCCCGCCGGAAGACGTCCCGAAGGTGGCTGGAGGTGATGGTGCAATAGCCACCGGAGAGGACCCGTCGCAGCTCGGGAAAACGGACCTCGTAATCCGGCCAGCGATGCAGTACGAGGGGCGCAAGCCAGTCGTTCTGGGCTGCGCTGATGTCGGTCTCGTGGAAGCACCAGGTGTGGTTGCCGCCGATCTGCTCCCCGCGCTCGAGGATCAGCACGCGGACGTCCGGTCGCAACTGGTGCAGCCGCCAGGCGATCAGGCAGTTGGCAAGCCCCCCGCCGACCAGGAGAAGATCGGGTTTAAATGCGCCGGTTGTCATGGGCGAAGCCAGGGCAGGGGTCTCATCGCAAATCCCTTCTTGCGGGCGGTTTACCGTCACGGCGCGCACCGGGAGGCGCGTTGTCACGGCGGTGCCTCGGCAGGTTCGCCATGACGCGCCCGGCTGCTCGCCTGCCGTCCGGCGAAGCCCGGGCAGCCCGGCATGTCCCCGTCGAAGCAGGGGGCGCGAAGCGGCTTCAGCGAACGGCGCCACGCTACCAGGCGGGCGCCGTGCGGACCTGCTCGGGCAAGGCGTGGCGGCGAACGGGCAGCAGGTACAGCCTGGCAAAGATACCGGCGGCCGCGACGCCGAGTCCGATGCGCTGCACTCGGCCCAGCAGGCCTCCCCGGGCCTTCGCCTCGGCGATGCGGTCCGTTATCCAGGAGAGTCGGCGCAGCCCGGCCCGGAATCTTGGATCATCCAGCTCGAGGCTGATCGGAAAGACCTGCCGCGAGATCTCGTTGGTGATTCCGAACACGCGGTAGTCATACTCCGTAGGGTCGAGATCCAGCGCCTCGTGAAATGCCGGGCGGGCGTGGTCGCGCACGTACATGGTGGCGTAGACCGCGAGCAGGAAGAAGCGTATCCAGAGCTTGTTGCGGCCGCGCAGCAGTTCCGGGTTGGCGCGCATGAGCAGGGCGAAGGCCTCCCCGTGCCGGAACTCGTCATTGCACCATTTCTCGAACCACTTGAAGATCGGGTGGAAACGCAGCTCCGGGTGGCGCTCGAGCTGTCGGTAGATGGTGATGTAGCGGGCGTAGCCGATTTTCTCCGAGAGGTAGACGGCGTAGAAAATGAACTTCGGCTGGAAGTACTTGTACTTCTTGGCCCGGGTGAGGAAGCCCAGATCCACCCCGAGGCCGAAATCCTTGAGGGAGTCGTTGATAAACCCGGCGTGCCGGGCCTCGTCACGGCTCATGCAGGTGAACAGCTCCCGGATATCCGGGTTGGTGACCCGCTTGCGGATCTCGGCATAGAGCACGCAGCCGGAGAACTCCGCGGTCACCGAGCTGACCAGGAAGTCCAGGAACTCCTTGCGGAGTTCCTCCGGCAGTTCGCGGATCTCGCTGCTGAACCGCTCATCACGCAGGAAGTGCCCCTTGTTCTCATCGCTCTGCAACTCGGCGATGAGCCCATCCCACTCCCTGCGCACCGGCGTGACATCGAGCCGGTCCATCGCAGCGAAGTCGGTGGTGTAGAAATGGGGGCTGAGGACCGTGTCCTCCTGGGCCCGGCGTGTGGTGTCGGTGTGCATCATGTCTTCCGCGGTCGCACTCATAGTGTCCTCCGCCCGGTGAAGCTCAGGTCATAGAGTTCGTTCAGCTCCCGTGCGGCCGCAAGCCGCGCCCAGAGCCGGTCAATCCAGCAGCCGCGGGTGACAGTCGCCCGGCAAGTACGGGAGACCCGCTGGCCAAAGCCCACGTCCGTGGGGGCATCGTGGACGCGGACCTGATCACCCGGCTCGACCTCGACATCGCCGAGGTCGACGTGGGCCTGCAGATACTCGTTGGTGTGCTCGATATCAACGGTGCAGGAGACGTTGAAGGAGTGTCGGCGAAGAGGCCAGTGCGCCAGCATGTCTCACCTCGTGCTGCGAGAGTGCCGGGACAAGTGTCACTGCATCGGCACATTCGATGTGACAATGATAGTTGACACAGGCTGAAATTCCTAGCGCGGAATTCCGTCGGTAGGCGGCCCCCGGCGTGGCAGCCTGTTCGGACTGCCGCTGCGCTCGGGGCGCTCCCCCGGCTCGGGCGAGAGCCCGTAGGGGCCGACCAGAGACCAGACGTGCGCCGGAACCATGTGCCGAAGCCGACGCGGTCTTTCCCGACGAAGATGGAGGATCGTCTCCACCGCCTTCATCTCGACCCTGGCACGGGCAAACTCGACCCCGCGCGGGCCAATACGCGGCATCAGCCAGGCAACCAGCGGACGCAGCCAGTCAGGCATTCGCCGGACCGGCATTCCACCGGCTGCCCGCCGGACATTTTCGAGAAACCCCCGCACCGAGCCCCGGCGCCGGCCGCCGCTACCGGGCGTCGAGGCAACGAGCTCGTCGCCCAGAAGATCGAGCAGCTCCTTGCCCCGCTGATTGCGAACCAGCAGCCACTGCTCTCCCTGGCCCCCCATGTAACCGACGGTAATATCGGCGAGGACGTTGGTGTAGTCGACACAGGTACGGCAGGTCAGCGGGAAGAAATCCGGCGGGAGCCGGGAGATGGGCAGGTAGAGGAACGGGATTTCCCGCCGGCGCCCGTCCCGGAAGCGCAGTTCCACCTGGTAGTCGGCGCGGAATTCCAGGTACGTGATCTCGTCCGGCTCGTCGGCGAGGAGTGCCAGGAATTCGTGAAAGCGCTCGGTGGTGGTGTTGTCGGAGCAGGGCGTGCCGATCACGTAGAGGCGATCAAGGTCGAGCTCGGCCTCGAGCCGCCGCAGGGCGTATACCTGGCAGGGAATCCCGATGACGGCGAGGCGGCGGTAGCCAAGACGCCGGGCCGGCTCCAGCAGGGCAAGAAGGGGCGCATAGCCCATGCGCATGCCGCGGCAGTTGGCCAGCTCTGCCGGGTCGGTGACCAGCACGGGGACCGGCCGCCAGGCATCCTCCGGATGGGGCTTCATGGTGAGAACGGCATCCACTGCGCCGGTTTCAAGCAGGCGCTCGGCGATGCGCGAGGTGATTCCCGTCCACTGTGCGTCGGTGCGCGCCGGGGAGAGCCGGGCCTGCAGCATCTGCCGGAACGGCCCGAAAAAGCGCTCGTCGGACGCTCCCATGCGCCGGGCCCGGCCATGCACGCGGGTCTCCATGTCGGGGTAATCCGGTTGGATGAACTGGCAGGCCCGCGCACAGGCCCCGGGTTCCGCGGTTCGCGAGATACCGCAATCCGTGCAAAGATCCCGGTGCGCTGCCGGCCCGAAGGGCGGCGACACGATGCCCCGGGGCGCCGAGTCCGGGGCATCAGCGGTCACAGCGGGCGTATCCCGGTCCGGGCACTCGCCTGGGCCGCCCACCGGGCGTGCCCTCGACCGCGTCGCCGCGGCATTGCTCAAGCCTGCTGCGTGGCGAGGGCGACGAGCTGACGAGCCGTGAGCGGCGCCTTCTGTGCGTCGCTGGTCATCGCATCAGCCCCCACGTCCGACACCAGTTCCGGGTGCTTGTCGAAGACCGGGCCGCCCACGAGAATGACGGCGATGCGGTTGCAGGAGGCGCCCCGGACGGCGCGGATGTCCTTGTAGAGGGACTCCACGGACACATCCGACCCAGCGGAGAAGCCGATCGCGTCAAACCAGTGCGACTTCGCCAGCCGACAAAGCTGATAACGCGTGGAATTCGTCGACGTGCCTCCGGTCACCTCCCAGCCATCCCGCCGGAAGAACTCCGCAACCATCTGCAAGCCGAAGGTGTGCTGCTCATTGGTCCCGGGTGCGAGGAGCACCCGCTGCGGTGTATCACCAAAATGACGTTCCCGCGGCCCGCCGAGGCTCATCCCGAAAAGTGACTGCTGCAAACGCCCCAGGCCGACTGTCACGTCCAGGAACGAACAGCGGTCTTCCACCCATAACTCCCCGAGAAGCCGGGCGGTGGGCGAGAGCAGATTCAGGCAGAGTGTGTCCATCCGGTAGCCACTGCGCTGGAAATCGCCAACGAACGTCACCGCGGCGCGTCCGTCGCGCAGCATCGACAGCCGGGCAAGTTCGACAATCTGCTGGGACGTGATGGCCGAAGCGTCGGCCGGCAGCTCGAGGTGTGCGGACCGCCGGTGGGCACGGATCATCGTCGGAAGGACATCCCTCGCGATGGTCCGCAGTAGCTGCCGGGGGATGTCTTCTGCCGCATGTGGAGCATTTGCAGGTCGACCCTGGAAAGGCGCGACCTCTTCGTGGACGGCGTGCGGGGAGTATCCTGCATGATCGTTCCGGTGTCCGTCTTCGAGCCTCGGCGAGCCCTGTATCCTGGGCCTGCGGGCCGTACTCCTACAGCCTCCTGACGGGTCCGTCACGTCGGTCATGGTTGCCTCCTCCTTGCCGCGCGTGCCAGAGACGCGGCCGTTTTTTGTCTTGAACCTGTCTGGTCGACCAGGTAACTCCCGTTCCTCTGTTTCAATGGACTAAGGGGCATTTATAGCAAACTTGAGGGGAATCGCCACCGGAAAAAAATTAAAGGACCAGGTGCTGGGCCTGCTTGTCGGGGAAACACGGAGTCGTCCCAACGTTCACGTTCGAGTCCTGATCTGGCAGCCCCGCAAGGCGCGGAGCCGGTTTCCTCGCCGACCTCACGGACCGGTGCTGGCTCCGGGGGGAATCCAAAGGTATTGGTTCGGGCGGCACACGAGTGTCGTGCTGCTTGACCGCGGGAGGGACGGCCACGCGCCGGTTCAGGTCGCGGCGCCGTTCTCCCCGTCCATCATTCCGTGGCGGCGGAGTTTGACGTACAGGCTCTGCCGACTGAGCCCGAGCAATTCCGCTGCCGATGCGCGGTTGTCGCCGGTGAGTTGCAGCGCCGCCTCGATGCAGAGTTTCTCGATAAGGTCCGTGGACTCCCGCACCAGTTCTTTCAAGGGTACCTGGCCTACGAGCTGAGTCATCTGTTCGACGGATCGGGGCTGATCCTGGTCGAGGTCGCGCTCACCGCCGCGATGGTCGATATGCCGGAGGAAAAACCCGTAGCAGGGTCGTGAGCCATGGCGGGCCATCGAGGCAGATACCTCGATCCGGGCCGCGCCGCCCAGCTCGCCCCGCAGTGTCGTCGGGAACAGCCGGATGGTGGGGTGCTGCCGAAGGTTGGCAAGCAGAACCTCGAGATCGACGCCCTGGCGGCCCAGCCAGCGGCCGAGGGATTCGTTCCTTACCTGATCCTCGTGGCTGATTTCCGCAAGCTCGAGAAAAGCCCGGTTGGCATTCAGGATCACCCCTTCGCCGTCGGTCACGACCACTGCATCGGGAGCGCTCTCCATGAGCTGCAGCAGTCGGAACTTGGTCTCGGGGACCACGTTGGAGTCATCGCGCAGGTTTTCGGACGACAGGTGAAGCAGGATCAGTGCGCCGCCCTGCTGGCGGAGGAGCGAAGCGGTCACGCTGAATACGGTGCCGTCCGGCCGGCTCACCTGGATGTCGTCGGCCCGGCCGATCGAGGTGACCATGCCCAGCATCTCCGAGAGACGCGCCTGGCCATCCTCGTCGAACCCCCGGGGGAAAATCTGGCCGACCAGCTCGCGCTTGCCGCCGCCAAGCATACGACCGGCTGCCGGGTTCGCTTCCAGGACCCTGCGATTGGAGGCATCGACCACCAGAACCGGCTCGGAGGCGATCTGGAACAGCAACCGGTAGCGTGCTTCCGCCTGGCGCAACTGCCAGTAATCGCGCTCCAGCGTTTGCTGAACCTCGATCAGGCGTTGCTGCAGCGAGGCCATCGCCTGCAGGTCCCGGCCGATGGCGACGATATGCCCGTTGCTGCCGACCTGCATGGCGCAGTAGTTCACGGGGACATCGGCCGCACCCGGGATGGGGTGGTTGATCTGTCGCCAGCGCGGACGCGCGTCGTTGGCGGCGTCCTTCAGCAGCGCCTCGACCTTGGGCCGGCTCTCGGTGGTGACGGTTTCAACCCAGGGCTTGCCGAGCCACTTGCCGCCAATATCCAGGGGCGGCTCGTCACCGGACAAGGCCATGTCCAGGATGCGACCCTCGGCATCCAGTATCAAAGCAACGTCCGACGCCGCCGCGAGAAGTCTCGCTGCGGTATCGGCGTCAAGGTCGCCAAGTGACTCCTTCGGCGCAAGCAGTGGTTTCACTGTCGGACTGTCCTCCGGCTTCAGCAGCCGATTGTCCGCGACTCACCTGGGTCAGCAGAGCGCCAGGCACTCCGTAACGGCAGTCCTCGCTTCCCGAGGTGCTGCGCTTCCTGCTCCGGCAGGCGCATCCGCACCGACGGCGTCGACGAATTCCGGTCGCTGTTCTATTAACTGACCGCCGATAATGACCGTTATCGTCTCGTTTTTCGAGGCCAGGCGGATTGAACGGATACTTCTCGCGCAGGAGTCTACCAATGCTTCTGACCCGAGGGAAAGCCCCACGGCGTCATAGCGCATCGCACGGACCCGCCCGCAGGCCTGCTTGCAGGTGGCGCTGACGTCGCCGTCCACCTCCCAGCCGTCACGGCGGAAGAACTCGGCAGCCATCTGCAGACCGAAGGTATGCTGCTCCCCGGGAGTCGGCAGCATCAGGATGCGTCGCGACGGTTTATCGGAACGGCGGGCATCGAGGAACCGGGGGTTTAGCCCGAACAGCGCGCGTTGCAGGCGCCCCATGCCGATGGTGACATCCATGAAGGAGCAGGTGTCGTCGCACCAGAGTGTGCCCAGACGGCGCGCGGCGGGGGCCAGGAGGCCAAGACAAAGCTCCTCGACACCCGCACCCCGGCCCTGCTGGGCCACGTCGACGAACCGCACCGCGTCCTCGGAGTCGGTGGACAGAGACAGCGCCGCCAGGGTGGCAATTTCGTCGTCGCAGAACGCCGCGTCTGCGTCGCGGGATTGCACACGTCGGGGCCCGCCCCGGCGCGCACGGATCATTTCGGGCAGCACTGCCTGCTCGATGGTCTGTATGAGCTGGGGCGGCGGCGCGACACGGGTCGCGGATGAGAGGCGGCCGCCATCCTGTCCGGACCGGGGCTCCCGGCCGGTCAGGCCGCGTCCATGCCGGGGAATGCCTGTACCCGCGTACCGGGAGGATCGGGCCGGGCGGTGCGCACGCTCAGACTGCCCGGCATCGCTGACAGCTTGATTGGGTGCACCGGATTGCTCCGTCAGGTCCGTCATTCGCGCGATCTCCCCGTTGCCCGAAACCTTGCCGGCGGGTCACCGCGATACACCGCTTTCCCGATGACCTTCCCATCTTTTGGCTCAGATTTGCGCCAATGTCAAGCAAACGCGACGTCAATAAATATTGACACTCGTTTCGACCACTACTAGATTCAAGGGCAGGTCGAAGCAGAATCAAGGGCCACCGCGATATGTCGCACGGACTCTCGCAGGATTCCCTCCCGAAGGGACTCTACACAACGGAACAGCGCCGGCGTCGTGACGCCTCCCCCTGGACCCTTGTGCAGGGCGTGCTGGCGCCGCTGCAGTTCATCGTCTTCCTCGTCAGCCTGGTGCTGGTGCTGCGCTAT
>SLLM01000382.1 GCA_007134055.1 Ectothiorhodospiraceae bacterium | reverse complement strand
GACGAACCAGCCGTCCCCGCATTCGGGGCGCTCCGCCGGCCCGCCACCGAGCAGGCAGGTGGCCCCTTCGTTGCGCGCAATATCGATGTAGCCCAGCGTCTTGTCGTACTGCGCCCGGGTGGTGATGGGCCCGACCTGCGTCCCGTCGGAGGACGGATCGCCCATCTTCGCGGTCCGCGCCAGCTCCACCAGCTTCTTCACGAACTGGTCGTGAATCGGTCGATGGACCAGCGCCCGCGAGCCGGCGATACAGGTTTGCCCGGTGGCGGCGAAGATCCCCGAGATCACTCCCTTGACCGCGTTCTCCATGTCCGAGTCGTCGAACACGATGTTCGCGGACTTGCCGCCCAGCTCGAGCGTGACGGGCTTGATACCTGCCGCCGCAGACTCGTATACTCGCTGACCCGTTCCATCCCCGCCGGTGAAAGCCACCTTGTTGACCTTCTGGTGGGAAACCAGGGCATCCCCGATCTCGTGGCCGTAGCCGGTGACGATGTTCACGACGCCCGGCGGAAAGCCTGCTTCCTCGAACAGCTCACCGAACATCAGCGCGGAGACCGACGTGAACTCGGACGGCTTCCAGACGACGGTGTTGCCTGCAGCGAGCGCGGGCGCCAGCTTCCAGGCCGCCAGCAGCAGTGGCGAGTTCCACGGGGTAATGGCGGCGACCACACCCAGTGGCTCCTCGAGGGTGAAATTGAGAACATTGGGCTTGTCGATCGGAATCACCCGTCCTTCGAGCTTGTCCGCCAGCCCCGCGAAGTAGTAGTACCACTGCGGCACGTAGCGCAGCTGGCCACGCATCTCCGTGATCAGCTTGCCGTTGTCCCGGGTCTCGATCTCGGCAAGGCGATCGGCCTGGCGGGTGATGCAGTCGCCGAGCCGACGCAGCATGGCGCCACGCTCGGTTGGCGTGATACCGCTCCAGGCCTCGCCCCTGAACGCTTCGCTGGCAGCGCGCACCGCCTGGTCGACATCTTCGGGTGTCCCGCGCGGCACCTGCGCCCAGGCCTTCCCCGTGTACGGGTTTTCCGTGTCGATCCACGCACCGGAGCCGGAGACGACGCGCTCGCCGCCGATCAGCATCCTGTACTGTTCTGTCATTGCCTCTCTCCTTCACTCGTCGCTGCACTGCCAACCTCAACCCCTGCCCAGTTCTCCACCACGCGTACCATGGAGGTGAAGTCGGATTCCGGACCATACAGCGAGTTGGTCACGGCCAGCATCTGGCGCACGGCGGCACCGACAACCATGGGGACGCCCAACGCTTCCGATTCATCCACGCACAGCCGCACATCTTTGTAGGAAAGACCGGTAGCGAAACCGAAATCGAACGTGCGCGGCAGCACCGCCTTGGGGAACTTGTCCTCGGTGGCGCTGTTGCGGCCGCTGCTCGCGTTGATGACGTCAATCATGACCTTCGGGTCGAGACCTGCCTTGACCCCCATCACCACCGCTTCCGATGCAATGGCCAGTGCCGCGGCCGCCATGAGATTGTTCGCAAGCTTCATCGTCTGCGCCTGGCCGGGGCCCTCGCCGATGAAAAACACGCGGCCCATGTTCCGCAGGATGGGTTCCAGGACGTCGAGTGTCGCCGCGGGACAGGACACCATGATGGCCAGCTTGCCGTTGGTCGCACCGGCAATCCCGCCGCTGACCGGTGCGTCCACATAGGTAATCCCCTTCTCCGCCAGGCCGGCGGCGATCCGGGCCGCCGTCTTCGGGCCGGTGGTGGACACATCGACCACGCGCTTGACCGCCGTTCCCTCATGAACGCCCCCGGGCCCAAGGCAGACCCGTTCCACCGTCTCCGGCGTCGGCAGGCTGAGGAACACGGTGGTAGCGGCCGAGGCAACAGCGACGACATCGTCTGCCGGAACAGCACCGGCTTCGGCCAGACTCTGCACCGCGTTCCGGGCAAGGTCGGTGACATGCAGCGGGTAGCCGGCGTCAAGCAGGCGCCGGGACATCGGCCCTCCCATCGTCCCCACGCCCACGAACCCCAGTGTTTCCAGTTGCGCTGAATCGTTGCTATCGGCACCCACAGGCATCACTCCTCGCTTGTTGTCGTTGCACGCGAGTCACCACGTCGTGATCCGGACAGACCCGCACCGGAACACGATACAGGTCACGGCGCGTCGGTTGTGACGTCGGGCAGGAAATTGACAGTTTTGATATTAGCATCATATTGTATGATTGTCGTACCGACAACCGCCTCATCATGCACGAACAAGACCCCGGAATGGCTTCAGAGGAGGAGGAATCGTGACTAGCCTTACGAAACAACGGACCCGGCGCAGTGGCAGACACACCGGTCAGCGGATGCTCGATTTATCTGAATAACGATCATACAATATGATTGTCTTATTCCTGTTCGGGTGCTATTTTCAGCAGTGCCTGGACAAGATCAAGAGAACGGCTGGGCGCCGCCCCATAACAATCACTCGATATCCGTTGGAGGAGCGCATGCGCATCGATAACCTCTCTACCCGCATCTCTCGAACTGCGCTTTCAGGCAGCCGAACCAGCCTGATCCACAAGGCCTGCACGACCGGCCTGCTGGGGGTGGCGATCGCCTCCGCCCCGTTGATGGCCACCGCCCAGGACGCCGAACATACCCTCACGCTCGGCTACCTCTCGGTTTCGGGAAGCTATTACTCCGAGAATGTGGAGCGGATTCCCGACATCGTCGCCGAAGCCACGGACGGGCGTGTCGAGATCGACCTCAACACCTCGATTCTCGGTGCCACCCAGCTTGCGTCCGGTGTCCGTTCCGCCCGGGTGCCCATGAGTGCCGCAGTGCAGACCTACCTTGCCGGCGATGACCCGCGCATGGGACTGTTCAACCTCCCCGGTCTCATCCAGGGCATGGCGGAGTACAAGTTCGTCGGCGATGCCTTCTGGTTCGATGATCTCGCCGAACTCTGGGAGAACGAATGGAATTCGATCGTTCTCGCCAATGGTGCCTGGTGCCCCAACAAGCTGTGGACCAACGAACCGATCGAGACCGTTGAAGACTTCCAGGGCAAGACCCTGCGGGTCCATAACCCGCAGATGGCGGCCTTTGTCCGCGAACTGGGGGCAAGCCCGACGGCCATGGCCATGGCCGAGCTCATGCCCGCGCTGGAACGCGGGGTGATCGACGGCGTGTTCACGTCCTGGTGTGTCGGCTGGGAACAGGAATACTGGCGGGTTGCCAACCATGCCCAGAACTGGGGATTCGCGGACGTCACCGGCTGGGCCATCATCATCAACAAGGATGAATGGGAGAGCCTCCCGGAGGATCTGCGCGACTCCATTGGCGCGGTCATGAAGGAGTTCGAACAGGACGTCCTGCACGGCTACAACGAGTTCGCCGCCAATGCCCGGCAGGCCATGATCGACAGCGATGACGTGATCGTGATCGAGATCGATGAAGCCGAACGGGCCCGGATCTTCGAGCCCGAGTATACGGATGCCGTATACGAGGCCTGGTACGAGCGGGCGGAACAGCGTGGCTTTGACGGTCGTGAATACGTGGAACGCGTCCGCACGCTGCTGCTGAAGTAGCTCGCAGGATCGCCCCAGGCTATCCACCGGGGCCGGAGCTACCCTTACCGGGAAGCTCCGGCCTTTCCTTTGTCAGGCGCCCCGGGGAGGCTGTCCCGCATCAGCCGAACGTGCGGTGGGAAGGCCACCTGGCGAATGCGAGAAAATACAGGAAGGCGATATTCACCAGCGGAATCAGGATCAACACGCTCAGCCATCCTGGAAAGCCGGCCTTCCGGCAGATTCGCCAGAACGGCACGATGACGATCAGCGCCATGACCATCATCCAGAAGAACTGGGCTCCGAGCATCGGTTCGTTCATCATGATCGCGTCTTCCTCCGGTACGGATTGTGTGCCGGTTGTTGTCCGGCCATGAGGGCGAATCATCGCGCCGATCACGCGGCGATGCGCGCGCGCCTGAGCAGAATCGGGTTGCCGATCACCGTCAGCGGGCTCAGCGTCATGGCAATGACCCCGATCATGGGCTGCAGCAGGCCAATCGCCGCGATGGGAATTGCCGCAATATTGTAACCGCTTGCCCGGATCAGATTCTCGACGATCTTGCGGTAGGTCGCCCTGGACAGGCGCATGGTTTCCACCACGCCGGTGGGCGCGCCGCGAATCAGGGTGACATCCGCTGCCTCGATGGCAACGTCCGCGCCGGCACCGATGGCGATACCCACACACGCCTCCCGCTCCATTGGAGCGGAAGCCGCTCACCTGCCCGGGACGGACGCCCCGCTCGCGCGCGCCATCGACGATTGCGTGGGCAACCGGGTGTTCGGACGCGTCTTCCACCGTGGTGGCGAGTGTCAGCAGGGCCGGCTCGTCGATGTCCGAAGCGGCCACTACCTCGGTAATGTGGAGGAAGGGATCCGGACTCCGCCCCGGGTGCTTGCGGCGTATACCGAAGAAACACTCCAAACGCGACGCCCGCGGGCTATGGCGTGGCCACTCCTCGCCTGGACGCGAGGGCGATGTCGTCCAGGATACGGATGCGACCTCGCTCCAGGGTCAGGATACCGCCCCGCTCGAACTCCTTGAGCACCCGGCTCACGACCTCACGCGCGGTACCCAGCTCCACGGCCAGGCGCTGGTGGGTCGTTTCCAGCGCGCCGCCGCTTGCGTGGGCGAGCAGGTGTTCCGCCAGCCGCTCATCCATGCGCCGGAAGGCAATTTCCTCCAGCAGAATCATCATGGTAAACAATCGGTCTCCGTAGCTGCCGATCACGAATCGGCGGAAGGTACGGGACGAGGCGAAGAGGTCGTCGAAAACCGTGGCGGGAACAAGCAGGGCCGTGGCGTCCTCCTCGACCACCGCTTCCGCTGGATACGGCTTCTCGGTGAAGAGGCAGGACACGGATACCGGACAGAGCTCGTCGTCACCGATACGGTAGAGGACGATCTCGTGCCCACCCGCAGTGAGCATCTGTACGCGGATCACGCCGTGCAGGACGAATGGCAACCCGAGGCACGGGTCGCCGGGACCGAAGACCCGGGTACCGGATTTCAGCCGCCGCCGCACGACGCTTCTCAGCAGGTCGGGTGATGCCTCCGGCGCCAGCCGCCGTAACTCGGCCAGGTCGTCCTCCATCGGATACTCCTCCTTGATGCGCGCGCGGCTCCGAAGCGCGTACACGCACCGGAGCCGCAAGGGTGCACAGGGACCGTCAGAACGTGAACAGACGCCAGTCCGGGCTTGCCATCAGACCCGCAATCTCCGGAGGCCGGGCCACACCCACGCCGCCAACAAGGTCGGCCTCTTCAAGGCCGGCCCCGGGCAGAAAGATGGCGCAAACCTCCACCACCGCTCCCGCCTCGATTATGCCTTGCAGCAACTGCCTCGGGGAACGATCGGCTGGCTGTACCACCGTGCTTCCCATGTCCGAGTCCGAGACCGCGAGTCCTCCCGCATGATCGCAGAGAAGCACCCGAACGTCCCTGCCGCCGCGCGCATAGTGCGTGGTCAGGATCAGCGCCATGGCCTGGGTGTCGTTCGATTCCGAGGTGATGATGGCAAGCAGTCCGGCCGGGCTTTCTTCGTGGCCGCTCGCCAGCAGTCCGGGAGAAGCCAGCAATCCCGCAAGAAGGAAGAACAAGAGCTTGATGCGCGTCATGACGATCCCCTCCCGTCTTCCCGGGTCTCATTGACATACCCTTGCCGCGTTGATCCCGATTGACAGGATCGCAAACCGAACGGCGCGTAGGCCGGACAGTAGCCGATGACCGCCGTTGCAAGGGGAATCAGCCCCAGCCATGCCCAGGGTGTCTGCGGGCCGATGAACACCAGGCTAAGCACTACCAACCCGAATACCGCCCTCGCGCCACGATCGATTGCGCCCATATTGCGCTTCAGCATGGAAGTCGTCCTCCTGAAGGAAGTGTTGTACGAACGTTCATCAAGCGTATCCGGTGCAATCCGGCGCCTCAGTGACAATGTCACCGTGGAGGAAGTAAGTTTGTGCACTGCCGGGCGGCGCCTTCTTCAAAGCGCTGAAGGGGATAGAAAATCAATACCGCGATAAATCATGCAGTCTCAAACCCGGGTCAGCGCATCGCCTCCGGCAACCAGAGAACCAGGGACGGGAATGCGAAGATGGCGATCATCACCCCGAGCTGGATGACGACGAACGGGATCACGCCCCGGTAGATGTCGGTAATTCGTACTTCCGGCGGCGCCACCCCGCGCAGGTAGAACAGGGCGAATCCGAATGGAGGAGTCAGGTAGGAGGTCTGCAGGTTCACCGCGACGAGCAGGGCGAACCAGACCATCACCTGCTGCCCGGAGACGTGGTCACCGAAATCCTGCATGGCGATGATCGGGCCGAAGATCGGGAATATGATCAGGGCGATCTCGATCCAGTCGAAAAAGAACCCCATGATGAATATGACCACCAGCAACAGGATCATGAGCCCGAACGCCCCAAGCCCGATCCAGTCGATGGCGTCGATGATGGCGTGCTCCCCGCCGAGCAGCCGGAAGACGTACGCGAATATGGTGGCCCCGGCGAAGATCATGAAGATCATGCCGATGGTCGTACCGGCGCTCTTCATCGTCTCCCACAGCACGCCCCAGGTCATGCGGCCATTGAGGATCGCCAGCAACAGGGCGCCGGCGGCTCCTACCCCGGCGGCTTCCGTGGGCGTGGCGTAGCCCGCGAAGATCGACCCCAGCACCAGAACGATCAGCACCACGGGGGCGACGAGGCCCCGCAGCATCAGCACAAGCAGCTCTCCCCAGCTTACTTCCACCGCGGCCTCATCCGGGTTGTGGCTGGCCAGATCGGGGCGCATGCCGAAGGCGATCAACAGGTAGACCAGATAGCAGGCCGCCAGCAGCAGCCCGGGGATCACGGCGCCCAGGAACAACCTGCCAACCTGGAGGGTGAGCATGTCCGCCATGATCACCAGCATGATGCTCGGCGGGATGATGACCCCCAGGGTTCCGGAGGCAGCGATGGTTCCCGTACTGATGGGCAGGGCGTAGCCGTTGCGCATCATCACGGGAAGGGCCAGCAGGGTGGTCATGACCACGGAGGCGCCGACGATCCCGGTGGAGGCCGCCAGCACTGTTCCCATCAACACCACGGCCAGCGCCAGGCCGCCGCGGACCCGGCGGAGGAGGATCTTGAAGAGTTCCATCAGATGTTGGGCGACACCGGAGCGCTCCAGCAGCGTGCCCATGAAGATGAACATGGGGACGGCCACCAGCACCAGGTTCTCGCCAATGGTCCCCCAGATCCTCGGTGCGGCGAGGTAGAGCCGCTGTACCGGCATCAGCTCAAGCCAGATGCCAAGGAAGGCGAACAGCGTGCCGACTCCGCCGAGCACGAACGCCACCGGAAACCCGGAGAACAGCAGCAGGAACAGACAGGCGAACATGGCGCCCGGCAACAGGTAATCGAGCAGCATCACATCAGTTTCCGAATGGCGTCCGGCCGGACCCCGGGATGCGCGGCGACGAGCACGTCAGACGCGGATGTCATCGGCCGCATCCACAGTGTCCTGCGACGACGACCCGGGAGCCTCCGGACTGATTCCCAGCAATACGGCCAAGTTGCGCACGAACAGGGAGAATCCGGCCAGCAGCAGCAGCAGGAACGCCAGCGGTTGAAAGGAGCGGATGATCCACCGGTGCGGCAACCCGGTGACCGAAGCGGAGGCATCACCGCGAATGAAGGATGTGAGCGCCATCTGGTAGCTGAAATAGAACACCACCGCACACATCGGCAGGAACAGGAAAAGCAGGCCCAGCATCTCCACTACCGCGCGCGTCTTCTTCCCCCAGCGTTCCCGGAACACTTCAATGCGCACATGGCGGTCCTGCAGGTAGGTGGAGGCGAAGACCAGGAAACACAGCGCGGCATGAAGATGCCACTCGAGCTCCTGCAGTCTGGTGGAGCTGATCCAGCCTCTCCCGCGGGTGCCGACATCCAGGAGGATCACCGCGATCAGCACCAGGAACAGAACCCCGGCCACGTAGCCGATCCGCAGCACAATCCAGTCGATCCTGTCGCACAGGCGCAGCAGCCGTCTCATATCGCGTGACCCGGAGTGTATGTATGTCTGGTGCCATGTTCACCGTCCGCCCCGTGTG
>SLLM01000115.1 GCA_007134055.1 Ectothiorhodospiraceae bacterium | reverse complement strand
TTTAGCTCGAAGATGGCGAAGATCAGGGCGACCGCGGTCAATGCCTTCTCCCCACCGGAAAGCAGGTGGATGTTGCTGATGCGCTTGCCGGGAGGGCGCGCCAGTATGGTGACGCCGGTCTCCAGCAGATCGTCGCCGGTAAGCTCCAGATAGGCCTCGCCGCCGCCGAACAGCCGAGGGTACATATGCTTGAGCCCGGCATTCACCTTGTCGAAGGTTTCCCGGAACCGGGTGCGTGTCTCCCGGTCGATGCGGCGAATGGCGCTCTCGAGGGTTTCCAGCGCCTCCGTCAGATCCTCCTGCTGCTGGTCCAGGTATTCCTTGCGCTCGGCAAGCTGGTCATGCTCTTCGATTGCTGCGAGATTGATCGACCCCAGCCGGTTGATGCCCTGCTCGACGGCAGAGAGCCGGCGCAACCATTGCACCTCCTCCGCGTCGGGAGGCAGGTTCGCCTGCAGAGTCTCCAGATCGAAACCGAGTTCCAGCAGCTGCTCCGCCTGGGTCTGCTGACGCACCTTGAGCTCCTGTTCGTGAAGCCGGGCGGCTTCCAGCGCTTCGCGGACGCGCACCGCCCCCTGTTCGGCTTCCAGCCGCCTCCCGTCGTGATCGCGCAACGTGGCATCCACTGCCGCCAGACGCTCCCGTAACCCGTTGAGTTCCGACTCTACCTCCAGGCGCTGGCCGAGCAGGGTTTCCCTCCGCACATCGAGCTCCGCGTCGGGATCACCACTCTCCGCCACTGTCGCTTCCAGTTCACGCTGCCGCTCCAGCAGACGGGACTGCTGTTGCTCGAGGCGTTGCAGCTGTTCAGCGACCGAACGGCGGGCAGTGGTGGCGCTCTCCAGTCGCAGGGCCAGGTCGTGTCGTGCTTCCCTGCACTCCCGCATGGCATCCCGGGCACTCGCCACCTCCGCCTGTGCCCGCTCCCGCTCTTCCTGCAACCTCGATCGCTCCTCGTCCAGGGACTCCCCACGTTCGAGGGCTGCCTGCAGGCGGCCACGGGCATCCCGTACCGCTTCCTC
This sequence comes from Ectothiorhodospiraceae bacterium, assembly GCA_007134055.1. GTDB lineage: Bacteria > Pseudomonadota > Gammaproteobacteria > Nitrococcales > Aquisalimonadaceae > Natronocella. Next base: position 24,347 of record SLLM01000115.1, on the reverse strand, counting down.
CGACTCCCCGGCCTGTTCCTCCAATCGTCCGATTTCGTCGGTCAGTTGCCGCTGCCGCTGCCTGGTTTCCTCCAGGCGCTGCCGGTGCGCATCCGCCTGAGCGCCGACCTGTGCCAGGCGCTCGGCGTTCTGGTCCCGCTCCTCCCGGAACGCAGCCCGCTCCTCCTCCGCCGACTCAAGTCGTTCCGCGGATTCCCTCTGGCGTTGCTCCAGCACCTGCAACGCTTCCCGGTCGCCGGCGAGCGCATCCCGCACCTCCGCCATGAGGCGCTCCCGTGCCAGCACTCCTTCCGCGGCATCGGCAACGGCGCCAAGCCGTGTCCAGCGTCGGCCCATGCGGCAGCCGTCGGCAAGAATGATGGACTCATGCGCTCCGAGGCGGTCACGCAGTGCGTGCGCCTGCGCGGCATCGGCAGCGCAGAAAACACCGCCCAGCAGGTCCTGCACCGGCCAGGGAGCAGTGACCTGGTTCGTCAGCCGCGGCAGGTCAATCGTCGATGCTGGCATGTCCCCCGGGTTCCGGTCGGTACGGACCAGGGTCACCAGCCCCGGAGGGGGATCATCCGCGGCTGCCGCGTCATCCGTCACCAGCAAGGCCTGCAGGCGGTCCCCCAATACCGCCTCCACGGCGCGTTCCCAGCCCGGCGCGACTTCCAGCGCGCCCGCCAGGCGCGATGCATCGCCATAGCCGCGCCGTCCGAGCCAGGTGGCGAGTTCCTCCTCCACCTCTTCGCCCAGCGCATGACGCTGCAGGGTTTCCAGGGATGCCAGTTCCGCCTCGCGGCGCTGCACGGCTCCGCGCAGGGCATGCACCTCCTCGGCGATCGACTCCGCCTGCTCCAGCAGGTCCCGGCACCGGCTCTCGGCATCCTCCATGGACTCCAGCAGAACATCCCGCCGCTCCTCGAGCTCGAGCTTCTGCTCCCTCAGCTCCTCCGCTGCGGAGACCAGTGCCGCATCGTCAAGCCCCGCAAGCTCCTGCCGTACTGCGGCCATCCGGCGCAGCAGTTCCCGCTGGCGCTGTTCCATACCCTCGATCCGGGTACGCTCAACCTGCGCGGTCTGCAGGGAATCCGCCGCCTCGCTGTTGAACGCCTCCCAGCGCCGCTGCCAGGCATCGAGCACACTGCCGGACTCGACCACCCGGTCCGAGGCTTCTTCCTCGAGGGCCTGCGCTTCCTCCATTCGGGGCAGGAGCTCATCCACCCGCCGCTCGAGAACCTCGAGCTTCTCCCGGTCCTGGCCGATGGTGGTACGGATATCCTCGAGGCTGCGCGCGTTGGCCTCCACATTCTCGGCATGCCGCTCACGCAACTGTCGCTGGTGGGCAATCTGCTGCTCAACCCGAGCGATGTCGCTGCCGAGCCCGTAATAGCGACCCTGCACTGCGTTGAGCTGCTCGTTGCATTCCCTCTGCTGCTCACGGGCCTCGACTGTGGCCCGCTCCGCCGATCGCTGGCGTGCCAGGCACGCCTCCAGGTCGGTCTCGTGTTCCCCCACCTGATGGCGGCACTCGGCAAGTTGCCGGCTCAGGCCCGTCAGTCGCACGGCAAGAAGCTGCGCCCGCAACTGCCGCTCTTCCTTTTTCAGTGCCTTGTACCGCTCGGCGGTCTGTGCCTGCCGTCGCAGACGTTCCAGCTGCGCGCCGACTTCCTCGCGGACGTCATTCAGGCGTTCCATGTTCTCCCGGGTATCACGGATGCGGCGTGCAGTCTCCTTGCGCCGTTCCTTGTACAGGGAAATTCCGGCGGCCTCCTCCAGGTAGACCCGCAGTTCCTCCGGCTTCGCCTCGATGACCCGGGAAATCATCCCCTGTTCGATGATCGCGTAACTGCGGGGACCGAGGCCGGTTCCCAGAAACACGTCGGTGATGTCGCGGCGGCGGCAACGCGTGCCATTGAGCAGGTACTGGGACTGGCCTTCCCGGTTTACCTGTCGCTTCACCGAGATTTCCGCGTATCCGGCATACTGCCCGCCGAGACTGCCGTCGGAGTTGTCGAACACGAGTTCGATGGAGGCATGGCTGACCGGCTTGCGACTACCGGATCCATTGAAGATGACGTCGGTCATGGACTCGCCGCGCAGGTACCGGGCAGAGCTCTCCCCCATTACCCAGCGCACGGCGTCGATCACGTTGGACTTGCCGCAGCCGTTGGGCCCGACAATCCCGACCAGGTTGCCGGGAAGGTGCACTGTGGTTGGATCCACGAAGGACTTGAAGCCGGCGAGCCTGATCTTCTTCAGCCGCATGTCGAGAGCCCATGGGTTGCCGGGTCAAAGGACTACTGGCACGTGCGCGCGCCCATTATCGCGGGCGGAACGCGGACTGGAAAGGAGTATGCACGCCGCGAACGGCCTACACCATACCCACGCCACCCATGCCGGTGCCGGAATTCACCTGCCTCCCGCCGCCGACGCGCGGATCCCGCCCCTCGGATCCGGGCACCGTCCGCCGGGATGCGTCCCACCTCACTGTGACGGCGCAGGAAGCCCGCCAAGTGGTCCCCCGAATCTGCCGATGGTCCGGGACCGATTCTCCTGTATACTCAAGGATGGTCTGTTGTGCGCGGCGTATTCGTTCGGGTGCGCCTGCATCCTCCTACCGGGCCAGTGAACGGCCGTGACGATCAGGGAGCAAGCAATGGATGGAACCCGCGATACGCGCCTGCCGCGATCTGCCTGGCAACAGGACATCCGGTTGACGCGGGAATCGGGCGAGACGCTATCGGCCACCGGCGAGTCCCTGTTCACCGGAGGATTCGCGGTACTCGTCGACAAGCCGCTGTATACCGGCGAGGAGCTCACCCTTGAAGCCCTGCTCCCCATGCATGCCGAACACCGGCTGGAGCCCATCAGCATGTGCTGCCGGGTCATTTACCTGGTGGAGCTCACCCATCCCGCGAACCGCTTGCGCGCCGGCCTGACTCCGGTAAGCATCAGCGACCACAACCGCCGGCTGCTGATGGATTTCGCCCGGGAGCAGATTCGCCGGCGCCGGATCGCGGAAGAGACCGGCAACGGCGAACAGATCAGCAGGGCCTGAGCCAGGCCGGCGTTTCACGATGCCAGCCAGGCGCGCATTCGTCTCACCCCCTCGTGCAGGCGCTCCAGACTGCTGGTGTAGGCCAGGCGAACAAAGCGATCGGTTCCGTTGCTGCCGAAGTCCAGTCCAGGCGTAATTGCCACGCCCGCCTCCTCCAGAAGCCGCGTCGACAGCGTCGCCCCGTCCCACCCCAGGGCGCCGCAGTCGGCATAGATGTAGAAGGCGCCTTCCGGCCTGGCCGGAATACCGAACCCGAGTTCCTCGAGCGCCGGCATCAGGAAATCCCGCCGCTCCAGAAAGAGCTGCCGTCTCGCCTCGAACTCCGTACGAGCCTGCAGGGTGAAACAGGCGAGCGCCGCATGCTGGGAGGGCGTAGGAGCGGCGATATAGAGATTCTGGGCCAGGCGCATGGCGGCGCCCTCGTAGCCCGGCGGCACCACCAGCCAGCCGAGGCGCCACCCGGTCATGCCGAAATACTTGGAGAAGCTGTTGACGATGAAGACATCGTCCCGCACCGCCAGCGCGCTGCGCAGATCCACACCGTACGTCAACCCGTGATAGATCTCGTCAACCACAAGGGCGGCACCACGGGCCACCAGCCAGTCCCGCACCGCCGCCAGTTGCGATAGCGCCATGACGGTTCCCGTGGGATTCGCCGGCGACCCCACGATGGCGGCAACACAGTCCTCATGCCAGTACCGTTCGAGATCCGCGAGCGTTGGCTGGAATCCGGTTTCCGCCGCTACCGGAACGGACACGGGGACGCCGTCCAGGTGGCGCACGAAATTTCTGTTGCATGGATAACCCGGGTCGGGCAGCAGTACGCGCTGCCCGGAATCCAGCAGCAATGCCATCGCCACCATGAGAGCGCCGGAGGCGCCCGGCGTGACGAATATCCGCTCGGCGGGGACGTCGACCCCGCTGCTCTCGGCATAGTGTCCGGCAATCGCCTCCCGCAGAGTGGGCAACCCTCCCGCCGGCGTATAACCCGTATTGCCGCGGTGCAGGCTGTCCACCGCCGCGGATACCAGCGGCCCGGCAGTGGGAAAATCCGGTTCGCCGATCTCCATGTGGACGATATCGCGGCCGCGGGCCTCCAGCTCCCTGGCACGGTTGAGGAGCTGCATCACGTGGAATGGCTGGATCTCCCCGAGGCGAGCGGCCCGGGGCGGCGGCCTTTCCGGAGTGCTACCATGTCGTACCATTGATGCCTTGCCATCCCAGGTGGCTGCGCGCCGGCACAGCGAGTCCCGTCGAGGAAACCGTGGCGGCGCCACGGCAAGGAATTACAACGCCACCGGCGCGGCCCGTAGCCACTTCTGCAGCGCAGAATCGCAATCTATCAGTGGAACGGGGCACAGGTCATGTCCTGGCACCCACGGACGAAGCAGAATGCATTCTTGTCACCCTACCGCCTGCGGACAACGCCGTCAGCGCGCCCGAACGGGACGGTTCCGTAGCGCAACACGTGCACCGGGGCGCAAGTGATGGCCATACCCGGCACCGCACCGACCTACTGTGGCCGATTCGCTCCCAGCCCGACGGGCCCCCTCCATTTCGGTTCCCTGGTGGCGGCCCTGGCAAGCTACCTGGACGCGCGGTGGCACCGCGGCCGATGGCTGTTGCGCATCGACAACATCGATCCGGCCCGGGAGGTACCGGGCGCTGCAGCGGGCATCCAGCGCACACTGGAGGCAATCGGACTCACATGGGACGGCCCCGTGCAGATGCAGAGCGAACGCATGGACAGGTACCGGGAAGCGCTGGAGCGCCTCGCCCGTCGCGGAGCAACCTTTCCGTGTGGTTGCAGCCGCCGGGAAGTGGCTGCAACGGGCAGGCGCGGTCCCGGTGGCCCGATCTATCCGGGCACCTGCCGTGGTGGCCTGCCCGCCGGCAGAAAGCCGCGCGTGATACGGCTGCGGACGGAGGCGGCAAGAGCACGATTCGTCGATGCGATACAGGGTGAGGTCTCCTGTTGTCTGGATACCGCCGTCGGCGATTTCGTGATCAGGCGCGCCGACGGCGGCGTGGCATACCATCTGGCTGCCGCGGTCGACGACGGTGACCCCGTCATCACCCACGTCGTGCGCGGCGCAGACCTGCTCGATTCCACGGCGCCGCAGCTCCATCTGATGAAACTGCTCGGTCTGCAACCGCCCGTCTACATGCACCTGCCCGTAGCGATCAACCGTGCCGGACAGAAGCTCAGCAAGCAGACCCATGCCCGGGCGCTGGAGCCGGCGGAGGCGGGCCGGCTGCTTCACCAGGCGCTGACCTTCCTGCGCCAGGAGCCACCACGGGAACTGCTGGGCACGCCGCCGCGGGAGCTGCTGCACTGGGCAGTACCACACTGGAACCCGGCCCCCCTGCGGGGGATACGGGAAGTGGCGGCACCGGACACCCCCTGACCCATGACGGGGATCCGGTCGCCCGAGGGCTCCCCCTGTGCTACATTCCGTAACATACCGAGAAAAGCATGCATGGCGCCGGAGGAGAAGCCATGGCACAGAATCAGGACCCCGGACCGGGTTCCCACTGCGTGCTCATTTTCATGCTGGGCGTTTTCCTGCTCGCTTCACCGTTCACCACCTGGTGGATGACCACGGTGGCCCCCTGGTATTTCCCGTTCGTGCTCTGGCTGCTGCTGATCATCCTCTCGGCCGCGCTTGCCCGCCGGCTGATAAAGCGCCATGACGCTTAGCCTTGCGCCGCTGTTCGTCAGTGCCCTGCTCTACCTGCTGCTGCTCTTCGTCATTGCCCATGCCACCGAGCGTCGCTGGCTGCCGCCACGTCTGACCCGGCACCCGGCCGTCTACGTGCTCTCCCTGGGCGTGTACGCAACCACCTGGAGCTACTACGGAAGCGTCGGCTTTGCCAAGGATCAGGGACTGCTGTACCTGACCATCTACCTGGGCGTCACCCTCGCCTTCGTGCTGACGCCGGTGCTGCTGATGCCTCTGCTGCGCCTGACCCGCACCTACCAGCTCACGTCCGTGGCGGACCTGTTCGCCTTCCGCTTCAACTCCCAGGCTTCGGGTGTACTGGTCACCCTGCTGATGATGGCCGGGGTACTGCCGTACATCGCACTCCAGATCCGGGCAGTGACGGAGTCCACCGTAGTGCTGACGCGCCATGACAGTGCTCCCCACGTTCTCGCATTCTGGTTCGTCATCCTGGTGACGGTGTTCACCATCATCTTCGGAGCCCGTCACGTCTCTCCCCGGGAGAAACACGAGGGGCTGGTGACCGCGATCGCCTTTGAGTCGCTGATGAAGCTGCTGGCGCTGTTCCTCGTGGCGATCGTGGCGGTATGGCAGGCTTTCGGCGGCCTGGCCGGCATGCATGACTGGCTGGCGGACAATCCGGAGGTCATGACGGCGATGTACCGACCGGCCCGGGAGGGGCCGTGGGCCAGCCTGATGCTGCTGGCGTTTGCGGCGGGCTTTCTCCTGCCGCGCCAGTTCCACATGATTTTTACCGAGAACCTGAAACCCCGCCAGCTACTCACGGCGAGCTGGGCCTTTCCGCTGTTCCTGCTGGCACTGACCCTGCTGATCCCGCCCATCCTGTGGGCCGGAATGGTCCTGCAACCGGACACCTCGCCGGATTACTACGTGCTGGGACTGTCGCTGCAGAGTGGATCACCCACCCTGACGGTCCTTGCCTACCTGGGTGGAATCTCCGCCGCCAGCGCCATGATCGTGGTCACCACCCTCGCCGTCTCGTCCATGATCCTCAACCACCTGGTGCTGCCCCTGGCGAGCCCCCAGCCCCATGTGGACCTGTACGGCGCTTTGCGCTGGCTACGGCGCATGGTGATCGCGGCATTCATCGCCGCGGGATACGGCTTCTACCTGGTCATGGAACCCACGGCGGGCCTTGTGGGCTGGGGCCTGATCTCCTTTCTCGCGATCGTCCAGTTGCTGCCTGGAATCATCGCGCTGCTGTTCTGGTCCAGGGCGACGGCAGGAGGGTTCATTGCCGGACTGATCGGCGGTTCGGCAATCTGGGCCTTCGCCGTGATGCTGCCGCCCCTCACCGGCGGCGATGCCCTCGCCTGGATCGGTCTCGGTGGTCCGGATGCCGCCGGAACGCCTGCCGTCTACCAGACTGCAACGTTCTGGTCGCTGAGCGTCAATATCTTCCTGCTGGTCCTGATCTCCCTGCTTAGCCGCCCCGATCCCCGGGAACGCGAGGCGGCGGCGGCCTGCCGCGAACTGGCGCCCATGCTACCGGTCGGCGACCTGCGCGCCCGTTCTCCGCAGCAGTTCGTCGAGCAGCTCTCCTCGGTGATGGGCACGCGGGCGGCGGAAGCGGAGGTGCACAAGGCGGTCCGGGACCTGGGCATGGACTGGAACGAGAACCGGCCAAACCACCTCTATGGGCTGCGCTCCCAGATTCAGCGCAACCTCTCGGGCATGATGGGACCGGTTCTGGCGCGCATGATCGTCGATGAACGATTGCGGGTGGACAACGAGAGCCATACCGCGTTGACCCAGAACGTCCGTCTGATCGAGGAACGTCTGGAGACCTCCAGGACCCGGCTTCGTGGCCTGGCGGCGGAACTGGACCGGCTGCGCCGCTACCATCGCCAGATCATCGAGGACCTGCCGCTGGGCGTATGCGCCGTTGCCCAGGGTGGTCGCCTGGTGCGCTGGAATCCGGCGATCGCGCGGCTCACGGGCATCCCTGTCAACAACGTAATCGGCCGGCGCCTGGACGAGCTGCCGGAACCCTGGGGCCCCCTGCTGAACCGCTTCCTGGCGGCGGAAACCGACAACTGGCACAAGCAGAACCTGTTCACCGAAGGCCGGCAGCGGTGGTACAGCCTGCACAAGGCGCGGGTGGAGGAGCCGGAGACCCGTCACCGCCAGAGCCGCGGCGAGACGGTGCTGCTGCTCGAGGACCTGACCGATGTCCAGCGTCTGGAACAGGAGCTGGCTCACAGCGAACGACTCGCTTCCATCGGCCGCCTCGCCGCAGGCGTCGCCCACGAGATCGGCAATCCGGTGACCGGCATCACCTGCCTGGCCCAGGAGCTGCGGGATGAAGCGGACACCGACGCGACCGAAGCCTACGCCAGCGACATCCTTGCCCAGGCGCAGCGCATCAACAACATTGTCCAGTCCCTCGTGCGATATGCCCGCGGCGGCGACCGCACCGCCCGCATCGAAACCGCGGTTGACCTCCACGACACCGTGGCGGAAGCGATGCGCCTGACCATGCTCAACCGGCGGGCCAGGGAACTGCGCTTCGAGAATCTGGTATCGGTCAGACACCAGGTGCTGGCGGACCCCCAGCAGATGCTGCAGGTGTTCGTCAATCTGCTGACCAATGCCGTCGACGCCTGCGATGACGACGGGCGCATACGGGTACGCTCCACCGTGGCCGCCGACTGGATCGAGATCAGCGTGATCGACAACGGCACCGGTATCGCCCGCGAGGCCATGGATCAGGTGCTGGAACCCTTCTATACCACCAAGCCACCGGGCAAGGGCACGGGCCTCGGCCTGCCCCTGGTCTACAACATCGTCCGCGATTGCGGCGGAGAACTCAGCATCATCAGCGATGGCGACGGCACGACGGTCCACCTGCGCTTCAGGCGGGCAAGTCTGCCGGTGGCCGTCGGAGAGGGCTAGACGATGGCATGCATACTGCTCATCGAAGATGAGGAAATCATCCGCAACGCGCTCCGGCGACTGCTGGAGCGCAACGGCTACGGTGTGGCGATGGCCGAATCCGTGGAGGAAGCAACCACCCGCCACGATGTCTCCAGCTTCGACCTGATCATCGCCGACCTGCGCCTTCCCGGCGCGCCCGGTACCGACATCATGCACCACGCGCCTGCGGTTTCCACCATCATCATGACCAGCTACGCCAGCGTGCGCTCGGCCGTGGAAGCCATGAAGTCCGGCGCCCTGGACTATATAGCCAAGCCCTTCGACAATGACGAGCTGCTGCTCGCCGTGCAGCGAGCCGTGAAGGAACGGCGGCTGCAGCGGCAGAACGCCGCACTCAAGGCAGACCTCAACCGGGACTATCCGGTCGCCGGGATCATCGGCACTTGCGCGCCGATGCGCCAGGTCTTCGCCCGCATCGGCAAGGTCGCGCCCACCAGCACCACCGTGCTGGTGCTGGGTGAATCCGGTACCGGCAAGGAACTCGTCGCACGAGCCCTTCATGAACGCAGCCAGCGTGCCGACGGACCCATGATCGCGGTGAACTGCGCCGCGATACCGGACGCCCTGATCGAGGCTGAGCTGTTCGGCCACGAGAAGGGCGCCTTCACCGGGGCCGTCGGTATGCGCCAGGGACTGGTGGAAACCGCCCATGGCGGCACACTGTTCCTGGACGAGATCGGCGAACTGCCCCTGGCCGCCCAGGCGCGCCTGCTGCGGGTGCTGCAAGAGGGAGAAATCCGGCGGGTAGGCGCCTCGGCCTCCCGCAAGGTGGATGTGCGCCTGATCGCCGCGACGCATCGCGACCTGGGTCAACTGGTGGAGGACGGCCACTTTCGCGACGATCTCTATTTCCGGATCAATGTCATGGAGATCCGTTTGCCGGCGCTGCGCGAACGCGGCGAGGACATACACGAACTGGCCCGTCACCTGCTTGAACGAACCTGCAAGCGGCTGAAGCGACCGCCACTGCGCTTCAGCAAGGAAACACTGGAACGCCTTGGCAGTTACTCCTGGCCGGGAAACGTGCGGGAACTGGAGAATGCGGTGGAACGCGCGGTTATCCTCGCCGACAGTACCGTGATAACGCCGGACCTGATGGCGCTGCCGGATCGGGAACGGCCCGGCAGCCGCAACGCTGACAACGGCGGTGCGGAACTCTCCCTGGAGGACTACTTCCGGCGGTTCGTGCTGGAGCACCAGGATTCGGCAACGGAGACGGAGCTTGCGCGCAGGCTGGGAATCAGCCGCAAGGCTCTGTGGGAGAAACGTCAGCGACTGGGAATTCCGCGGCCACGGCAGCGCTCCATGGGTCCATGAGGGAGGTACCTTGGGGGCATGCGTGCGGTGTTGCCGTTTGCTACGATCCCGAATTGAACGTTACGAAACGAAACACGGGAGCCTTGCTCAGTCGAGCCGGTTCGTCGCCACCGCCATCGCCCGGACCGATGACAGATGCGATCACAGCAAGGGCAGGACACCTCCGCCAGCGGGGCCTGCTAGGCTTTCACTAGTTGGCGAGGGCAGGTGGCAACCGCCCGTTCCGGGTACCGATGACAGAAATAGGGAGGAGACATTCATGTCCAGCGACAAGATCTACCCCGTTCCAGCGGCGACGGCAGAACAGGCCAATATCACCCGGGAACAGTACCAGACCATGTACCGCCGCTCCCTGGATGATCCCGAGGGCTTCTGGGGAGAACAGGCGGAGAAGCATCTGACGTGGTTCCGCCGCTGGGACAGGGTCAACGCCTCCGATCTCTCCACCGGAGACATCAAATGGTTCGAGGGCGGCAGGATCAATGCGGCCTACAACTGCCTGGACCGCCACCTGGACAGTCATGGAGCCCGCACTGCGGTCATCTGGGAACCGGATGACCCCAAGGCGGATGCCGAACACATTACGTACCGGGACCTGCACGAGCGTGTGTGCCGGTTCGCCAACGCCCTGAAAGCCCGGGGAGTGGGCAAGGGCGACCGGGTCTGTATCTACATGCCCATGATTCCCGAGGCCGTGGTTGCGATGCTGGCGTGCGCCCGTATTGGCGCGATCCATTCAGTGGTCTTCGGCGGCTTCTCGCCGCAGGCGTTGCAGGACCGCATCCACAATGCTGACTGTCGCGTGGTGATCACGGCCGACGAGAGCGTCCGCGGTGGCCGCAGATTCCCGCTCAAGGCCAACGCGGACCAGGCGCTGGAACAGTGCCCTGACGTGCACACCGCATTCGTGGTACGTCACACGGGCGGCAAGGTGGACTGGAACGACGATCGCGACGTCTGGTATCACGAGGCGGTGGCCGACGTCTCCGCCGACTGTCCGGCAGAGGAGATGGACGCCGAGGATCCACTGTTCATCCTCTACACGTCCGGTTCCACCGGCAAGCCCAAGGGCGTCCTGCATACCACCGGTGGCTACCTGCTCGGCGCCAGCATGACCCACCACTACGTGTTCGACTACAAGGACGGTGAGGTGTACTGGTGCACGGCGGATGTGGGCTGGGTCACCGGACACAGCTATATCGTCTACGGCCCGCTGGCAAACGGAGCCACTACCCTGGTGTTCGAGGGTGTGCCCACCTACCCGGACGCCGGCCGCTTCTGGGAGGTGGTGGACAAGCACAAGGTATCCATATTCTATACGGCACCCACGGCGATCCGGGCGCTGATGGGACAGGGCGATGAGTTCGTCACCCGGCACAAGCGCGCGTCGTTGCGCATCCTCGGCACGGTGGGCGAACCCATCAACCCGGAAGCCTGGGAATGGTATCACCGGGTGGTGGGCGACAAGCGCTGCCCGGTCGTCGACACGTGGTGGCAGACGGAAACCGGTTCCATCCTGATCACGCCATTGCCGGGAGCCATCGACCTCAAGCCCGGCTCCGCCACACTGCCTTTCTTCGGCGTGGAGCCGCAACTCGTGGACAATGACGGCAACCTGCTGGAGGGAACCGCCGCGGGGAACCTGTGCATAGCCCGCTCCTGGCCTTCGATGATGCGCACGGTCTACGGCGACCACCAGCGCTTCATCGACACCTACCTGTCCACGTACAAGGGCAAGTACTTCACCGGTGATGGAGCCCGGCGGGACGAGGACGGCTACTACTGGATCACCGGCCGCGTCGATGACGTGCTCAACGTCTCCGGCCACCGCATGGGCACTGCGGAGATCGAAAGCGCCCTGGTACTGCATGCCAGGGTCGCCGAGGCCGCCGTGGTCGGCTTTCCACACGATGTCAAGGGACAGGGAATCTACGCCTACGTGACGCTGATGAGCGGCGAAGAGCCGTCCGACGATCTGCGCAAGGAGCTGGTGGACCTCATCCGCAAGGAGATCGGCGCCATTGCGAAACCGGACTTCATCCAGTGGGCACCGGGTCTGCCGAAGACACGATCCGGCAAGATCATGCGGCGCATTCTGCGCAAGGTAGCGTGCAACGAGCTGGATAACCTGGGGGACACCAGCACCCTGGCGGACCCAAGCGTGGTGGATTCACTGATCGAGGACCGGGCAAACCGGTAGCAACGAAGCCGCCCCTGCGCCGGCATGGTGGGGGGCGGTATCATCAACCCCGGCTGGAAATGCAGTCTATGTCGCCCTGGATCTACTTTCTGGTTACCGCCGCCATCGCCTGGCACGGGATCACGTACCGGGACGCGAACGGGGAACATACACCCGGGCATCTGCTGTTCGGGTGTATCGCGCTGACCTTCAGCCTGCGCTTCCTGTTCGTGGATATCCTCGGTCTGCCGGTCTGGGGGATACAGCCCCTGTCCGAGTAACGCCCGCCGGACTCTGCCGGCCGTCGCTTACCGCACTCGCTGGCTGTAGGTCCGCTGGGCTGCATCCTCCTCCGGGATGTAGAGGACCCGCTGATCCTCCGGCAGCGCCATCTGCTCGCGAATGTACGCGGCACGATCGGCAACCGTGGGCTGTCCCTCCGCGGTCATGTGCAGGACCCTGGTGAGCCAGCCGGGGCCATCCGCAACCGACGGATCCAGGATCAGGGCCCGCTCGTAGTCCTGCAGCGCCTCCCGGTACCGCCCCATCCGGTCCAGGGCAATCCCTCGATTGGCGTACGCCCCGGCGAATTCCGGATAGGCGTCGATGAACCGCTGGTAGGTGTCCAGCGCCTCCTCGTAGCGCTCCATTTCCAGGTAGGTAGCGGCCTTGCCCAGCAGGGCCTGCCGGTGGCCGGGCGCCTGTTCCAGGGCCTTTCGGTACTCCCGCAGCGCGCGGTCGTAGCCGCCGTCGGCAAACGCGCGGTCTCCGGCAACCGCAGCAACGTCCCCGGGCTGACGATCCGGCACGAAACCCTCATAGGCCAGCCACGCCACGGGAAGCAACGCCACGATTATGGCCAGGATCTTCAGGACCCGATAGGTCTTCTCGGTAATCAGGATCATTGCGGCATACCTACGGTGTACAGGTTGAACAGTATGGAAAAGACCGGGCATACGAACGAGGCAATCACCCACGCCCGCCGCTTCTGCCCGGCGAGTTCGTCCTCGGTCAGTTCCCGCTCCAGTCGCCGCTGCAGGCGGCGCACGCTCAGCACCCAGATCCACTTGCCGACCGGGTAGAACAGCAGGGCGGCGAGCAGTACCACATAAAATGCGAACAAGCCGGGGGTCATCGCTTCAGCCTACCAGCTTCCAGTGATACCAACCTTTCAGGAAATCAAAGGGGCGAGGAGTGCCGCAGCCCTCCCCGCCCCTGGGGTCATGGACTCACATCGTCACGCATTCACGTACGAGTGGGGTCCGCCCGTTTCATCTCGGCGTCCTCGTCGAACAGGACTTCGATCTCCCGTTCGGGCACCGTGCTCATTTCCATCTTGTAGCACATGAACCACATCATGGCGACGCCAAGCGCCCACCAGACGATCTGCCACACCCAGATGGAAGGCAGGCCGAACACCCACCAGGTACCCGGATCACTCGGGTGACCGAACAGCCAGTTGCCGATCACGATGCCCGGGCCAACGGCGAAGAAGAACCAGCCGATGCACACGATCCAGGCGATCGGGATCAGGTGGCGCTTGTGCTCCGGCAGGCCGGCGTGATCCTTGAGGAAGTTGTGGAACTTCATGCGATGCTCCAGCTCTTCCTTGTCCTGGGTCACGGCCGAGACGGCGGCACAGACGAGGATGTTGAGGATGATACCCCAGCCCGCGGCGTGGATCGTCAGCGGCCAGCGGCCCCACGGCACCTCGATACCGAGTCCGGCGAACACGTTGATGCCGATGTTCTCCGTCATCAGTACCGCGATGACACCGACGGCGAGCCCCCAGACGGCGCCGGCCCGGGTGATCCAGGGCAGGAAGCAGATGGCCGCCAGCGGTACCCACATCTGTGTGCCCGCGGCCACGGCAAGACCACCCAGCAACACCAGGGCATCGGTGGTGAAGGTCGCCACCATCAGTGCCGCCAGCACCAGCGCGGTTACCAGGATGCGCCCGGCGAACACCTGCACCTTGTGGGAAACATCCGGGATGATGTAGCGCCGGAGCAGATCGCGGGTGAACATGCCGCTGGTGGTGGACATGTAGGCCGCACCGGTGGACTGCATTGCCGCCAGGGCACAGACCGCCAGCAGGGCCGCAAACCAGGGAACCGTCGCCCCCAGCATGCCCAGTAGCTGCGGCACCAGGGCACCGTCGCCACCGCCGTCACGGACCAGATCGATCCAGCCGGCCTCCTCCGGATCACCGCCGTCACGCAGCGCCTGCAGGCCGTCCTCGATCACCCCTTCCACTTCCGCAGGCGACAACTCCGGGTTGTGGGTGGCGATCAGGCCCCGTTGCAGCACGGCATCTTCCCGTTGCTCGAACAGATCGCGGTACTCGCCGAGGGTGGTCTCGTAGCGCTCGTCGAAGACATCCTTGGCGAAATCCGTATTGGCCCCGAGGATGTGACCGGACAGCGCCTGGAAGGCGGTGAAGAAGAACAGCAGGAAACCGATGCCGAAGGAGGACATCCAGGTCTGCTGCGGGGCGAACGGCCGCGGGTTGGTGTTGGAGAACGCCCACATGGTGAACGCCGGCGAAGCCATGATGCCCATCAGCGCGAACATGTAGGTCAGGTTCATGACCCCTGTCCAGACGCCTCCCTGGGCCCCGGCCGCGCCACCGACCCATTGTATGACCCCTGGCACCGCCACGTAGCCGCTCTCGCCGGCCGGTGTCAGCCCCGGAGACGATGCACTCACGCCGCCGGTAAGCACATCCCACTCCACCAGGGCGGCGATGCCGCGGGTGAAGTCGGTCCAGCCACCGACATAGAACAGGGCCACCACACCGATGGAGAAGATGCCGAACATCAACAGGACGCATTGCATGGCATCCACGTAGGCCACCGCCCGCAACCCGCCGGAGGCCACGTAGAAGAGCACGACGGCGGACAGCAGCCACATGCCCACGTTGATGCCGAGCGCACCGTCCGTCAGCACGTTGAACAGGAAACCCGAGGCGCGCAGCTGAATACCCAGGTAGGGCACCGCGAAGATCAGTGCCACGACGAGGATCAGCATGCGGATGGAATCGGTCCGGAAGTAATCGGAGAACATTTCGCCCGGGGTCACGTATCCCCAGCGCTTGCCGATCATCCACTGCCTCTTGAGGAACACCATGCCGGTGAACGGAATGGTGATCGCGTAGAACGAGGCATAGGCATACTGCAGGCCGTCCACGTAGATCAGCCCGGGGTGACCCACGAACGTCCACCCCGAGAATGACGTCGCCGTTGCCGCCAGCATGAAGACCCACATGCTGACCGAGCGCCCGGCGACGAAGTAGTCACTGGCCGTTCGCGACCACAGGGCGCCCTTGATGCCCCAGAAGATACAGTAGGCCCAGTACAGGGCCACGAAGATTAACAGCCACATGGCCATTGCTGTCATCAGGCTTCTCCCCCGAAATGCTTGTTTTGCCTCGCGGCCCCGAGGCGGATTCACACCGCCACGGACCGTAGACCCCTCACTTGGGGGCCATGAGAAATTGATGCGAATACCGTGCCGTGCACCGAGATCGCCATGGGCTGCGGGATACGGCGCCGGACCGGGCGCAATCCGGTGATCCGTGATGACCCACCTGTTACCCTTGGTAACGCAAGTTCGTGTCAATCGGTAACATTCACGCCCGCTCGCGGTACGCACGGCTACGCCATTACGGCACGTTGCTTGGCAAACCGTCTCTCTGAGCGATAATGACCCGAGGGCTCCGGCAAGGCCCGACCGGATCGCCACAGGGAGTAGCGTACCGATGGCGGTGTGTCACGATGGCGGCATCCGCGCCTCCCTGCGGCGTTTCATCCTCCCGGCAAGGGCAGATCGACATGACGGAAACCGAGCACCTCGCCAGCCTGCCTGCATTCCGGGATCTTCCCGAGGATACTCTGGAGGCCCTGCTCTCGGTCGGTGACACCATCGCCCTTGACGCCGGCGACGAGATCGGAAAGCAACAGCTGGACTCGCAGCTCCTGATCCTCCTGCAGGGCAGCCTGGAACTGGAAGGCGACAACGGCGAACGGTTGCGGG
The DNA here is from genome assembly GCA_007134055.1 of Ectothiorhodospiraceae bacterium. Taxonomy (GTDB): domain Bacteria; phylum Pseudomonadota; class Gammaproteobacteria; order Nitrococcales; family Aquisalimonadaceae; genus Natronocella. The sequence continues at coordinate 8,092 of SLLM01000115.1, read as the reverse complement.
AAGGTCCCGGACTGGTCCTGGGGCTGGATACCTACCTGGAACAGGAGACCCCCTATTACCACACGGCCAGGGGCCTGCGCCCCGGCCGGATGCTCTGCGTCCCGTTTCAGCGGCTGCGGACACTGGAGGAGTGCCATCCGGGACTCGCCGGCATGCTCAATCGGGTCATCGCCGATCGCATCCGTCACCGCGGACTGAGTTCGGAGACGGGACCACGGGGCGCCCTCGCCCAGCAGGCATCCCGGGTGATGAGTTCGCCACTGGCGACGTGCGATGCCGACTGGACGCTGGGCCATGCGTTCGAAACCATGCGCGCCCGCAAGATCGGAAGCATGGGAGTGACGGGGGCGGATGGCAGGCTCCGTGGCGTGGTCACCATGACCAGCCTGGCGAACGCCGCGATGCGCAAGGAAGCGCGGCCGGTCGACGACATCCGCGCTGCCTGCACGGATGCCGAAACCGTGACCGCCGAGACCCCCCTGTGGCGCGCCGAGGCCCTGCGCAAGCGCAAGGGGGTCAAGTACCTGGTCGTGACCGACGACGATCGCCCCGTGGGCATGCTGTCGCAGACGGACATACTGCAGGCTCTGCTGGCACAGCAGGATGCCTTGCTGGACCGGATCGGCCGCTGTACGTCACTGCAGGGGCTGAGGAGCATCCACGACGATGTGCTCGCCGTCGCCCGCGACGCCTGGCAACGGAACCGGGACGTCAATCGCGCGGTGCTCGTGATCAACGACTTCCATCTCGCCATCCAGCGCCGTTGCGCGGAACTGACGCTGGACGAGATCGCGGCCGAGGGCCATGGCGAGGCACCACGCCCCTATGCCCTGATCATCCTCGGCTCCGGTGGCCGCCGGGAAATGCTGATCAACCCGGACCAGGACAACGGTATCATCATCGGCGACGGGGAAGCGCTTGCCGCGGAAGAGGCGGAATGGTTCGCGACATTCACCGACCGGTTCAACCGCAACCTGGATACCGCGGGCTATATTCTCTGTCCCGGCGACATCATGGCGCGCAACCCCGCCTACCAGAAAACCCTCGGAGGCTGGAGCAAGCAGATCCGCCAGGTATGCCAGCATCTCACGCTCAAGTCCGCCCGCTGGGCAAACATCCTGTTCGACTTCGATCTGCTCTACGGTGATGCCCGTTTGTACAGCGCGCTGTGGACCAACGCCCTGGATATCCTCGCCGACAACCCCCGCCTGCTCGGCTTCATGGTACGGGACGATGCCGAGGGCACACCGGCGTTGGGCCTGTTCAACCGCCTGGTGGCGGCCGCCAACCAGGACGGCGACGGCCGCATCGATATCAAGCGCCAGGGGCTGCGGCTGATCTGCAACGCCGCCCGCATCCACTGCCTGCATGCCGGGATCAGCGAGACCAACACGGTGGAACGCCTGCGGGCGCTGGTCCGGCAGGGTGAACTGAGCGCTGACTTCGCCGATTCGGTGATCGCAGCCTACGAGGAGTTCATGGACCTGCTGCTGGCACACCAGATACGGCAGACGGAACGTGGAGAAACCCCGGACAAGCTCATCAATGCCGATGAGCTTACCCCGCTGGGACGGGAAAGCCTGCGCATGGGCATGCACGCGGTCAAGCGGTTCCAGGATCGGTTGCAGGGCCGTTTCGGGCTGTGAACCCGCTTACGGCCGGCAACGTGAGAACAATCCATGCATGAGAGGAGCCGATGTCCAAGCACATACTGATCGTGGACGACGAACCCAACATCGTTCTCTCCCTGGAGTTCCTGATGCGCAAGGGCGGCTACGAGGTGAGCACGGCGCGGGACGGGGATGAAGCACTCGCCGCCATCGAGGAAAGGATTCCCGACCTGGTTCTGCTGGACGTCATGATGCCGAGAAAGGACGGCTACCAGGTGTGCCAGATCCTGCGCGAACGGGAGGACCTGAACGACGTGCGCATCGTCATGCTGACGGCCCGCGGCCGGGACGTGGAACGGGAGAAGGGCCTGTCCCTGGGGGCGGACGACTACATCACCAAGCCCTTTTCCACGCAGGACGTGGTCAACAAAGTCCGGCAGTTGCTGGGCGAGTGACACCCATGCACGCTTCGCGCATCCGCCTGTGGGCTGCATTCGTTCTGCTTGCGTTGCTGATCCTGGGCATCCTGCTCGCGGCCGCGTACACCGCCTGGCCGGCGCTGAACGACGGACGCCAGCAGATGCATTTCTTGCTTGTCCTCGTCGTCGGTGGCGCTGCGTCGCTGCTTGCCCTGTTCCTCCTGTTCGTTCTGCTGGACCTGGGGGTGCTGCGCGCCAGTGCCTCCCTGGCCAGGGGCATACTGATCATGCGCCGCAGCAGCGCCGCCCACGAACTGGAACTGCCCTCGTTCCATCTGCTGGGGGATCTACCCGCAAACCTCGCGCGACTCGGCGCGGAGCTGTACGAAACCCGTCGCGAGGTATCCAGATCCCTGGCGGCCGGCACCGTGGAACTGGAGGCGGAGAAAATCCGGCTGGAGGCAATACTCCAGGAGATCACCGACGGCATTCTGGTATGCGATAGCGAGGGCAGGATCCTGCTCTACAACGCCGCCGCGCGCACGCTTCTGCGCGACAACGAGGCACTAGGCCTGGGCCGCTCACTCTATCACCTGTGGGCACGGGCTCCCGTGGAGCATGCGCTGCAGATACTGCAACGGCGACATGCCGACGCCGCCCGCACCGAGGACACTCCGGCACCGCAGCCGGAGGCGTTCATCTGCGCCACGATCAGCGACGGGCTGTTGCTGCATTGCCGGATGAGCCTCCTGGCATCGGACTCACCGCTGCACTCCGCGTTTGTCATCACCTTCCAGGACGTGACGCGCAAGGTGGTCGACCTGAGCCGTCGCGACGAGCGCATCCGGCAGGCGGTGGAATCCCTGCGGGCCCCCCTGGCCAATCTCCGGGCAGCGGCCGAGAATCTGGCCCGGGAGCCGGAAATGGATGATGCGGACCGGCACCGCTTCCAGGCCATGATCGCACGGGAGAGCCGGGAGCTCTCGGAACGCTTTGATCGGATGGTTCATGCCAGCCAGCAGTTCGTCTCGGCCCCGTGGACCATGGGCGATATCCATTCCTCCGACCTGATCGGCAGCATTCGTCTGCGCCAGGATGGCAGTCTGCCGATCCTGCAGGAACGGGGAATCCCCCTGTGGCTGCACGCGGAAAGCCATTCCATCAGCCTGGTGCTCAGGCACCTGCTCCAGCACCTGCACCTCGATCACGGCGTCGATCAGGTCGAGGTCGAGGCCCTGCTCGGTGACCAGCGCGTGTACATCGACATCACCTGGCGGGGCGAGGCGGTGCAGGCCGGCGCGCTGGAACAGTGGATGCAGGAACCGCTTGAGGATCTGTTCGGGACGATGTCGGTGCAGGCCGTGATGGAACGACACGATTCGGTCGTCTGGAGCCAGCGGCAGAACCGCCGTGAAGGCTACAGCCTGCTGCGAATCCCGCTACCCGCCTCCAGGCGACAGTGGGAGAATCCGCTGGGCAGACTGCCGGCCCGCCCCGAGTTCTACGACTTTTCCCTGGCCGAACAGGGCAGCCACCTGGGGGACCTTGGAGAGCGACCACTGGCCGATCTCTCCTTTGTCGTGTTCGACACCGAGACCACCGGGCTCGAACCCTCGCGGGGAGACGAGATCATCTCCATTGCCGGGGTGCGGCTGGCCCGGGGTCGGGTCCGGCACGGCGAAACCTTCGACCAGCTGGTCAACCCCGGCAGGTCGATTCCACGAACATCCAGCCGTTTCCACGGCATTCACGACGAGATGGTAAGCGACCAGCCGGGGATCGACCAGGTCCTGCCCCAGTTCCGCAACTTCGTCGGCGATGATGTCCTGGTCGCCCATAACGCCGCTTTCGACATGAAGTTCCTGCGCCTGAAGGAACAGCAGGCCGGAATCACGTTCGACCGGCCCGTCCTCGATACCCTGCTCCTGTCCGTATTTCTGCATGACCATACGCCCGAGCACACGCTGGAAGCAATCGCCTGGCGTCTAGGGGTGGAGGTCAGTGGCCGCCATACCGCCCTCGGCGATGCGCTGGTCACCGCGGAGATCCTGGCGCGGATGATCCCGCTGCTGCAGGAAGTCGGCGTCACGACTCTCGAGGAGGCCCTGGCGGCATCGGAACGCATGGTGGAAATCCGTCGTCAGCAGAACGAGTTCTGACCGGTGGAACGCGAACTCCGTCCGGGAGGAAGTACAAGCCATGAACCGTCGTGACCAGCGCCTGATTGCCCTGTTCCTGTGCGGCGCCGTACTGCTCAACTACCCGCTCCTGTCCCTGTTCGCCGGCGATGGGCTCCTGTTCGGGCTGCCCATCCTGGCGGTTTACCTGTTCACGATATGGGCCCTGCTGATCTTCTGTACGTGGCTGCTGCTGCGGCGCAACGACCGCGGACCGGACGCCTGACATGCTGCCGCAGTGGGTGATCCTGCTGACCCCGTTCCTGTACCTGGGACTGTTATTTGCCATCGCCTATGCCGCTGACAAGCGCGCCAACACCGCCCAGTCCCTGGTCAACAATCCGTACATCTACACGCTGTCCATCGCCGTCTATTGTACTGCCTGGACCTTCTACGGTAGCGTCGGGCGCGCCGCGCAGGATGGCGTCAGTTTTCTCACCATCTACCTGGGTCCAACGCTGATGGCGATCCTGTGGTGGATCGTGCTGCGCAAGATCATTCGCATCAGCAAGATCCACCGCATCACCTCGATCGCCGATTTCATCGGTTCCCGCTACGGCAAGAGCATGCTGCTTGCGGGTCTCGCCACCTTCATTGCGGTGGTGGGAATCACCCCGTACATCGCACTGCAGCTCAAGGCCGTATCTGCGAGTTTCGAGGTGCTGCTGCAGTCCCAGGGGAACGGTGGCATCGGCGCTGACATCTGGGACGACAAGGCCCTGTATGTGGCCGCAGTTCTTGCCCTGTTTGCAATTCTCTTCGGCACCCGTCACATCGATGCCACCGAGCGTCTGGAAGGCATGGTGGTCGCCGTGGCGTTCGAGTCGGTGGTAAAGCTCCTGGCATTCCTGACGGTGGGGGTATTCGTCACTTTCATGCTGTTCAACGGACCCGGTGACATCCTCCGGCAGGTGTCGGCGGAACCGGCCCTGCGCTCCCTGCTGGATCTCTCGGCCATGCCTGGCGGCTACGGCAGCTGGATGGCGCTGACCGTACTTTCCATGGCGGCGATTCTGTTTCTTCCACGCCAGTTCCAGGTGACCGTGGTGGAGAACGTGAACGAGGATCACCTGCGCACCGCCGCCTGGATGTTCCCCCTCTACCTGCTGCTGATCAACCTGTTCGTGATTCCCATCGCCATGGCCGGCCTCCTCTACTTCGGCGACTCGCCGGTGAACCCGGACAACTACGTCCTGAAACTGCCCCTGGCGGAGGGTCGCGAGCTGCTGGCCATGTTCGTGTACCTGGGCGGATTCTCCGCCGCCACGGGAATGGTGATCGTCGCCACCATTGCCCTGGCGATCATGGTCAGCAACGATCTCGTGGTGCCGGCCCTGCTGCGGTTACGCCACCTCGCCTGGATCGAACGCATCGGACTTCGGCGCCTGATCATCTATATGCGCCGCCTGATCATTGTCGGCCTGCTACTACTGGGCTACGCCTATTTCCGCCTGATTGCGGAATCCTACGCCCTGGTCAGCATCGGCCTGATCTCCTTCGTCGCCGTGGCGCAGTTCGCGCCCGCCATCCTCCTGGGTATCTACTGGAAGGGTGCGAGCAGGGCAGGCGCTCTCGTGGGTCTGAGCGGCGGTTTCCTGATCTGGCTTTACACCCTCTTCCTGCCTTCGCTGATGGAACCCGGCTACCTGTCGACACTGCTTCCGGGTGACCCCGCGGATGCATCCCGGCTGCTGAATCCCCACTCCCTGTTGGGCCTGGAGGGGATGGACCCCATTTCCCATGCCCTGTTCTGGAGCATGCTGGTGAACATCGGCGGCCTGATCGGGGTGTCGCTCTACGGGCGGCAGTCTGACATCGAACGCATCCAGGCCACGCTGTTCGTGGAAGTATTTGAACGCTCGGAGCGCGATACCCGCTTCTGGCAGGGTATTGCCACCGTCGGCGACCTGGAAGGGCTGCTGTCGCGCTTCATTGGCGCCCGCGAAGCGGCAGCGGCGATCACGACATACGCGGAACGGCGAGGAGAACCACTGACCGCCGACCAGCAGGCTCCGGCCGAACTGGTGAGCTCCGCGGAGCGACTGCTGTCGGGCAACATCGGCTCTGCCTCCGCGCGGGTGATGATCTCCTCCATCGTCAAAGGGGAGGCACTGAGTTTCGAGGGAGTCATGGAAATCCTTGATGCGACCTCCCAGGCTATCGAGTACGGACGGCGACTGGAGCAGAAATCACGGGAACTTGAACGGGCCACGGCGGAGCTGCGCGCAGCCAACGAGCGCCTGAAGGAACTGGACAGACTCAAGGACGACTTCGTCTCGATGGTCAGCCACGAGCTGCGCACGCCGCTGACATCGATACGGGCCTTCGCCGAGATCCTGCTGAGCGAACCGGATATGCCGGAAGCGCAGCGCCACGAGTTCCTGGATGTCGTCGTCCGGGAAAGTGAACGTCTCACCCGGCTGATCAACCAGGTACTGGATCTGTCAAAGATCGAAAGCGGTTGGGGGGATTGGCAGCTGCAGGACCTCGATCTGCGGCAGATCATCGACGACGCCGTCAACGCCACCTCGCAACTGTTCTCCGAGCAGGAGGTGGAACTCGAGGTCTCGGTTCCGGAGAAACGCTGCACCATCAAGGGTGACGCCGATCGTCTGATTCAGCTCGTCATCAACCTGCTGTCCAATGCGGTCAAGTTCACCGACCCCCGGCGCGGGCCAGTGCACCTGGCCCTGGAACGGGACGGAGTCTGGCTGCGCCTGCGGGTAACGGATGCAGGCCCCGGAATTCCGGAAGCGGAGCGGCTGCGGGTATTCGAGAAGTTCCACCAGATCAGCGATCAGCAGGCCGGGAAGCCCAAGGGCAGCGGCCTCGGACTTGCCATCTGCAAACGCATCACCGACCTGCACTGGGGACGTATCCGCACGGAGAATGTGGATACCGGAGGCGCAAGCTTCATTGTCTGTCTCCCGGAAGCCGGCGGCGACCACTGTGACCTGAGCCTGCGGTCCTCGTGAACCCTCCCCGGCGATTCAGGCGCTTTCCGCCCCGAGAAGACGAGGCACCTCCGCCAGTCCGGGCAGCACGAGTTCCGCATCTCCGGGAAGTACATCCGCGGGAACGTTGCCCCGGTTGATCCAGGCAACCCGGAAACCGAAGCAGGCTGCTCCGGCCACATCCCAGCCGTTGGACGAGTGAAACAGTATTGCGGAGGCAGGAACACCGAGGCGATCCACCGCCAGGCGATATGCTTCCGGGGCGGGCTTGTAGATCCCCACGTCCTCGATGCTGATGACGGCATCGAGCAGATCTCCGAGACCGGCACTGTTCACGGCATCCGCAAGCATGTCCGGGGAGCCGTTGGAGAGGAGCGCCGTGGGCAGGCCCAGGCTGCGTAGCGCGCGCAGCGTGCCGGGCACTTCCGGATAGCAGTCCAGCGCGCGGTAGGCGTCGAGCAGGTCACGGCGGAGCTCGCCGTCACCGATACCATACGCCCCCAGGGCATGATCCAGAGCCTGCTCGGTCACGGTCGCGAAATCGGCGTGGCTGTGCATGAGGCTACGCAGCCAGGCATACTCGAGCTGCTTCCTGCGCCAGAGTCCGGAGACCGCATCCGCCTGGTCACCGACCCGATTGCGGTGCCGCTCCACGGCGGAGTGGACATCGAACAGCGTGCCGTAGGCATCGAACACACAGGCGCGGATTCCGGACAACGTCGGCTGGCGGCTCATTTCCCCTACCTATGCTGCCTTCAGGAACGTATTGTAGCGCCCATGCCGGCAAGATCCATCACACGACACCCTCCCGGGCGGCTCACGGGGACCGTCGCGGAATCGCAACGGGAGATCGATCCTACATGCATGGTCACCCGCCCATGGCAGGCAGCAGGAACACCCGCATAGCCGGGAATCCCGGGATCGAGGCCGCG
>SLLM01000091.1 GCA_007134055.1 Ectothiorhodospiraceae bacterium | reverse complement strand
CTGATCCAGCGGTGTGCGATCCAGGCCGCCGCCAGAATGTACGGAATCGCGCCGGGCACCCACATAATCAGCCCCGCGAGCTGCTGGTCCTGCAAATCCCGGGCTTCACCATAGACCGGACTCCCGGCAAAGGTCAGTATCGCGCCCAGGAACCCCGTGTGCATGAGGGTAAACAGCACGGCAAGCAGGGCCCACGGTATGTTTCTGGCACTGCTTCTCAACACAGCCCACCAGAAAACCCCGGCCGTAACCAGAAAGCAGACATGTTCGACGGCGTGCCACCAGGGATTGTCGACTGCCGCCATGTAGAAGTACGGCGTGTGCCAGAACCAGATCGCGATGGCATGCAGGTAGGCCGCGTACAGGGGGCGTGCGGCCAGTCGCAGCATGGGTTTCCAGAGCCATGCGCCCCAGCGGCCACTGCCTGCCACGAGCTGGGGCAGCGGTCGGCACAGGATCCACAACGGCGCGATCACGACCATGAGCAGCATGTGCTGTCCCATGTGGGCGGCGGTACTGGTTTTCGCCCACCCGTCCAGAGGCCCGAACAGGGCAAGGGCACACAACAGTGTGGTTGCATGAAACCCGAATCCGGCCAGGCGACCAGGCGGGTGGCGCCAGGAACCCACCCCGTGAACCACCCACAAGCACAGCAGCAGAACGACACTCAACCATCCCGCCAGTGCCGCCTCTCCCCCGCTGGTGAAGGGGTTGTGGGACAAGGCCGGAGCGGCCGACAGCGACAATACCAGGGCGGCCGTCGCCAGCATGCCGTGCCGGGAGTTCACACGCATGCGCGGGAGCCCGTACATTCCCGCCGCAAGGCGCGTCCGCGAACGCGTGACCGCGCCAGTTCAAGCGGACGGGGCACTAGGGGCACGGCGGCAGCACCAGTAGCGGCAGGCCGACCGCCAGGGTTGCGGCGGCGGCAACCAGGTGCACCCCGGCCGCCACCTGGGTCACGAACCGCGACGGGTTACCCTCCTCTTCCACCACCGGTACGGTGCGCCAGCAGCTGCGCGCGAGGTACAGCAACAGCACCGTGACTCCCAGGGTGATCGCGCCCAGCACCGCGTTCACCCAGGTCAGGGGCCCCATGGCCACCGGCGGCGGGGCTACGGCACAGGCCACCGACAGGCCTCCGTAGAGCACCACGAACCAGATACTCCAGACCACCAGTCCCAGCACCAGGTGTACGGGATGGGAGGGTGACAGCATCACGCGCTCCCCCAGGCTGCGGGCAGCAGGATAAAGGCGGCAAATGCCGTCCAGAAGACTCCCAGCGTGTAGATCCACAACGGCCGCAGCACCACGGGTTCGTATGGCAGGCGCGGGCCGACATAGCCGAGACGCACCCGCAGTGCCTGCATACCGGTGAGGATGGCGCAGAGTCCGCCATGCAGCAGCAGGTAGATCAGCATGACCAGCAGCACCGCATCGTGGGCACGCTCCGTGGGTTCCAGGGACCCGTTCCAGAGCACCAGGACAAGCAGGCCGACATGTCCCGCACCGAGCATGGCAACGCCCCAGAATCCACGTCCCAGATCAACAGATTCGCCGGCCCGGAGTCTTGCCACCAGGCGATTGAAGACCCACGTGGCGACTGTCAGCAGCACCCCGGCACCGAGCAGCGGCACCAGATCCAGAGGCCGTTGCTCGGGTACGGTCCACTGCGGAGCGGCGGTCCACAGGTAGAACCAGCCGAACAGCAGGGACAGGTAGAGGGTGCCGTTGGCCATCAGGGTGATCACCATGCCCCAGAGTCCCGGACCGTCACAGGTGCGTGAGTGCAATGGTGGATCCGTCGGTTCATCGTCCACGAGCGGCGCCATGGCCGGATGGACGCCGTTCACCCAGCTCCAGCGCAACAGGAAATAAAGGGCGCCAACCACGCCCAGCAAAGCCGCCGGATAGGCCCGCACCAGCAGGCTGATACAGACCACCGCCAGGGACAGGGCGGCAAGCAGCGGCAACCATGAGTTGCCCGGAAGGTGGATGATTTCCCGCAGGCGCCCGCTGACGGCATCGGTGCCGTAGGTTTCCCGGCGACCGTGCTCGATGGAACTCAGGCCGTGCTCACCGGCGGCAATGCTCTCGGGCAGATCCGGTTGTTCCCAGAGCGGGTGCCGGGTCGGCAGCTTCGGCAGACTGGCGAAATTGTAGGATGTGGGTGGCGCGTCAACGGCCCACTCGAGCGTATCCGCGTTCCATGGATTGCGCCCTGCCGGACGGCCGAAGCGGAAGTGCAGGGTGATGTCCAGGATGATCATGGCAATCCCGGCGGCCATGATGAAGCCGCCCACGGAGGAAAGCAGGTTCAGCCAGTCCCAGCCGAGCCCGCCCTCGTACGTGTAGACCCGGCGCGGCATCCCCAGCAGACCGGTGAGATGCATCATCAGAAAGGTCGCGTTGAACCCGATGAAGGTGAGCCAGAACCCCCAGCGGCCGAGGACATGGGACGGCATCCGGCCGGAGAGCTGCGGCAGCCAGTAGTAGAACCCGGCAATCAGCGGGAAGAGCATTCCCCCCACCAGTACGTAGTGCAGGTGGGCAACCACGAAGTGGGTGTCGTGCACCTGCCAGTTGAACGGCACCAGCGCCAGCATGACCCCGGTGAGCCCGCCGCAGACGAAGACGACCAGGAAGCCGAGTATCCACAGCATGGGCAGGCTGTAGACCACCCGGCCCAGCCACAGGGTGGCCAGCCAGGCAAATACCTGGATCGCCGTGGGTACCGCCACCAGCATGCTGGCCACCGAGAAGAAAGCCTGGGCGAGATGGGGTATCCCCACGGTGAACATGTGGTGCACCCACAGTCCGAAACTGATGAACCCGGTGACGATGATGGCAAGCACCAGCCAGCGGTAGCCGACGATGGGCCGCTGCGAGAAAACCGGGATGAGAGTGGACACGATGCCGGCCGCGGGCAGGAAGATGATGTACACCTCCGGATGGCCGAACAGCCAGAACAGGTGCTGCCAGAGGATGGGGTCGCCCCCGCCCGCCACATCGAAGAACGGCAGGCCTGCGGCCCGTTCCAGCTCCAGCAGTATGCTGGCCAGGATCAGGGGCGGGAAACCGAACACGATCATCAGCGCCATGGCCAGGATGTACCAGCAGAAGAGCGGCATCCGCCGCAGGGACATGCCCCGGGCGCGGGTTCGCAGGATGGACACGGTGAGTTCGATACCCGCCGCCATGGCGGATATCTCCACGAACGTGATGCCCAGCAACCAGAAGTCCGGCCCGGGCCCCGGGGTGTACTCCGCCCCACTGAGCGGGGTGTACATGAACCAGCCGGAGTCGGGAGCCACGCCCAGAAACAGGCTGGAGAGGATGATAAGGCCACCGAACAGGTAGCAGTAGTATCCAAGCGAGCTGATTCGCGGGAAGGCCAGGTCCCGCGCCCCGATCAGCTTGGGGATCATGTACAGCGCCAGACCTTCCAGGATCGGAATGGCGAACAGGAACATCATCACCGTGCCGTGCATGGTGAAGGCCTGGTTGTAGAGCTGGGGGCCGATGATCTCCTGCTCCGGGAGGGCCAGCTGGGTGCGGACCAGCATGGCCAGGATTCCGCCAATGAGGAAGAACACCGCACCGGTGGCCATGAAGCGCAGGCCGACGGTGGTGTGATTGACGGCTGCCAGGGTGCCCCACCCGGGCAGATTCGACCAGACACGCTCGAAGCGCTGGTGCAGTGCCTCGGCCCGGGGCGCGCGGGGTTCAGTCATCGCCTTGTGCGTCCTCCAGCCAGGCGTCGAAATCCCCGGGCTCGTGGGCGTACACGGCGAAATCCATATGCGCGTGCAGCAGGCCGCAGAACTCCGCACACTGCCCATGGTAGGTGCCGGCTTCATCCGCCTGCAGACGCAGGACATTGACATGGCCGGGCACCGCGTCCAGCTTGCCGCCAAGACGGGGCACCCAGAACGAGTGAATCACGTCCGCGCTGGAGAGATGTATATCCACCGGGACGCCGGCGGGGATGTGCAGCTCGTCCCGGCGGGTGATCCCGGCTTGCGGATACTCCACCTCCCACCACCACTGGTGGCCGGTCACGTGAATGCGCAGCACATCATCGTCGTCTCCCAGCGGCAGCATCCCATGCCCCGCTGGCACGCCGAAGGCCAGCAACAGGGTGATCGAACCCATTGGCAGCACCAGGCCGCCGCCAATGATCCAGCGGTACTGCACATGCCGGGCCTCGTGCTCGTCGATCGCGCCGGGGTCACGGATCATGGCGTACAGCCAGAGCGCCACCACACCCAACAGGACCAGCGTGGCAAAGCCGAACATGGCCCACCACAGCCAGGCCGCCGTCAATGCGGCCGGCCCCGCCGGGTCCAGTGTGGAATAGGGGCCCGTGCAGCCGGCCAGCAGAACGGGGATGCCAAGCAGCGCCGGGGCGGTTACCCTCTGCACATGGCACATGTGTAGAGTCCTTCCATCGATCAGGAATTCATGATGAGGCTGGATCCGATCATCAGCAGGGTGTCGATCCGCGGACATCCGCTTCACCCCATGCTGATCCACTTTCCCGTCGCTGCCCTGCTCATGCTGGTGGGCACCGATATCGCATACCTGCTTACCAGTGATTTCTTCTGGGCACGGGCCGGCCTGTGGCTCGCCGGCGTAGGCACCATTGGCGGCTGGATATCCGGGCTGGCTGGGCTGATCGACCTGGTCACCGTCCCGCGCATCCGCCGGCTCATCACCGCCTGGTGCCACGCCATCGTCGCCGTGATGCTGCTCTCCCTGGCTTCCTTCAACTGCCTGCTGCGCTTCGGTGCGCCGGACGCTCACATTCTCCCGTGGGGCCTGTACGTATCGCTGCTGACCGCCGGATTCATCGCGCTCGCCGGTTTCCTGGGTGGACGACTGGTGTACGAGTATGCCGTCGGGGTCGACCTGGACGAAGCCGTGGACAAACAGGCCCGCGTGAAGCCCTGATCGCGGCATCATCGCCGTTCCGCTCAGAGAGTCCACGGCAGCGCCTCGATTTCCGGCTTGGCCAGCACGGTCCAGACAATCGCCGTCATCAGGATGCATAGCAGGCCACCCAGCAGCCAGCACCACGGGCGGACAGCTTCGCCGCCAACGTCCTCCGTGCGCAGGATCAGCAAGGCCGTCAGGGTATGAGAGACCACCAGGGCCGCGACCAGAGAAAGTTTCACGATCAGCCAGGGTTCGACGATGCGTCCCAGGAGGAATACCGCGGTGCCCGAAACGATAGCTGCCAGGGCAGCCGGGGTGGCGATGTGGGTGCACACGAACCGGGCCAGGGAAGCCTGATGGCGCGGTGAATCCATGAGCTCTGCACGACGGCCAGCGGCGATCAGTGGTGGCAGGTAGAGCAATGCAGCGGCCCAGAACAACAGCGCGATGATGTGTACGACAAGCATCCAGACGAGCATCGGGCTACTCCAAACCTGGTCCACCCCCGGCGCTATGGTTGCGGTCAGGCTCGCCCGGTGGCAGCCCGATAAGCCCAACGCGAAGTCCCCGGCACAAGAGTAAGGCGGCCGGCACCTGCATGGCAATGCACGATAGCCGGGCCGGCGGGACGAAGGCGAATCACCCTTAGGGCCAATCCCGACCGACTCCCCGAACACCGGATGACAGGTCCGGGCACGCTTCGATCCCGCCCGGGGGCACCTGGACCAGGATGAACACCATGTCAATGCAGTTTGACAGTGTCCTGCTGGCGTGACAGTCACGGCACCGGGAATATAGAACTCGATCGTCTCGATATCCCGGATCGCGCTTGCGGCATGGGTGTCGCGACGGTGAATAGCGTCGGCGGACTGGTCAATCTCCCGGTAACCCGTCCCGCGACAGCGTTACCCCCGTTCCGCACGCCGACTGTGTTCCGCCGCCTTGACCAGCGCCCACTTGGCGAGGGGCGGGGTCAGTACCATGTTGAGTATCGTTGATGCCAGCAGACCGTTGAACAGGAGCGTCCCCAGGGGATCGGACAATGCCTCCCTGGCAAGGAAGGCGAGGCCGAGCGTCAGGCCGGCCTTGGGCAGCAGAATGAAGCCCAGGTACTTGCGCAGTACCAGGGGCGCGTCGGCAATCACCGCACCCAGGCGGGCGCCGCCATACTTGCCGAAACAGCGGGCCACGGTGATCATCACGGCAAGGAGCCACGCCGCCTCCAGTGCCTCCCAGTCGAAGTAGACCCCGGATATCACGAAAAACACGACGAAGACGACACCCTCCACCGGCTCCAGGACACTCGCAAGCCGCCCATGGCGTCCGCCGAGGTTGACGGCGACGAACCCCATGACCAGCAGCGCAAGCAGCATGGACACGTCCAGAGTCTGCGCAGCCCACATGCACAGCAGGATGCCGCCCAGGGTAACGGCCAGAAGGCCGAAACCGCGTTCCGGGAGTAGTCGACTGAGGCCATTGACGGCGACACCACCGACGATGCCCAGGAGCACGGATCCCGCGAGTTTCACCGCCGGCATTGCCACCCCGTCGAACCAGGAGAACGCGCCGGTCTCGATGAATGCGCGGGCGACTTCCAGCGACAGGCCGAAGGCGATGACCGCCGCGGCATCGCTCAGCGCAACCACCGTCAACCCTGCTGTGGTCATGATCCCCTTGGCGCCCACTTCACGGATGAGCGCGATGGTCACCGCCGGCGCCGTGGGCCAGGCGATGGCGCCGATCAGGAACGCGACGGGGAGATACAGCGTCAGGAAGTCGGCGCCGGGAACACCGGGAAACAGGAATGGACCAAGCGGGACCAGAAGTACGATGGTCAGGAGCCAGGCTGCGGCTCCCTGCATGAGGGTGATCCAGACAATGCTGCTGCCGAGCCCCCGCAGCATGTCCAGCCGGATACTGGCACCAATCGCGTAACCGATCACACCCAGCGCGGCCATGGCGATGATGCCGAGATCATCAACCAGGTCCCAGTCAAGAAATGGCAGAACGGAAGGGCTGAGCAGTATACCGGCGAAGATATACCCGGTGATGCGGGGCAGGCGCAGTCGGACCGCGATGACACCACCGATAGCCCCGAGCGCCATCATCAGGCCGATGACCAATACCAGTTCCATTCCGTTTCCATCCCCCCATCGGGTCCAGCGCCCGGCAGGGCGCCGCGGCGAGATAACCCGGACGTCTCCCCGAACCGTGTTCCGGGAAGGACAAACCGGCCGACTTCACAGCAGTACCTCCTCGACAGGCCGGCGTAGTGAACGCGGCATCTCCGGTCCACGGCCGAAGCGTACCACCAGGTGCGGTCTCCAGCCGCTGAGGCCCAGCAGGCCGGCCAGCTCCGGTCGCAGCGCGGACACCTCCACCGGCTGGTTCACGAAGGCATTGCGGATTCCAAGCGCCGTCCCCTGCAGCGCGAACCGCTGGTAACAGCGGCCCGCCTCCAGCCAGTGGGCAGGATCGTCGACCTGCGATACGAACACGGCAATGCCCGCCGAGCTTCGCACCTGCCGGGCGAGTCGGTCGTTCTCGGGCTTGGCCCGGAACATCGTCCGGAACAACAGCCGTCCGAGCCACCGCGGCACGGACGGGTTCCCGGTTGTCCGGGCGCTCAGGCCATCCCCGCTGCGAACCGCCTCGCTGTCACTGAACCGGATCCAGTGCTCGAGTTCGCGCACGAACTCCGGGTCGGCAACCTGCATGGTGTTCCCCTGGAGCGCGCAATCCAGCAACGCTTCCATCGCCCGGCGCTCGGTCAGCAACGCCAGCTCGATACCGGACCCGGTGCCGGCGTCCCGAAGCTGCTCGAGCTCCCGGACATCAAGCGCCCTGCCATCGAACTCCGCCCGCGTGCACTGTCGGTGGGCAATTGCCCGGAACAGGCCGGATTCTTCCGGGGACGCGCGCTCCAGTTGACACCGGACACCACCCACCCCGCCGTCGCTGAACTGCACGTCGACCGCGAACCCGTATGCGCGTGCGGCCTGCACGAGGTTTTCCACGGCGCAGCCCAGAGACACGTACAGGTGATGATCATCCGGATCCACCACCGGCGTCCGCCTGGAGAAATCCGGAAGGATCCCGATGTCGTCATCGCCGATCCGGAACTTCCAGCACTGCGTGTTATGGCCGGAGGGCGCCAGCGTAGCGTATCGCACGAGTTCCTTCATCAGCGCGAGGGTACCGGAGGGAGTGGCCCCG
>SLLM01000230.1 GCA_007134055.1 Ectothiorhodospiraceae bacterium | reverse complement strand
TGAACGGGCCGCCGACGGCGGCTCCGACGACGATGGTCGTACCGGTACGGGTGCGGAGAACCCCACGCCACCGAGCCCGCCGCCGGCACCCTGGTTTCACGCCGGTGCCGCCCCTGCTTCGTTCCTCCTCGGCCCGGCAGCGCCCGAGGGGGGGGACGGCGGGACACCGAAGGACCTCCCGACGTTGCTCGAAAGCGTCTGCAGCAGCCTCCACCTGGCGCAGGAACGGGGGAACCGGGGGCATGTGCTCATTGGCCTGGACACGGTCCTTCCCGGCACTTCGGTGGAACTAATCGGCGACGGACCCCGTCTCCGGGTCCGGCTTCACACCAGTGATCCCGCCACACGGGTGCTCCTGCTGGAGGAGAAGGACTCCCTGCTGGAGGCGCTGCGCGCCGCCAGCGCGCTCGATGTCATGCTGGAAGTCGTCTCCGGGGAGTCGGACAGGCCATGAGCATGGGAGCCGACCGCCCGGAACGCCGCCGGCACGGCCCCGGCAGTCGTGCCGCGGACGATTCCCCGTCGACCCTGGCCACGCATCTGGAGCAGGTCCGGCCCGCGGTTCGCGACGCCCTCAATACCTGGCTTGCGCAACGGCGCACCACGGGCTTCAAGCTGGGCGAGGCCGCCTTTTCCCTGAGCTGGACCACGGTACCGAAGCGCCTGCAGACCGGCGTTGAACTGAGTTTCGGGGCCGACCGGGTGATGCTGGCGGTGGACAGCTTCGCGGCGCTGGATCCGCTGCTGATCGGCGGCCCGTTCCATCACGCGCCGTCGACCGTGCGGAAGCTGGTGATCGAACGCCTCGCGGCGGAGTTCATCGTCCGGCTACCACCCGAACTGGCCGAATCCGCCGACCTCACCACCGTGCACTGGAGCCACAGGACCCTGCCCGACTGGGAATGCCGCCTCGGCTTCGCGCTGCTGCGTACGGGCGCCGACACCGTATCCCGGGGCCTGCTGGCGACGGAAACCCCGGAAGTGCTGCTGCGCCTCCACCGTCTGCTGCCCGCCGGAGACGCCATCGAGGGGCACGCCCCGCGCGGCGTGCCCGTACCCCTCCACGTCCGCCTGGGAACCACGTATCTGGGACGGGCTTGCGTTGCGGACCTTGCCCCGGGCGATGTCGTCTGGATCGAGGACGGACGCATCACCGCCGCCGGACTGGCCGCCACCCTGACCTCGGCCGACGGCAGCCGGCACTGGCCGTGCCTGGCCAAGCACCGGGTTGTGCGCCTGGTCGAGACCGCTACCACCACACTGCCTGCTTCCGGAGACGCCGTCATGCCGACCGACACCCGAACCCTGGAGCTTCCGGTGACCTTCGACCTCGCCGATGTCCGCCTGCCCCTGGGGGAACTGGACAGCCTGCAGCCGGGCTCTCTCCTCGAGCTTCCCAACGAAGCGGTGGACGCGGACGTACGGCTGCGGATTGCCGGCTCCCTGTTCGCCCGGGGGAAACTCGTGGTGATCGGCCGCCGGCTCGGAGTCCGGATCACCGAGGTCACCGCGGGAACCGGGGTGGAAGGCTGACGCGGGCAACGGACAACAGTCGCTGCAAGCCGATGGAAGACATACCCAATCCGATCGTACTGCTGCTCACGCTGATGACGCTGGGGCTGGCGCCGTTCATGGCGGTGATGGTGACCTCCTTCGCCAAGATCGTGATCGTCCTCAGCCTGGTGCGTAACGCCCTCGGCATCCAGCAGATCCCCCCGAACCTGGTGCTCAATGGTCTGGCGCTGGTGCTGACGCTGTTCATCATGGCGCCGGTGGGCAACCAGATCGGCGGCATTGTCGAAGCGACCCTGGAAGGGCGCGAGGATTTCCGTCCCGCCCACTTCTTCGAGATCGCCGGCGAAGCGCGCGAACCCATGCGGGAGTTCCTCGGCGCGCACACCCAGCCCGCCCAGCAGGAGTTCTTCCTGCGCTCCGCCCATGCGCTGTGGCCCAGCGAGCAGGCCGAGGTCCTGGAGAGTGACGACCTCATGGTGCTGGTTCCCGCATTCACCGTGAGCGAGCTGATCGCCGCGTTCAAGATCGGGGTGCTGCTCTACCTGGCGTTCGTGGTCATCGACCTGCTGGTCGCCAACACGCTGATCGCCATGGGGATGATGATGTTCGCGCCGGTGGTCGTCTCGGTGCCCCTGAAGCTGCTGCTGTTTGTGATGGTGGACGGCTGGGGCAAGCTCATCCACGGGCTGGTGCTCACCTACCAGTAGGAGTTGCCATGACTCTGGACGCACTTGCCACCTACGTCCAGCAGGGCCTGTTGCTGGTGCTGATCTTCTCCATTCCGACGGTTCTCATACCGGGACTGGTGGGCCTGGTGATGGCGTTCCTGCAGGCGATCACCCAGATCCAGGACCAGACCATCACCTTCAGCATCAAGCTGATGGTGCTGATCGTCGCCCTGGTGCTCTCCGCGGACTGGCTCGGCAGCCAGCTCTACAACTACGCGGACCGGGTCCTGTCCATCATCCCCTCCGTCCACTGATGGAAACGGATCTGATCGCTGCGATCGGGGACGACTGGCGGGAGATCCTCCTGGTCATGGCGCTGCTGATGTCCCGCATGCTGGTGGCGTTTTCCGTGATCCCACTGTTCGTGGGCAACAGCATCCCGCGCTACATCCAGGCCGCCTTCGTGGTGTCGCTGTCCCTGGCGCTGCTGCCCATGGCGATCGCGGACGAGGAGACCGCAGGTATCACGATGACTGCCGTCCCCGTGTACGTGGTCAAGGAGGCGGGCATCGGCCTGGTGCTGGGATTGCTGGCCGCGGTCGGATTCTGGGCCATGTACGCTGCCGGCGCCATCATCGGCTACCAGGCGGCACTGGGCATGGCCACGGCACCGGATCCGTTCACCGGGCAGCCGCAATCGCTGATGGCCAATGTGCTCATGCAGCTGTTCATCGCCCTGTTCCTGTTCACCGGCGGCCTGCTGTCGTTCATCGGCATGCTGTTCGAGAGCTTCCGCCTGTGGCCGCTGACGAGCATGACGCCGCTGGTCGGGAACGTCGCCGTATTCGAGGCGGGCGTCGGCGTGCTGGTGCAGATGTTCGTCCTGGCGGTCAAGGTGGCGGCGCCGTTCGTCATCCTGATGCTGCTGATCGAGCTGGCGCTGGGGCTGCTCGCCCGCTTCGCGCCGCAACTCAACGTGTTCCTCCTCGCCCTGCCGATCAAGGTGACCATGCTCGCAGTGATGATGCTTATCTACAGCATGCTGATCTTCAACGGCACCATCCCGCTGCCGGCGGCCGATTTTCCGGCGGTGCTCGACACCCTGGAGGATCGCCTGGATGAGTAAGCAGGAAACGGCGCAGAACCGGACGGAGCCACCAACACCCCACCGCCTGCGCGAACTGCGCCACAAGGGCCAGGTGGCCCGCAGCCCGGACATTCCGGCCACCGCCGTGGTCACCGTCGGCGCCGCGCTGTTCGCCCTGGCCGGCGGCATCATGCTGGAGCGGATCACCGGGGTGCTGGCGGGTGCCGCCGGTGCCGATCTGCGTGCCGTCACCGATCCGGGATTGCTGGCGGCATCCGTGCGGGGCATGTTCCGGGAACTGGCCACGATCACCCTGGTCATCGCCGGCCTGCTGGTGACCGTCAGCATTCTTGCGGCCTTCCTGCACGTGGGCCCCGTGTTCTCGCTGGATCCGGTGAAGCCGAAACTTTCCCGGGCAAGCCCCATGACCGGGCTCAAGCGCATCTTCTCCCTGAACACGGTCATCCAGCTGATCAAGCTTGTCATCAAGCTCGTCGTTCTCGGTTTCATCGTCTGGCTGGTGGGGCGCTACGCCCTGCCGACCCTGTTCCGCATCCAGTGGATCCCGGAAAGCGGGCTGCTGAACGTCGCCACCCACTTCTTCGCAATCCTGATCTGGACGGCGGTGGCGCTGTTCATCGTCATCGCCATTCTCGATCTGTGGTTCCAGCGCTGGTACCACCTGCGCCAGAACCGGATGACCCGCACCGAGGTGAAACGCGAGCGCAGGGACACCGAGGGCGACCCCCACATCAAGGGCAAACGCAAGCAACTCCACGAAGAGGTGACCACCGAGAACATGATCGAAAACACGAAGAACGCCAGCGCCGTGGTGGTCAACCCCACCCACGTGGCGGTGGCCCTGTTCTACCGACCGGG
This sequence comes from Ectothiorhodospiraceae bacterium, assembly GCA_007134055.1. GTDB lineage: Bacteria > Pseudomonadota > Gammaproteobacteria > Nitrococcales > Aquisalimonadaceae > Natronocella. Next base: position 4,035 of record SLLM01000230.1, on the reverse strand, counting down.
TGAATCCGACCTGCCCATCGTCATCGCCAAGGGGGAGGGGCAAATCGCCCAGGCCATCCGCGAAGTCGCGGAACGCGAGGGGATCCCCATTCTCCGGAATGTCGATCTCGCCCGGCGCCTGCAGGAGGAGGCGCCGTTGAACCAGTACATCCCGGACGAGTTCCTGGAGCCGGTGGCCGCCGTGCTCCGATGGGCGCGCTCGGTACAGCAACAGCCGCGCTAGCGGCATGGACAGGGCATGAACATTCCAGCAGGGAGAGAAGCATGAACGTCATCGCCGGAGCACGGCAGATCCTGTCGAGTGGACAGCTGTCCCGCCATCACGACCTCTGGCTGGTGTTGCTGGTGGTGGCTGCCATCGGGCTCATGGTGCTGCCGCTGCCACCGGTGGCCATCGATCTGCTGATCACGGTCAACCTGACCGTCTCCATCGTGCTGCTGATGGTGGCCCTCTACATCGGCTCTCCCCTGGGGCTGTCCACCCTGCCCTCACTGCTGCTGTTCACGACGCTGTTCCGGCTCTCCCTGAACATCGCCTCCACTCGGCAGATTCTCACCAACGCCTACGCCGGGGACATCATCGATACCTTCGGCAATCTCGTTGTCTCCGGGGACATCATCGTCGGCGCGGTGGTGTTCCTGATCATCGCCATCGTGCAGTTCATCGTCATCGCCAAGGGCTCGGAACGGGTGGCCGAAGTGGGCGCTCGCTTCACCCTGGACGCCATGCCGGGCAAGCAGATGAGCATCGACTCGGACCTGCGGGCCGGCATCATCGACAAGGGCGAGGCGCGGGAGCGCCGGACGCTGCTGGAGCGCGAGAGCCAGCTGTACGGTTCCATGGACGGGGCAATGAAGTTCGTCAAGGGCGACGCCATCGCCGGGCTCATCATCGCCGCGGTGAACATCGTCGCCGGCATGGCCATCGGTACCCTGCGCCACGGCATGGACGTGGACGGCGCCCTGCATACCTACTCGGTGCTCACGGTAGGCGACGCCCTGGTCTCGCAGATCCCGTCCCTGTTCGTCGCCATCACCGCCGGCATCATCATCACCCGCGTCTCCAAGGCCGAGACCCCGGAAGGCACCAACCTTGGCAACGAGATCGCCCGGCAGATCCGCGCCCATCCCAAGGCGCTGCTGATCGGCGGCGGGGTCATCATGAGCATGGTGATCGTACCGGGCTTCCCCAAGCTGCATTTCCTTGGCCTCGGTGCCGCCGTCGGCATGCTCGGTTTCTCCCTGCTGCCAAGCCGGCAACGGCACACTTCGCCCGGGGTGACACCGGTACCCGCCATGGGCGCGGAAGGCAGCAGGCATGTCCCCCGGCTGCTGGATGTCTCCGATCACAGCCTCTCGGTTCCGGTGGTGGTACAGGCCTTCACCGGGATCGATCGCTGCCTGCGGCCGGCGGAACTCGACCGGGAGCTCGGCCGGACCCGGCGGCAACTGGCCTACGATCTGGGCCTGCCGTTCCCGGGGATCCTGGTGCGAACCGCCGCCCGCTTCCCGCGGGGAACCTATGCCGTGTACATCAACGAGATCCCCGCCGAGCGCGGCGAACTGCGACCGGACCACGTCCTTGCAATGGATGGCGCCGAGGCACTGGAGCAGGCGGGCATTCGCTATCAGCAGGGAGACACCCGGGTCCTCGGCCGCACCGCCCTGTGGGTCCACACGGAGCAGCGCGCGGCGCTGGACCGGCAGCAACGGCGCTACATGACCCTGGAGCAGCTCTTCGCGACCCATCTCGGGCGCATCATCCGGGGGCACGCCGCCGAGTTCGTCGGCATCCAGGAGACCCAGCTCATGCTCAACCGGCTGGCGGAGGGAAGCCCGGATCTGGAGCGGGAACTGCAGCGCAACGTCACCCTGCCGCGCATCACCGACGTACTCAAGCGACTGGTTCGGGAGGACATCTCCATCCGCAACCTCGGCCGCATCGCCCATGCGCTGATCGAATGGGCGCCCCAGGAGAAGGATCCGGTCATGCTGACCGAATACGTCCGCACCTCGCTTGCCCGCTACATGTCCTACCGGTTCGCCGCGCCGGATGGCTCCCTGTCCGCCGTGGTCCTGCACCCCGGCGTCGAGGAGAAGCTGCGGGAAGCGCGGCGTCAGACCTCCGCCGGCACGGTGCTGACGCTTGATCCCTCCACCAGCCGGGAACTCGTCACCCGGATCCGGGATTCCCTGGGACGGGAGAAGGAGCTCGCCACCCGGCCGCCGGTCCTGCTCACGTCCCTGGAAATCCGGCCCTACCTGCGCAAGCTCACGGAGACGGAGATACCGCGCATACCGGTCCTGTCCTACCAGGAGCTGGACCCGGCCACGCGGATCGTGCCCATTGCCACCGTGGAGCTGTAACCCGTCCCCGACTCCGGTAGTTGCCAGGCGCGGTGTCGGCCGGGCACTCTGAGTAGCGGTACCGTACGCACGCGCGCGTCGGCCGAAGTGCAACCTGCCGGCTACCGGCAACGGCCCTGAAGGAGACCCGGATGGCATTTGACACCGAACGCGAACCCGGCATTGTTGAACATCCTCCGGCGGAGACCCGGGGGTTTCGCCTGAACCACTGCATGCTGCGGGTCAAGGACCCGGAGCGTTCCCTCGCCTACTACAGCCACGTGTTTGGCATGCGGCTGCTGCGCAAGCTGGACTTCCCGGAAATGCAGTTCTCCCTGTACTTCCTGGCGCGTCTGGACGAGGGGGAGCAGCCACCGGAGGATACGGCCGAGCGCACGGTGTGGACCTTCAGCCAGCGCGGCATCCTGGAGCTGACCCATAACTGGGGCACCGAGGACAAGGACGCCTTCAGCTACCATGACGGCAACGCCGAGCCCCAGGGCTTTGGCCACATCTGCTTCTCGGTGCCCGACCTGGACGCCGCCATCCGCTGGCTGGACGACAACCAGGTCACCTATGTGAAGCGCCCGGAGCAGGGCAAGATGCGCGACGTGGCCTTCGTGAAGGATCCGGACGGCTACTGGATCGAAATCATCGAGGCGGCACGACTGGGTCGGCTCGGGCAGCCCTGAGCACCCGCTCCGGCGGGAGTTCACTCCTGTCGGCTCGTGTCTGCTTCAGCACCAGGGGAACCGCCGATGTCACGCCACACCGATTCGCTCCCGGGTCGATTCCTGCGCCATGCGGCACTGGCGCTGGCGACCATGGCACTGCCGACATCCGTCGTGGCCACCGCCTCGTCCCTCGGTATTCCCGGGGTTTCCGGCGGCGTGGTTACCACCAGCGAACCGGCTGCCGCCGAGGCCGGGGCGAAGATCCTGCGCCAGGGGGGCAACGCGGTGGACGCGGCCTCCGCGGTGATGTTCGCCCTCAACGTGGTCGAGCCCCAGTCCGCCGGCATTGGCGGTGGCGGCTTCATGATGATCCACCTGGCAGAGAGCGGCGAGACGGTGATCGTGGACTCCCGGGAGACGGCTCCGGCGGCAGCGACCCCGGAGATGCTCGAGGGGCGGTTGTTCCCGGTGGCTTCCACCAGCGGTATCGCCGTCGGCGTCCCCGGAGCCGTCCGCGGCATCGAGCTGGCCCTGGAGCGCTGGGGCAGCATGGATTTCGCCGACGTGCTGCAGCCGGCCATCCGCCTGGCGGAGGCTGGGTTCCGGGTCAGCCCGCGCCTCGAGGAAAGCATCCGCAGTCTGCGCCTGGACAGTGAGCCAGGTAACCCTGCCTACGAGAAGGCGCGCACCGTCTTCCGGCCGGATGGCGAGGGGCTGCAGGCCGGTACACTGCTGACCCAGCCGGAACTCGCCCGCACCCTCCGCCTGCTGGCCGAGGAAGGTCCGGATGCTTTCTACACCGGCCCCCTGGCCGAGGCGGTCATCGCCACCCAGAAGCACCATCGCGGGGCGGACGAGTCCCTGGCCGGGCGCATGACCCTGGAGGATCTGGCCGGCTACCGCGCGGTGGTGCGCGAGCCGGTCACCGGGCACTACCGGGGCTACCGGATCGTCTCCATGCCATCCCCCTCCTCCGGCGGACTCACCGCCATCGGTATCCTGAAGATGCTGGAGC
>SLLM01000173.1 GCA_007134055.1 Ectothiorhodospiraceae bacterium | reverse complement strand
GTCGGAATCGGACGGGTTCTGCAACCAGAAATCAGTCGCTCCCACGGACTGCTCGGCCAGTTCGTCGGCCGTGCTGACGGGCCGCACCTCGTATGACACGTGATTGGGGAAGAAGTCCTCGAGCCATTCATCGCGGTGATTCTGCCACCCCTGCCACCACAGAACGGTCCGGCCGCCCTGCCGGGCGATGCTCAGGTACAGCACCGCCATGGCATCACCCTCCGGGAACATCTCCGTCTGGCCGCCACGTTGGCGGGTAAAGGATGCATCCCAGCTTTCGGTTGGGATACCCGGGTGACCCAGCGTGTCGAAGGGGATGGTCATCACGACGTTCCAGCGGTCGTCTTCTACGGTGCTGGCCACCTGCCAGTCCGCTTCCCGCAGAGCGTCGGCAAATGGCTCCACGGCACCGGCGATGAAGCGGGTATGCGAAGCAACCTCCACCGGGAGCCGCCTGGCAAGGCGCGCACCGAGTTCCGGTGCCAGGGCCACGATATCCGCAACCGCACCGGCCGGACCGCCGAGCACCACGTGGTCGGTCCCGTTGATGATCGCTATCTCACAGCCGTGCTCAGCCGCCAGACGCTCCGCGCGCCGGATCGTCAGGCCGATCAGGGCCACCATGCCAAGCGGCGTCGACGCTGCGCCGCAGGCTTCGTCCATCAGCGCCGCGCGGCGCTGGGTGAGGTCGATGGCGGTGGCGGCGGACCAGGCGCCCGCGCAGCAGTGCGCGGCGATCTCCCCGACGCTGTAGCCGGCACAGACCGCCGGCTCCACACCGCATTCGGCCAGTGCAGCCACGGCACCCAGTGCATGGGTGACGACCAGCACCTGCGCCATGCGATTGGTGGTGATCTGATCCGGGGAGGCGCTTTCGGCCAGCCGCCGCAGGTCCAGCCCGGCACACCGCGAGCCAAGTTCCAGCGCCGTTTCCGCGGCGGGCTCTGCGGCGAGACGCTCGAACATGGCCGGATGCTGTGAACCCTGACCGGCGCAGAGCAGTGCCAGACCCATGCTATCCCTCCCCCTGCTCCCAGGCGCTGACGAACAGCGTGGCGGCCAGCAGATCCGCGGCCCCACCCGGGCTGAGATTGGCGGCGACAAAACGCCGGTGGACGGCAACCGCCCGGGCATGGCCGTCGTGCCGCAGCATGCCGCCGCGGACCAGGAAAGCGGCCGCGGCGGCGCGTGCGTAATCGAGTCCGGCGGGTCCGGCGCGGTAGAGCAGGTTGTTGTCGGCCAGCGCTGCCATGATCGCGAACAGCGCCTGTACCGCGGCCGCCCCGGCACTGTTGCCCAGCGCGCTGACATGCCGGAGGGCCGGCAGGGCATGCTTTGTCACCACCGGGAACCCGGCCGCGGCCTGTTCCCGGGCGCCGGCCGCCCCGTAGCGACGACGCACCAGGTCACCGTGACTGGCAGCTTCCGCGGGCCGCGGAAAGGCAAGGATCTCCTCGCCCCAGCGCTCCCCGACGACCCCGCAGACCGCGGATCGGGCGGGCTTCCCGTTCCGGCTCTGCCGGCCCGCCGCCGCGGCGAGCAGCCCCAGGCTGAACACCGCACCGCGGTGGGTATTCCTGCCGCCCGTGGCCTCGAACATGCGTGCCTCGGCAGCGCGGCCGATGGCGTTGAGTTCCGCGAACGAGGCGTCATCGGCCCCTGCCACCGCGATCTGTGCAAAGTAGCCGCGCAACGCCTCGATGCTGCGCAGGAACGTGGCCGCGCTCATGTCCGCGTGGCTGCCGGAATCGACAAAGCTCACCAGGCCCGGTTTCGGATAACAGGCCAGTTCGTCCCGCAGGGCGTTGATCGCGCATCGCTCGATGCTTTGAAACCGGGCCGTGGCGAAGCCGGCGACCAGTGCCGGGGCGTTCATGCCACGGTCCCGACGGGCAGCAGCGCGGCGCGCTGGCGCAGACTCACGCCGGTGGCGGTCTTCACCAGGACATCGTCGGCGTCGCCCAGCAGTTCGCGCCATGCAACGAAGCCGCCTTCACCCAGGGCCAGCTCGCCGTCGAGGTGCGGTTCCCGGACCGCCGCCATCTCCCGTAGAACCGCATGGCAACGGTCCGGTTCCCACCGGGAACCGGGCACGATCAGCACATCGACGTCAGAGCCGGGCCGCAGGTAAGCCTCCCCCGTGAGCCATTGCCAGGCAACGGAACCGTAGACGAGGGCCCGGGCTCCACAGGCCTCGATGTGCCCAGCGACTTCCCGCACGATCCGCCGTGGCTGTTCCGGCAGCACCGCGGCGGCCTGCTCGAGGGACGGCGGCGGTTCCAGGCAGAGCAATGCGTCCGGCGGCGCCCGCAGGGCCAGGCGATGACGGCCCAGCCTGTTGGGCAAGGGCAGGCCGAGGGCGAGATCATCCTCCGGTTCGCCGGCAAGGCGCCGACGCACCACCAGCGGGCGTCGCGACTGCAGCCACGAACGCACCACCGGCGTCCAGGCGGACTCCGTCAACTGCACCGGGGCGTCCGGAGACAGCCAGGCCAGATGGTGGCGCGGCGGCGACTGCATGCTAGTGTCCCGCGCGAACCATGGCAGCGACCTCCGCGGCATGGGTCCGCCCCCCCCGTTCCGTGCCCAGTCGGCGACGGGGATCGGGATCCGGATCGACGTGGTCCAGGGCCTCGGCGATGCGCGCGCGCAGGTCGCCGTCGAGGACGCCGTGCAGGCCGCCGATGCGCACGAAGTTGTCAACCCCGGGGCCCAGTGCCGGGGATGTCCGGAACAGTTCCCGCAGCCGTTCCTCCGCAATGCCGGTAACACGGGACATGGCGCTCGCGGCCATCACCCGCACTTCCGCTCCCGGCAACGCGTAACAGGCCTCCGTTGCCATGCCGGTGGCCATGAACCCCCCGCTCACCGCCAGCTCATGGACCAGGCCCACCACCCGGTGCTCCCGCCGCCGGGCGAGATCCAGGCACTTGGTGAGGTGCGCGATGCAGCCGTTGTTTCCCATGAGCTCGTCCCAGAGGCTGAGACGCTGCCCGGAGTTGTCCACGATCAGCAGGATCGGCCGCCCGGGGGTATCGCGGACCACGTCCAGCACGTGCCCGGCGAGGGCGAGGGCGATCCGGGCGCCGATATGGACCTGGTCGGTGGTCCCGATCACGGCGACATCACGCCCCCCCAGCGTGGCGTGCCCCCGGACCAGGGGGGCGTCCACGGCAACACCGTGTCCGGCTCCGAAGAGTTCGTCCAGCAGGCGGGCTGTTCGCGCTGCACCGTCGCTCATCGATCACGCTCCTCCATACTGGCGACCACCGCGTTGAATGCGTCGGCGTCCAGCTCGGGGATTTCCTCCGGGCGTTCCACGCCAAGATCCCGCCAGACATCCAGGCCGTCACGGCATTCCGCGAAGCGGCGCAGACGCGCCTCCAGCCTGGCGTGCTCGGCCTCGACGGCCGCCAGGTCCAGCGGCCGCGGCTGCTCCAGCCAGCCGATCACCGCCATGCGAAACGCCTCGATGCTGTTCTCCACCAGGGCATCCACTTCCCCCAGAAGGCGGCGATGCTTGCCGCCCATGGTGCGCCACACCAGCGCCCGATCCTGGGCGTCGAACTCCTCGATGCCTTCCACGGCCTCGATCACCTCGGGGCCGGAAATGGAAAGCCGCCCCTGCTCGCTGACGACAATCCAGTCGCAGGAACGGGCGACGATGGACATGCCTCCGTAGCAGCCGTTGCGCCCGCCGATGGCGGCGATCACCGGGACACCTGCCGCCCGCACCCGGAAGACCGCGCGCTGGATTTCACCCATGGCGATGAGCCCGGCATTGGCCTCCTGCAGGCGCACGCCGCCGGAATCCAGGAGCAGCACCACCGCGGCGGGCTCCACATCCAGGCCGCGTTCCAGCAGTCCGGTCAGCTTGGCTCCGTGCACCTCGCCCACCGATCCGCCCATGAACCCTCCCTCCTGGGAGCCGATCAGAACGGGCCTGCCGTCCAGGCGGCCCTCGCCGACCACCACGCCATCATCGAAGGATACCGGCAACCCCAGGGCGGGAAGGTGGGGACTGCTGCGGCGGGCGGTGGGGCCGCAGAACTCGCGGAATGTTCCCGCGTCCAGCAGGCCGTCGATCCGCCCACGGGCGGTGGCCTCGTCATAGCTGCGACGCACCGGCCTCATGACTGCTCTTCCCGTATTTCCGCCGCCGCCTGATCCAGCCGCAGAGTGACCACCGCAGGCGTTGCACCGCCGTCGTTGACGCTTATCCGCACGTCGGCGAGCCGGTGGCGATCGACGAAGTCCGCCAGCACCCGCTCCCACAGCGAATCGAAGCCGCGGATGGAGGTATCCACCACCGCACTGCAGTTGCCCCCGAGTTCGGCGTGCTCCAGCAACACCTCCAGGTTTCCCGACCCCACCACCCCGACCAGGGCGTGGCCGCGCCGGGGCGAATGCCCACGGCCCTCGAACTCGAATTCCAGATGATCCATGACGCACCTCACCAGTTGCGGAATCGCGCCGGCGGCCGGTACAGCCCTCCGGACCAGTGGACCAGATCCTTGATGGAACGGGCGGCGAGCAGATCCCGGTTGGCCAGGCGCTTGTCGACGCCGAGATCGTCCGGGTAGGCAACGGCGCCCTTCTTCCGCAGGCGTTCAACCACGGCCCGGTCCCGGCCAAGGCCCACCGGCGTGTAGCCGGCAACACCGCGGATCGCCTGTTCCCGTTCCAGCAGGTCATCACACAGCAGCAGGTTGGCAATCCCCTCTTCGGTGACGATGTGGGTGATGTCGTCACCGTAGGCCATGACGGGCGGCAACGGCAGATCGAAGGACTGCTGCAGGTCCCAGGCGTCAAGCCGTTCGACGAACGTCGGCTCCAGGCCCTCGCGGAAGGTTTCCACGATCTGCACCACCAGCTTGCGCCCCCGGGGCATACGCCGACCCCGGTTGGCTTCCTCGCCGGCCTGCAGCCAGCTCTTGCTGCCATGCCGCCGACCGCGCGATTCGGAACCGAAGTTCGGCGCGCCGCCGAAGCCGGTGATGCGGTTCAGGGTCGCGGTGGACGAGTTGCCTTCGAGATCGACCTGCAGGGTGGAGCCGATGAACAGGTCGGCGTAGTGGCCCGCCAGTTGGCAGAAGATACGGTTGGACCGCATGGTGCCGTCCCGGCCGATGAAGAACACGTCCGAACGCTCCGCCACGTAGCGTTCCATGCCAAGCTCCGATCCGGCACAGTGGATGCCCTCGACGAAGCCGGACTCGATGGCCGGGATCAGGGTCGGACAGGGATTGACCGACATGTACCGGCAGATCTCGCCCTGCAGGCCCAGATCAGCGGCATAGGTCGGCAGGATCAGCTCGATCGCGGCGGTGTCGAAGCCGATGCCATGATTCAGGCGGGTGACGCCGTACTTCTGGTAGAGCCCGCGGATCACCATCATCGCCATGAGGATCTGCACATCGGTGATGGCCGCCGGATCGCGGGTGAAGATCGGTTCGATGTAGTAGGGCTTCGGCGCCTCGACGACAAAGCTCACCCAGTCTCCCGGCACGTCGACACGGGGCAGTTCGTCCACGATCCGGTTGACCTGGGCGATCAGGATCCCGGACTTGAACGCGGTGGCCTCCACGATTGCCGGCGTATCCTCCGTGTTCTCGCCGGTGTAGAGATTGCCGGCGGCGTCGGCGGCATCGGCGGCGATGAAACTCACCCGGGGGGTCAGGTCGGAGAAATAGCGGCTGTAGAGTTCCAGGTAGGTGTGTATGGCGCCGACCCGGACACGCCCCTCGGCCACCAGGCGCGCCAGGCGCAGCCCCTGCGGCCCGGAGTAGCAGAAATCCAGCCTGTCCGCGATGCCGCGCTCGAAGACATCCAGGTGAGCGGGCAGCGCCAGGTTGGACTGGACGATATGCAGCCCGTGCACCCGATCGGAGGACACCCGGGCCAGGCTGGCGGCAAGGAAATCGGCATGCTTCTGATTGTTGCCTTCAATGCACAACCGATCCCCGGGCTCGAGCACCGATTCCAGCAGCGATACCGCGTCATCCGCCGCTACCACCTTGCCGCTGGCAAGGCGCCCGGCCCGTTCCATCCTGGCCCGGTAACTGCGGTGAATCGTGTCCCAGCCGGCTGCCTTGCGCCCGTCGGTACTCATATGCATCAACAACTCCCGATTCCATGCCCGGCGGGCGCTGAAAATCGGGACGCGCAGCCCGGCGGAGTGCTGTGCCCCGTTGATCACGTGCGGCCCTGGCACTGGGGTGACTAGGCTGCCCGTCGCTCGCGTCATTCGACGGTGGCCGACGTGACACCCCAGAGTTGACTGGGGGGAAGGCAGTGACTAGGATTTTATCAAATTATGAATTTTTAATTCAAACACGAACAGCACTGCCATGCAGATTGCTCCCGGAGCAGCGCGCACCGTGGCCTCGATGGTCCGGGACATGTTCCGCTGTACGATGGGGCACAGGCGGTTCGTCTCTCAGGGAAACGACAATGAGTCAGCCACTGCCGCGCATGCGGTGGACAGGGATTGATGGTTGCGACGCACTGATGCCGTGAATGGTATCGACAGCAATTCTCGAGCGGGAGGAGTACTCAAATGAACAACCAGTTACTGAAAACCGGCCTGGCCGTCGGTCTCGGGCTCGGCCTGGCCATGCCAACCACGGCGATCTCCAGCGACGACTATCCGGAGCGCACTGTCGAGGTGATCAACCAGTTCGGCCCGGGTGGCGGCACCGACCTCTTCATACGGGCGATCGGGATCCCGTTCTCGCAGATCACCCGGCAATCCCTCGTGGGCATCTCCGTGACCGGCGGTGGCGGCGTGCCGGCCTTTACCGAATTCACCAGCCGGCCGGCGGATGGACACAACATGATGGCCGTGGGCCCCGAGGAGATCATCAACCACGTGCTCGGTCGCATCGACATCACCCAGTTGCAGGGTGTAAGCCGGGTCCAGTGGGACCAGGGCCTGTTCTACGCGCCCGAGGGCAGTGACTTCGAAAACATCGAGCAGGTGATCGAGTATGCCAGGGAGAACCCGGGCGAACTCACCATCGCCGGGACCGGTGCCGCGGGCTATGACGAGACGCTGGTGGGCCTGTGGAGCCTGCGCTCCGAAGCCGAGCTCAACTACATCCCGTTCAATTCTGCGGCAGAGGCGTTCTCGGCCGTGCTGGGGGGACACACCGACCTGCTGTTCGAAGAGTACGGTCCCGCCCGTTCACTGGTCGAGGCCGGCGAGATCAACCCCCTGGTCGTGTTCATGGAGGAACGCCTGCCGGTGCTGCCCGACGTCCCGACCGCGCAGGAGCTTGGCTTCGACGTGACCATCGGGCGCTGGCGCGGCCTCGCCATGCATGCCGAGGATGATCCGGAGCATGCCCAGGCGATCTACGAGATCCTGGCGGAGGCGGCCGAGAGCGATGTGTACAAGAACATCGAAGAGCAGAACGCCCTGCAGTTCCGTTCCGTGGTGATTGGTCCGGACGAGTTCCAGGAGTTCCTCGAGGGGGAAATCGAGATCTACGAAGAGGTACTGGAGGCGCTGGGCCACCTGTAGGGGCACGGCGCGTCCCAGGCCCGCCGCATTCCGTACGGTGGCGGGACACACAACCGATTCAGCAAGGTGTTGGCCGGGGATACACGCAGTTCCCCGGCCATTTTTTTCACGATTTCGGCCTGCTGTTGTCCGGATCGTACAGCGCCCGATAGCCCACCGCCTCGATGCGAACCGGGTAGTGCTCCTGAAAGTACTCCAGCAGCAGCTCCCGGCCCTCCTGCGCCCAGGGGTGGGGAATGTATCCGAGCGCGATGTTCCTGCCGACGGATGGCCCGTAGGCAATGCTGGTGGTATAGGACCTGCGTCCCCGCTCATCCACGAGGACGTCTCCCCGTTCCGGATCGAGCAGCGGCCACTGCCCCACCGGGAACCGGGGGATACCGTTACCGTCCACGTTCTCCAGCATCGTCATGGTGCACAGGTACGCCGGCTGGTGCTGTCGCTCCCGCTGCGACAGATAGGCACCCTTGCCGTGGAAGTCCGCCGCCTTGACCCGGGGCCGCGCCAGGCCCGCCTCGTACAGGTTGTACTCGGTCAGCAGATCCGCGTTCTGCAGGCGCAGGCTCTTCTCCAGCCGGCGGCTGCTGGCATAGGTCTCGATGCCCACGGGCGTCACACCCTGCTCGTGGAACAGGTCCCACAGGGAGAGGCCGTAGCTGAACGGCACATGCAGCTCCCAGCCCTGTTCGCCGACATAGGAGATCCGGAACGCATGGACCG